>JBEBWI010000054.1:0-16650 GCA_040392345.1 Leucobacter soli | reverse complement strand
CCCCGGGGGGGGGGCGGCGGTTTGGGACGCGAACCTAGTTCCCCCCCCCCCCCCCCCCCCCCGCCCCGCGCTACCCTGGCAGGTGTGAGCCAGCCTCCCCCGAAGGTGCCCGCCGCAGACCACACCCTGCGCATCCTGCGTCTGCTCGCGTCTTCGCGGGGGCCCCTGCCGGCGAGCATCATCGCCTCGCATCTCGACCTGCCGCGATCCACCGTCTACCACCTGCTGACGACGCTGCAGCAGCACGGCTTCGTGTTGCATCTGCCAGAGGAACGACGCTACGGGCTCGGCATCGCCGCCGTCGAGCTGAGTTCCGCCTACGCCAGGCAGGAGCCGCTGACCCGCATCGGCGGGCCACTGCTCGCATCGCTGGTGGATCGCGTCGGCGTCAGCGGGCATCTCGCCGTACCGCACGGGCGCGACGTGCTCTACGCCATCGAGGAGCGCGCGCCGGGCGCGCCGACCCTCATCACTGGGGTGAACGTGCGCCTGCCGATGCAGTTGACCGCGAGCGGGCGGGCGATTCTCTCGGCGATGCCGAAGGCGCAGGTGCGGGCGCTCTTCCCCGACCGCGACGCGTTCGTGCACCGTCACGACCGCCACGACGAGATCGACCGCTATTCGAAGCTGCGCTCCGTGCTCGATGCCACCACCACCCGCGGCTTCGCACTCGAGCGCGGCTCGGTCACGGCGGGTTTCTCGTCAGTCGCGGTGCCGGTGCTCGATCACCGGCGCTGGCCGGTCGCGGCGATCGCGGTGACGTTCCGCGACGGCGACATCGACGAGCCCGAGTTCGCTCCGCTCGCCGCGCAGGTGCGGCGCACCGCCGAGACGCTCTCGACTCGCATCCACGGCCGCGCCGCTTAGCGCGTGTCCCGCGATCCGATGCCTGCTGCGGTGCGCCCGAATGCCGCGTGCGCCGCATTGTCGCCGAAGGCCTTGCCACCGGCAGCACCTTCCTCCTCCGCCTTGCGGCCTCGACTCTCGAGCACATCCTCGCCAGGCACCGAACCGCGAGACGCGCTCTAGACCACTCGGCTGCCGGCTTTCCAGACCGCGCGGGTCAGCGGCATGCCCGGCCGGTAGGCGAGGTGCGTCGCCGAGGGCGCGTCGAGCAGCTGCAGGTCGGCACGTGCGCCCGGGCGGATCGCCCCGACCGCCGGCTGCGTCGCACCCCGGGGGTCGACCCACCCGTCCTCGTGCATGCCCAGCGCGATCGCACCACCGAGCGTCGCCGCGTGCACCGCCTCCTGCACGGTGAGCCCCATCTGCAGCACCGCCGTGGCGACGCAGAACCCCATCGACGAGGTGTAGGAAGTGCCCGGGTTGCAATTCGAGGCGATGGCGAGCACCGCGCCGGCGTCGAGCATCTGCCGCGCCGGCGCGAGCGGCATGCGCGTCGACAGATCGCATGCGGGGAGCACGGTCGCGACCGTGCCGCGCGATCGTCTGCCCCACGAGGCGGCGAGGGCGTCGATATCCTCTGGAGTCAGGAAGCCCAGGTGGTCGACGCTGAGCGAACCGTGCTCGACGGCGAGCGCGACTCCGGGCCCGTGACCGAGCTGGTTGCCGTGCACGCGCGTCGCGAGCCCCTTCGCACGGGCCGCCTCGAGCACCCGCCGGGTCGCGGCCTCATCGAACGCCCCCGTCTCGCAGAAGACGTCGACCGCGCTCACGTGCGGGGCGACCGCGTCGAGCATCGGTCCGGTGACGAGGTCGAGGTACGCACCCGGATCCGCCCCGTGCGGTACCACGTGCGCTCCGAGAAAGGTGACCGAGTCGACGAGCCCGGCCGCGATCTGCGCGGCGCGCAGCTCGTGCTCGGTCGTGAGCCCGTACCCGGTCTTCGTCTCGAGGGTGGTGGTACCGCCGCAGCGGGCCTCGGTCACGAGCCGCGCGAGGTTCGCCCGCAGCTGCGCGTCGCCCGCAGCACGAGTGGCCTCCACCGTGACGTTGATGCCGCCCGCGGCATATGCCTCGCCGGCCATACGCGCCTCGAACTCCGCGGTGCGGTCGCCCGCGAAGACCAGGTGCGTGTGCGAGTCGACCCATCCCGGCAGCAGCGCGCGGCCCGCGGCGTCGAAGCGGTCGTCGGCCGCCGGGGCGGCGGTTGCGGGGCCGACCCAGGCGATCCGCTCGCCTTCTACGACCACAGCCGCATTTCGCAACCGCCCGCCGAGCCCCTCGCCCAGCGCGGCATCGTTCGTCGTCAGCTCGCCGATGTCGGTGATCAGCAGGGAAGTCATGCTTCCAGCCTTTCAGATAAGTCAAGAACGCGGGCCGCCATCACCATGCTTCGTCGGTGTTCCTGATCACGGGCTCCATCGGCACGCGCACCCCGCGCTCCTTCGCCACGTCGACCGCACGCCGGTAGCCGGCGTCGACGTGACGGATCACGCCCATCCCCGGGTCGTTCGTGAGCAGCCGCGCGAGCTTCTCGGCCGCGAGCGGCGTGCCGTCCGCCACCGACACCTGCCCCGAGTGGATCGACCGACCGATGCCGACCCCGCCGCCGTGGTGCAGCGACACCCAGGTGGCACCTGACGCGGTCGCCGTGAGGGCGTTGAGCAGCGGCCAGTCGGCGATCGCGTCGGAACCGTCGGCCATGGCCTCCGTCTCACGGTAGGGCGACGCGACCGAGCCCGAATCGAGGTGGTCGCGGCCGATCACGAGCGGCGCCGAGATCTTGCCCTCGGCGACCAGTTCGTTGAAGCGCACCGCCGCCTTCGCGCGGTCGCCGTAGCCGAGCCAGCAGATGCGAGCGGGCAGGCCCTCGAACTCGACCCGTTCCTGTGCCGCGCGGATCCACCGGCGCAGATGCGCGTTGTCGGGGAACAGCTCGAGGATCGCCTCGTCGGTCACCCGGATGTCTTCGGGGTCACCCGAGAGCGCCGCCCAGCGGAACGGGCCGAGCCCCTCGCAGAACAGCGGGCGGATGTAGGCCGGCACGAAACCGGGAAACGCGAATGCCCGGTCGTACCCGCCGAGACGGGCCTCGTCGCGTATCGAGTTGCCGTAGTCGAACACTTCGGCGCCCGCGTCCTGAAACTCGACCATGGCGCGAACTTGCTCGGCCATCGCGGCGCGCGCATCGCGGGTGAAGGCCTCGGGGTTGGCCTCAGCACGTTCGCGCCACTCCTCCACCGAATAGCCGACCGGCAGGTACGAAAGCGGGTCGTGCGCGGAGGTCTGGTCGGTGACGATGTCGACCTCGACCTCGCCCGCTCGGTGTCGGCGCAGTATCTCGGGAAACACCTCGGCCGCATTCCCGACGAGCCCCACCGACCACCCCCGCCGCTCGGCCTTCGCGCGCTGCACCCGCGCGAGCGCATCGTCGAGATCCGTCGCGACCTCGTCGAGATAGCGCTTGCCGACGCGGCGGCGCAGTCTGGTCTCGTCGACGTCGACGATGAGGCAGGCGCCGTCATTCAGCGTGACCGCGAGCGGCTGCGCACCGCCCATCCCACCGCAGCCGCCCGTCAGTGTGAGTGTGCCGGCGAGCGTGCCGGCGAACCGCTTGCGGGCGACCGCCGCAAACGTCTCAAAGGTGCCCTGCAGAATGCCCTGCGTGCCGATGTAGATCCACGACCCGGCCGTCATCTGGCCGTACATGATGAGGCCCTCGGCCTCAAGCCTGCGAAACTCGGGCCAGTTCGCCCAGTCGCCGACGAGGTTCGAGTTCGCGATCAGCACGCGCGGCGCCCAGACGTTGGTGCGGAACACCCCCACCGGCTTGCCCGACTGCACGAGCAGCGTCTCGTCCTCCTCCAGATCGCGCAGGGTGTCGACGATCGCGTCGAACGCGCCCCAGCTGCGGGCCGCTCGTCCCGTGCCGCCGTAGACGACGAGGTCGTCGGGCCGCTCGGCGACCTCGGGGTCGAGATTGTTCATGAGCATCCGCAGCGGCGCCTCGGTCTGCCAGCTCTTCGCCGAGATCTCAGTGCCGCGCGGTGCGCGAACGGGGCGTGCGCCGGGGAGTGCCATGGGACTGCCTTTCGTAGGTGTCGGTCGCCCCGATCGAGGTCGGCGAGCGGTTCTGCACCGCAGCGCCTCACGCGGTTCCCTCAGCGGTTTGCGTCGCAGCGTTCTCCGCATCGTTTCCCGCATCGTTCCTGTACAGTTCTGCGCCTGCACCCTCGACCGGAGGTGATGCCTCCATCTCACCGCGCACGCGTCCGCTGGGCAACGCTTCCCCGTATTCGAGCGTCTGCGATCCCAGACTCGATCCCTCCTCCACGGCGCAGGTCGACAGTAGGCGCCCCGAAATCTCGCGCGGAGGGGCGGCGGCTGCCAACCTGCGAGGTCGACGCCCCCAGCATGCCGAAAGGGTTCCCCTCACCCGCTTCGCCGCTTCCTCGCGCACGGGTCGCCGCTTCCCCACGCGCGGGTCGCCGCTTCCTCGCGCGAGTTGGCAGTCGTCGCCCCAAAATCCGCGTCCGCGGGGCGACTACTGCCGAACTGCGCGGTGGCCTGATCCGCACGCCGATGCCCGCACCTCCGCAGCCCGCTTCCCGAGAGACAACATCCCAGGAGACAACCTCCCACAGACACGAAACGACGCCCCAGCACACCCGGAGCGTCGTTTCGTGTACGCGGTCAGTAGGTCAGCGGATCACAGATCGCAGATGACGGGTCATCACGGGTCAGCCCTGATCGAGTTCGCGAATCGCGCGAGCCTGCTCGCGCCGCGCCGCCTGCTCCGCCGGGTCGGGCACGGGCAACGAGGCCAGCAGACGCTGCGTGTACAGCTCCCGCGGGTGGTGCAGCACGTCGTCGACGGGACCGCTCTCGACGAGCTGCCCGTGGAACAGCACTCCCACGCGATCGGCCAGCGCATCGACGACGGCCAGGTCGTGCGTGATGAACAGCGAGGCGAAGCCCAGCTCGGCCTGCAACTCGGTGAAGAGCTCGAGCACGCGCGCCTGCACCGACACGTCGAGGGCGCTCGTCGGTTCGTCGGCGATCAGCAGCTTGGGATCGAGCGCGAGACCACGGGCGAGCGAGGCGCGCTGACGTTGACCGCCCGAGAGCTCGTGAGGGAATCGGTCGCCATAGGCTCGGGGCAGCTGCACCGCCTCGAGCAGCTCGTCGACGCGCGCCCGCGCCGCACGGCTGTCGCGCGCCGCACCGTGCACGATGAGCGGTTCGGCGACGTTGTCGGCGATCGTCAGCAGCGGGTTGAAGCTCGTCGCCGGATCTTGGAAGACGAAGCCGATGTCTTTGCGCACCGGGCGGAAACGCCGCTCCTTGAAGCCCAGCATCTCGTGCCCGAAGACCTGCAGCGAACCGCCCGTCACCGGGGTGAGACCCGCGATCGCGCGCCCGATCGTCGACTTGCCCGAGCCCGACTCGCCGACGAGCCCGTAGACCTCGCCGGCGCGAATCTCGAAATCGACGCCCTGCACCGCCTTGAACCCGGGCTTGCCGAAGCGCCCCGGGTACTGGATCTCGAGCCCGCGCGCCACCACGAGGGGGGCTGCGGCCTCGGCCGCGGGATCCACTCGCGATGCCACGCGAGTACGCGTATCGCCGAGCTTCAGCACCGAGCCGAGCAGCTGCTTCGTGTATTCCTCGCGAGGGTCTGCGAACAGCTGCGCCACCGGCGCCTGTTCGACGACCTCGCCCTGGTACATGACCGCAACGTCGTCGGCTAAGTCGGCCACGACCCCCATGTTGTGGGTGATGAGCAGGATCGCGGTGCCCAGGTCGTCGCGCAGCTTGCGCAGCAGGTCGAGGATCTCGGCCTGCACCGTGACGTCGAGCGCGGTCGTCGGCTCGTCGGCGACGATGAGGCCCGGGCGCAGCGCGAGCGCCATGGCGATCATGACGCGCTGCTTCTGCCCGCCCGAGAGCTGGTGCGGGTAGTAGTCGACGCGTTCGGTCGGCTCGGGAAGGCCCACGAGCGTGAGCATCTCGATGGCCCGCTCGCGTGCCTCCTTGTTCGAGACCTTGCCGTGGGCGCGCAGCCCCTCGGCGATCTGCCACCCGATCGGGAACACGGGGTTCAGCGCGGTCGAGGCCTCCTGGAAGACCATCGCGACGTCGCGCCCGCGCACCTTGCGCAACTGGTCGGCGGTGAGGTGCAGCACATCGTTCTGGGCCGAACCGTCGCGCGTGGTGAGCACGACCGATCCCGAGGCGACGGCCGTGTCGGGCAGCAGGCCGAGCACCGTGCGCGCCGAGACCGTCTTGCCCGAACCCGACTCGCCGACGACCGCGAGCACACGGCCCGGCTCGACCGCGAGCGAGACGCCGTCGACGGCCTTGACCGGGCCGGCATCGGTCGAGAAGGTGACCTCGAGATTCGTGATGTCGAGCACGCGGGTCATCGCGCACCCCCTTCCGTCGGGGCGGGGCCGTCGGGGTCGTCGGTAGACGCCTGGTCCGGTGCGTCACTGGGCAGGCTCGACGCTCCTGCCGCTGCGTCGTCCGTGCTCGCAGAGGCGTGAGCCTCCGCGTCGATCTCCGCCTCGAACGCTTCTTCAGCTTCGGCTTCGGCTTCTGCCTCGACGACGGCCGGCTGGTGCTTCGCACCCACCGAGGTGCCGGCTACGGCCCCGGTGCCCGCCTTCGCGCGCCTGCGGCTGCGCAAGCGCGGATCCGCCAGGTCGTTGAGGCTCTCACCGGTGAGGGTGAGACCCATCACGACGAGCACGATCGCGATGCCGGGCCACAGGCTCGTCCACCAGATGCCGTTGGTGACGTCGGCAACGGCCTTGTTCAGGTCGTAGCCCCACTCCGCAGCGGAGTTCGGCTCGATGCCGAAGCCCAAGAAGCCGAGGCCCGCGAGCGTGAGGATCGCCTCGGAGGCGTTCAGCGTGAACACGAGCGGCAGCGAACGCGTGGAGTTGCGGAGCACGTGGCGCACCATGATGCGCATGTGACTCGCGCCGATCACGCGGGCCGATTCCACGAAGGCTTCGGCCTTCACCCGCACGACCTCAGATCTCACGACCCGGAAGTACTGCGGGATGAACACGACGGTGATCGACAGCGCGGCCGACCAGATGCCTCCCCACAGGCTCGATTGGCCGCCGGAGATCACGATCGACATGACGATTGCAAGCAGCAGGGAGGGGAACGCGTAGATCGCGTCTGAGATCACGACGAGCACGCGATCCACCCAGCCGCCCAGGTAGCCCGACAGGAGGCCGAGCAGGGTACCGAGGAAGATCGAGCTCACGACCGCGATCACGATGACGAGCAGCGCTGTGCGAGCGCCCCAGATCACGCGCGAGAGCACGTCGTAGCCGGCGATCGTCGTGCCGAAGGGGTGCGCCGCGGAAGGCGCCATGCGCGAGCCGAAGTCGCCGTCGGGCCCCGAGATCGCATTGTAGCTGTAGGGAGCGATCAGCGGCGCGAAGATGGCGAGGATCACGAACAGGGCGACCAGCGCGAGACCGGCGAGCAGCATGAAGCGCTGCAGGCCGACGCTCTGCCGCACCTGCTTGATGAGCGGCCACGAGTGCCACGCGCGCACGCGGAACACGGGGGGATCTGTTACGGAGACAGTCGTCACGTCAGTACCTCACTCGGGGGTCGATGAGGGCGGCCAGCACGTCGACGACGAAGTTGCTCAGCGCGACGATCACCGCGAGCAGCGCGACGATGCCTTGAACTGCGATGAAGTCGCGCGCGCTCAGGTAGTACGCCAGCTGGAAACCGAGACCCTTCCACTCGAAGGTGGACTCGGTCAGCACGGCGCCGCCGAGCAGCAGCGCGATCTGCAGGCCGATCACAGTGATGATCGGGATCAGCGCGGGGCGGTAGGCGTGCTTCGTCACGAGGCGGAACTCGCCCACGCCGCGAGAGCGGCCCGAGTCGATGTACTCGCGACCGAGCGTGCCGATCATGTTGGTGCGCACGAGGCGGAGGAACACGCCGGCCGTCATGAGGCCCAGCGTCAGCGCCGGCAGGATGGCGTGGGAGAGCACGTCGCCGACCGCCTCGAGGCTGCCGAGCCTGATCGCGTCGATGAGGTAGAAGCCCGATGGGTTCGGAAGCATCTGAATCTGCAGCTCCGTGGCGATCGACGCGCGGCCCGAGACCGGCAGCCAACCGAGCCAGATGCCGAAGATGAGCTTCAGCAGCAGACCGGAGAAGAACACCGGCGTGGCGTACGTGAAGATCGCGAAGACGCGAAGCCCGGCGTCGGGGCCGCGATCGCGGTAGTAGGCGGCGAGCATGCCAAGAGGAATACCGACGATGAAGGCCACGATCAGCGTGTAGAACACGAGTTCGAGCGTCGCGGAGCCGAAGGTGAGCAGCACCTCGGTGACCGCGCGGTTGTCGCTGATCGTCGTGCCGAAGTTGCCGGTGAGGACCTGGCCCAGGTACTCGAAGTACTGCACCAGGATGGGCCGGTCGTACCCGGCCTCGGAGATGCGCCGCTGCAGCTCGTCGGGAGGTAGGCGGTCGCCCACCGAGGCGGTGATCGGATCGCCGATGGTGCGCATGAGCAGGAACACCATCGTGACCAGGATGAACACGGTCGGAATGATGAGCAGGGCGCGCCAGAGCAGGTAGCGCCCCAGCCCTCCGCCCTTGCTGGACTTGACGGCGAGAGGCTTGGCGTCCGCCGCGATTGTATCGACAGTCATGGTGTGAACAGCGTACAGGGAGGGGAGCCCGTTCGAGCTCCCCTCCCTGTACGCGAGTCGACTACTTCGTCAGCGTCCCGAAACGGAACTTGAACGAGGGGTCGAGGGTCACGCCGTCGACACCATCGACTGCGACCGCGACCTGCGCGCCCTGCAGCATCGGCAGCGTCGAGAGGTCCGCCGCGACCAGATCCTGGATCTGCTCGATCTTCGCGGTGCGCTCAGCGGCGTCGGGGGTCACGAGCTGCTCGCGCAGCAGCGTGTTGACCTCTTCGTTGTTGTAGTGGTTGAAGAGGAAGCCGCCCTCGAGGAAGAACGGGGTCAGGTAGTTGTCGGCGTCCGAGTAGTCGGGGAACCAGCCGAGCTGGTGAGCCGGGTACATGTCCTCGACGCGATCCTTGGTGAACTGGCCCCACTCGGTCGACTGGAGGTTCACGGTGAACAGGCCGTCGGTCTCGAGCTGCGCCTTGATCTGCGCGTACTCCTCAGACGAGGCGGCACCGTAGCGCTCGCCCGCGTACTGCAGGTTCAGCACGACCGGGGTCTCGACACCGGCAGCGGCAAGACGCTCAGCGGCACGCTCGGCGTCCGCGCCGCCGTTGCCGTCGCCGTAGAGGCCCAGCAGCGACTCGGTCGCGCCGGTCAGCCCCTCGGGAACGTAGCTGTACAGCGGGGTGTAGGTGCCCTTGAAGACCTGCTCCGAGATCTTCTCGCGGTCGATCAGGTCGGCTGCGGCCTGGCGCACGGCCAGCGCCTTCGCCTCATCGGCTTCGGCGGTCGCCGAGCCGTAGGGCTGAATCGCGAAGTTGAAGACGATGTAGCGGATCTCGCCGCCGGGACCCGTGATGACGTTCAGTCCGTCGGTCGACTCGAACTTCTCGATGTCGGTGGCCGAGAGGCTGCGGAACGCGACGTCGACGGCCTTGGTCTCGATGGCCTGGCTCAGGTTCGACTCGTTCGCGAAGTACTTCACGTTGACGGCGTCGTTGGCCGGAGCGCCCCAGAGACCCTGGTACACGTCGTTCGCAGCGTATGCGGCCAGGTTGCCCTGGTCGAAGCTCTCGAGCGTGTACGGTCCGGCGAACGGCTTGCCCGCGACGATGTCGGCGGTCGTCGCCAGCTCGTCGGCGGGGAACACGTCCTCATCGACGATCGGGCCGACAGGGCTCGACAGCACCTGCGGGAAGGTCTGATCGTTGCCTTCCTTGAGGTTGAACACGACGGTGGTGTCATCGACGACATCGATGCTGTCGAGGTTCGCGAGCAGGCTCGAGGGGCCGTTCTCATCGGCGATCGCGAGCTGACGGTCGAAGGTGAACTTCACATCTGACGAGGTGAGCTCGTTGCCGTTCGCGAAGGTCAGGCCGTCCTTCAGCACCACCGTGTACTCGGTGGGCGTGGTGAACTCGGCCGAGACGGCGATGTCGGGCTCGACGTCCGAGCTGCCGACCGGGTTGTTGAGCAGGAACGGGTAGACGTTCGTCATCACCGCGAACGAACCGTTGTCGTAGGCGCCTGCGGGGTCGAGCGAGGTGACGACCTCGGTCGTGCCGACGGTGATGGCGCCGCTCGTGGTGGTGCCGCCGTTCGAGCTGCCGCCCGAGGCACAGCCCGCGAGCAGCAGCGCACTGGTGGTCGCGAGCGCCAGGGCGCCGTAACCGGTACGTGACAGTTTCACTGAATCTCCTTGCATTGGTGTTCGGCGAGCGCGCCGTGGGCACGCGAGGTGCCGCAGGGGCAGGCGTGGGCCGAACTGTGAACCTCAACAGCCTACCCAGGCCATCGAAAGCACGTCGAACTGAGTCACAGAACGTTATCCCAATCGGAGGAATCCGCAGTTTTTTCGCGACGCGGCTCGTGATCTATGCTGCGAAATCTCCAAAACTGCTGCGGAACCGCTCGTCTTCGCGCCGACCGGCACGGCCGCATCACCGGAGGCTTCGATACGCTGGGCGCGTGACACGCTCCCCCTCTACGACCCGGCTGCGCTGGGAGATCGCGATCGTGCTCGCCCTCTCCTTCGGGGCTTCCGCCGTCTACGCCATCGTCGCGATCGCCGAACGGCTCAGCCGCGAGACGGCGCTCGCCTCGCAGACCGCGACCATCAATCGCGCGCTCTCGGATCGGGCGGTGTTCGACCCGGTCTACCAGTTGCTGAGCTTCGTGTTCGGGCTCGCGCCGGTCGCGCTCGTCGTGTTCCTGCTCTGGCGCACCGGCAGCCCGCATCTCGCGCGTCTCGGCTTCGGTCGTCTCCCGGGCATGCGTCGCAGCTGGTGGATCCGCGAATCCGGCGGCGGCTTTCTCCTCGCGGCGGCGATCGGCATTCCGGGGCTCGGCTTCTACCTGTTGACCAAGGCGATCGGCATCAATGTCACCGTCGTGCCGACCGCGCTCGACACCTACTGGTGGACCGTGCCGGTGCTCGTACTCGCGGCGCTCAAGGCCGCGCTCGGCGAAGAACTCATCGTGGTCGCCTATCTCTTCGATCGTCTGCGCAGGCTCGGTGTCGGCCCCGTCGCGATCGTAGTGATCAGCGCATTGCTGCGCGGCAGCTACCACCTGTACCAGGGCTTCGGCGGGTTTCTCGGCAACGTCGCAATGGGCCTGTTCTTCGGGTGGATCTATCACCGCTACGGGCGGGTCCTCCCACTCGTCATCGCGCACTGGCTGCTCGACATCGTGAGTTTCGCGGGGTACCCGCTGGCGCTGGCCTGGTGGCCCGAGCTTTTCGGCGTCGCCGGCTGATCACCGATCCGCTCGCGAACCGCTGAAGCGGCGGGCGCCACAGCGCATGACGTGCAGCCGACGACTACTGCGGGCGAATGCTGTCGACCATCGCCGCGGTCAGACCCCAGAGCTCATCGTAGAGCTCGGGAGCGTCGGCGCAGCGTTCCGCGGGTCGCAGCACCTCGAAGCTCGCGTCGTCGATCTTGGTGATGCCCCACTCCTGGCCTCCGGCTCGGCACGCGGCGGGAAGCGAGTCGATGAGCGATGAGGTGAGCACGAGTCGACCGTTCGCATCGATCGCATAACTCGTCTGTCCGAACTTCGTACTGAGGTCGGCGGTCACGCCCCACCAGGGAATGTCGAGCGTCATGGTCGAGCCGACCTCGACGCGCGGCGGCTGATCGGCCGTCGGGGTGGTCGGCTCGTTCGTCTCAGTGGGCTCGGGAGACGTGGTCGTGGGCTCGGTCGTCTGAGTCTGAGTCGTCGTTGCCGGCGGTGCCGCGGTGGGCCCGGGTTCGGTGCCGCCGCGCACGGCGTTGATGATGAAGATGGAGGCGATCAGCGCGATGACGGCGCCCCCGCCCACGATCACCCAGGGCAGGAACCGGCGAGAGCGCGGGTCGCCCCCGGTGACGGAGATCTTTTCGTATTCGTCGCCCTGATCGGCCGCCTCGGGCTGAGCCGAACGGGCGAAGATCGAATCCAGTGGATCGGGGGTGACGGCCGCGGCCGACGCGGTCGCGCTGACCGGTGCGGTGGGCTGCGCCGCCGATGGCGACGCCGGAGCCGAAGCATTCGGGAACAGGGGTTGAGCGCTCGCGGCGGCGGCGATCGGCGCCGGCGGCACGAAGGGCGGTGACGCCGGCTGAGCCGGGGGCTGCACCCCTGCTGCGGGCACGGGAGCCGGAGCCGCAGGAGGCACGATGTCCTGCACCGACAGCGGCTGTGTGGGAGGCAGGGCGTCGGAGGCCGGCTGCGCGGCATGTGGATCGGGTGCCTGCACGGCGGGCCGCGGGGCGGCCGGCTGCGGCGGGTTCGGCACGAACACGGGCTCGAGATCGGGTGCCGGGCGCGACTTCTTCGTGGGCTCGGGCAGCACGAGCGGAATCGGGTTCGGCTCCTGGTCGCGGCGCAACCCGAGCAGTTCGTCGAAGCTCGGCTGCTGCGGTTGCTGGTAGGTCGAACGCACGGGGGGCAGCGGCACCGCGGGCGGCTGCGGCGCGGCGGGCCGGGCCGGTGCTGCGGGCGGCTGCGAGGCCTCCGGCAACGCCTCGTCCGATGTCGCGGTCGGAGCCTCGGACTCCGCGGCGCGCCCGTCTTCGGGGTCGGGGCCGCCTACGGTCGCAGACTCCAAGAACGCGCGCAGTTCGTCATCATTCACCCTGACAGACTACAGAAAAAGGCTGCGACCCCGTCTCCGGCGCCAAAATGCGCCCCTCATCTGGGGGCGAGCAGGAAGGTGCGCAGCGCGGTCACGACCTCGTCCGGCTTCTCGGAGTGCAACCAATGGCCGGCGCCCTTGAGCGTCATCCGGATCGTGCGGGGGAAGAGCGCGCGCATCGCCGGCTCGTCGGCATCGGTGACGTAGTTCGAACGGTCACCGCCGATCCACAGCACCCTGCCGTCGAACTGGTGACCCGCATTCGTCGGAAAGCTCATCACCGTTTCGATCTCGGCGCGCAGCATGCCGAGATTCGGTTCCCACACGAATGCGTCGCCTTCGCGTTTGAGGTTCTGCAGCAGAAATCCGCGCACCGTACGGTTCGGAATCTGCCCGGTCAACGCCGCATCTGCATCGCTGCGGCGGTCAACGGCGGAGAGATCGAGCCCTGCCAGCGCACCGAGCAGATGCGTGAACTCGCCGCGACCGGAATCGGCTGCGGTCGGCGAGATATCGAGCACGACGAGCTTGCGCACGAGCTCGGGGTGCCGCAACGCGAGCATCATCGCGACCTTGCCGCCCATCGAATGCCCGATGACATCGACCGGGCCCGGCACGGCGAAGCCAGCCTGCAGGTGCGCCGCCACGAGGTCGGCGAGCTGCTCGTAGTCGAACCCGGCCGTCCACCCAGATCGACCGTGGTTCGGCAGGTCCACGAGCAGGCTTCGCGCCTCGGGCTCGAGACCTGCGGCGATACGGGCGAAGTTCTTGCCGCGCCCGAAGAGGCCGTGCAGAAACACCACCCGATGAGGCGCGTTCGCATCGCCGACTTCGACCGAGTGGATCGGGGGCGAGAGTTGATCGGTCACCTCACCAACCTACCCGGCTGCCGCCTCGCGCGGGCGCTCCCCGTTTCGCTTCGGGCTGCACGGCGCTCCGCACAGAGCCGCGCTCCGAGGGGTGGACAGCGCCGCACCGGTTGGGCTGCGATCTATGCCGCGCCCTCGCAGGAGAAGGCCCACATCACGCCGAAGCGGTCGAATACCTGGCCGTAGAGGTCTCCCCAGGGTGCCACTTCGAGGGGCATGCCGACCGTGCCGCCGCCGTCGAGCATCTTCTGAAAGAGTTCCCGGGCCTCGTCCTGCGTCTCGGTCGTGTACAGCATCGAGTAGGCGGTGTCTCTGACCGGATACTCGTTCTCGGTGTCCATCACGTCGCTCCCCGCGATCTCGCCCACGGGAAGCTTCAGGGTGGAGTGCGCGACCGAGTTCGGATCGGGCTCGAACGGGAGGCCTTCGAGGGGCATGTCTCCGTACCGCGTGATCGTGAGCTCACCTCCGAAGACGCTGTGCCAGAACTCCATCGCCTCGGCGGTGTTGCCGGGGAGCGCGAAGTATGTTGCGAGGGACGAGGGCATGGTCAGCTCCTTGCGTTGAGTTCTTGGGGGTCGTCGTTCGGGAGTGTCGATGCGCGGCGTTCGGCACCGACAGCCGAGACGCCCACCCGAGCAGACGGCTCCAGTATGCGGGGTGGTGAGCCGCCGGATCCACCCCCATTTTCAGCCCTGTTCTCCGGCCGAGAACGGACATAGAATGCCGAGATGAGCACTCCAGTTGAGTTCAAGCGCGTCGTATTCACCCTCGACTGTCCAGACGCCCGGGCGCTCGCGGAGTTCTATGCGCAACTGCTGGGTTGGCGCGTGGACTTCAGCGGTGACGAGCCCGAGTGGGTCGATGTGCTGCCGCCCGAGAACGAGGACCGAGGGTTCGCGATCGCATTTCAAGAGGTCGAACGCTACCGAGCACCCGAATGGCCCGACGGGCCCACCCCGCAGCAAGCGCACTTCGACTTCTATGTCGACTCGATCGAAGCTGCGGCGGTGCACGCCGAGAAGCTCGGCGCCACGCGCCACGCGGTGCAACCGAGCGAGACGGGTTCGTTCCTCGTGCTCACCGACCCGGTCGGGCACCCCTTCTGCCTCTGCCTGGCCTAGGCTCCGTCGTATTCGCCGCGGAACACGTGCACGAGCGCGTTGGCATGGCCGTGGCCCATGCCCTGCTCCTTGAGGAAGGCCACCTGATCCATGTGCTTCTCGCCCGCGTGCGGGCGCAGGGCCTCGATCCACTCGTCGATGCGCTTGCCGTACTTCGCTTCGATCGCGGGGAAGTACGATTTCGGCCCCTTCACCTGATCAGACATCGCATCTCCGTTTCACGCTTGCACTGGCTCGAAACCGCCGCATCGCGGTCTCAGATTCCCGGCACAGGGTCGGGGCCCGCTCCGTGCTCGGCGACGTAGGATTCCGGGCCCTGCTCCGCCGCCTGCGGCTCCATGTAGGTGAACTCGAGGATGTTGCCGTCGGGGTCCTCCATGGAGCGCTGATACATGAAGCCGTAGTCTTCGGGGTCACGATACGCGTTTCCGCCGGCGGCGATTCCGGCCTCCACCGTCTCATCGACGTGCGCTCGCGAACTCCGGTCGAGGGCGATGATGGTCTGCACGCTCGTGTGCGGGTCGACGATCTGCTTCTTCGTGAACTGTGAGAAGTGCCCGTGCGTGAGCATCATGAAGAAGGTCTGCTCGTCCCATACGATGCAGGCGGCGTTCTCGTCGGTGAAGAGCGGGTTGATCTCGCAGCCGAGTGCCGTGTAGAAGGCCTTGCTGCGTTCCAGATCTGTCGTGGTGAGGTTGACGAAGATCATGTGCGACTCCTTTGTCTCATTGGTCGAGGTGCGGCCCTCGACGTGCCTGGCACGACACTCATCATTCAGAATTCCCGCCGCGATTTCAAGGTGGTTGACGTCGAACTTCGCTATCGCCGAAACTGCGACCCGATGACCAGGAAGAAGGCGCCGAGTCCGGCCGCCAATGCACTCACGCCGTACGCCAGCACCGAGGTCATGAGCGACGTGCGCAGGGCCGCGGCGGTCGAGAGCCCCAGGCTCTGGCTGCGCAGTTCCGCTTCCTCGTCGCTCCCCTGCTCGACGTCGCGCAGAGCGGCACTGATGTCGGCGAAGGTTCGACCGCCCGCGCTGTGCTCGGCGTTGCGTTTGATGACGAGCGCCTGCGCGTAGGCGGTCGCCGGCCCGTGCACCGGTTTGCCCGCGAGCACGGGGGCATTGCCGGGCACGGTGATCTTCTCATCGCGCAGCTGCTTCGTGACGGTGAGCCAGGCGCCGGCGCCGGCCGCCAGGAACAGCGAACCGGCCGCAATGGTGAGCCCTCCGACGCGTCGAAGGGGTGATTCAGTGCGAAACATTGTCATCGATATTCCTCTCGTGATCAGTTCGCGCGCTTGACGACGCTCGACTTGAGCTGCATCTTGCCGAATCCCGGCACGCGCGCATCGATATCGTGCCCGTTGCCGCTATCGGCGATCAGTCTGATGCCGGTGACCTTCGTGCCGACCTTGATCGTGCCGCCTCCGCCGCCCGAGACCTTCACGCTCTTCACAAGAGTCACGTCGTCGCCGTCGTTCAGCACGTTGCCGACAGCATCGTGGATCACGCCTTCCGCAGTTGCAGCCTCGTCTTCAGAGCCGCCCGGAGCCCACTCGTGGCCGCACATCGGGCAGGTGAGCAACGCTCCCGACTCGTAGGTGTACTCGCTGGCGCACTCGGGGCAGGGTGGCAGTTCGGGTTCGGTGGTCACCTGGTCAGACATCACGACTCCATTCACGCCGGTACTGCGGTTCCGACTTCCCAGTATGACGCCACCGCGCATCCAGATGTGGAAACGCCACTCGCAAGCCTCGTCACGCAGCATTCCGCATCGTACTGCGTCGCAGTCGAGATTCCAGTCCCTTTCGAACTCTACCGGGAGTCATACCCCGCAGAACACCGCGTGGTTTCGCGGCTCGGATCACCGCGCCCAGCCGCGATGCCGGATCAGGGGCGCACGCTACAGAGGCGCGGAACCGACGAACTCGGCGACCCCCAGCAC
>JBEBWI010000053.1:0-16978 GCA_040392345.1 Leucobacter soli | reverse complement strand
CCCGGGTCTCGCGATCCAGGCGGTTGAGGTAGAGCTTGCCGTCGAGATGATCGCACTCGTGCTGCAGCGCTTGAGCGAGCAGACCCTCGCCCGAGATCACCACCTCGTTCCCGTCGAGATCGATCCCCTTCACGGTCGCACGGGGGTATCGGAGCACTTCGAACCAGAGTTCGGGTACCGAGAGGCAGCCCTCACCCGTGGGCACCGGTTCCCCCTCGACTTCGATGATCTCGGGGTTGAGCACGTAACTCACCTCGCCATCGACGTGCAGGCTGAAAGCCCGCACCGTGTGTCCGATCTGAGTGGATGCGAGACCCGCCCGCCCGTCGAACGCGACGGTGTCGCAGAGGTCGACGACAAGGGCGCGAACGCCCTCGTCGATCTCCACGACCGGGTCGCACACGGTGCGCAGCACCGGGTCGCCGAACAGGCGGATCTCACGTACGGCCATGAGGGACTACGCCCCCTCGATGACCAGCAGCAGATCGGCGGCCTCGACCCCGCGCGCGCCCTGGAATGCGACGCGCTGCACCGTGCCCGATACGGGCGCGGTGATGGCGGCTTCCATCTTCATCGCTTCGATCGTGGCGACGGGCTGACCCGCAGCCACCGTATCCCCCACCGATACCTTCACCGTCACGGTGCCCGAGAACGGCGCCGCGACATGACCGGGAACGCTCGAATCCGCCTTCTCAGCGGCTTCCACAGTCGAGTCGACCCGCTCGTCCTTCACGAACACGGGGCGCAGCTGACCGTTCACCCGCACCATCACCGTGCGCATGCCCTTGTCATCGGCCTCGCCGATCGCCTCGAGCCCCACGTAGAGTCGCACACCGCGGTCGAGATCGACCGCATGCTCGGCCCCCGATTCGAGCCCGTAGAGATAGTCGCCGGTGTGCAGCACCGAGAGATCGCCGAAGCGCTCACGGGTGGACTGGAACTGCGCCGTCGGCCCGGGGAAGAGCAACCGGTTCAGCGCATCGCGCCGATCCTCCTGGCTGCCCTCGAGCAGCGCCGCATCAGCGTCGGAGACCGGGGCGACGGTGATCGAGACATCCCGCCCGGCGAGCACCCGGCTCCGGAACGGCTCGGGCCAACCACCGGGAATCTCCCCCAGCTCACCGGCGAGGAACCCGACCACCGAATCCGGCACGTCGTACCGCTCCGGATTCGCCTCGAAGTCGGCGGGATCGGCATCTACCGCGGCCAGGTGCAGCGCCAGGTCGCCGACGACCTTCGACGAGGGAGTCACCTTCGGGATGCGCCCCAGGATGCGGTCGGCGGCCGCGTACATGTTCTCGATCTTCTCGAAGTTGTCCGCAAGCCCCAGCGCGATCGCCTGCTGACGCAGATTCGACAGCTGACCCCCCGGGATCTCGTGCGTGTAGACGCGACCCGTCGGCGACGGCAGTCCTGACTCGAACGGGCGGTACACGGTGCGCACCGCATCCCAGTACGGTTCGAGTTCGTAGACGGCGTCAGGGCTCAACCCGGTGTCGCGATCGGTATGGGCCAGCGCGGCTACCAACGATGAGAGCGACGGCTGCGAGGTCGTACCCGCCATCGGAGCGGATGCCGCGTCCACCGCGTCGACACCGGCTTCCGACGCTGCGAGCAGCGTGGCGAGCTGACCGCCGGGAGTGTCGTGCGTGTGCAGGTGCACCGGCAGGTCGAAGCGCTCGCGCAGCGCGGTGACGAGCTTCGCGGCCGCTCCCGGTCGCAGCAGGCCCGCCATGTCCTTGATCGCGAGCACGTGCGCACCCGCGTTCACGATGTCCTCGGCGAGGCGCAGGTAGTAGTCGAGCGTGTACTTGTCCTCGGCCGGGTCGAGGAGGTTTCCGGTGTACGACATCGCGACCTCGGCCACCGCATGCCCGGTCTCACGCACCGCATCGATCGCGACACGCATCTGGTTCACATCGTTCAACGCGTCGAAGATGCGGAAGATGTCGACGCCGGTCGCAGCGGCTTCCCGCACGAAAACCTGCGCCACCTGCGCCGGGTACGGAGTGTAGCCGACTGTGTTCTGGCCGCGCAGCAGCATCTGGATGGGGATGTTCGGCAACGCCTCTCGCAGCCCCGCGAGCCGCTCCCAGGGATCCTCTGAGAGGAAGCGCAGCGCGACGTCATAGGTGGCACCGCCCCAGGCCTCGACCGACAGCAGCTGCGGCGTGAGCCTCGCCACGTGCGGCGCTACGGCGAGGAGGTCGCGGCTGCGCACCCGAGTCGCCAGCAGCGACTGGTGCGCGTCGCGGAACGTGGTCTCGGTGACGGCGAGCGCCTTCTGCTGACGCAGCGCCTTCGCGAAGCCCTCGGGCCCGAGGTCGAGCAGCAGCTGCCGATTCCCCGCCGGGGCCGGCTGGTCGAGATCAACGACCGGAAGCTTCACCTCCGGCCCGATCAGGCTCGGCCGCTCGCCGTTGGGCTGGTTGACCGTCACATCGGCGAGATACTGCAGCATGCGCGTGGCGCGGTCCTGCGGCTTGTTCAGGGTGAGCAGCTCCGGCCGCTCCTCGATGAACGCGGTGCTGACGTCCCCCTTGCGGAAGTCAGCGTCGTCGAGCACGGCCTGCAGGAAGGGGATGTTCGTCGCGACACCGCGAATGCGGAATTCGGCGAGCGCACGGCGGGCGCGCGTGACCGCGGAGTCGAAGTCGCGGCCGCGGCAGGTGAGCTTCGCGAGCATCGAGTCGAAGTGCGGGCTGATGTGCGCACCCGGGTTGATCGTGCCGCCGTCGAGACGCACGCCGCCGCCGCCCGGCGAACGGTAGGTCGTGATCCGACCGAGATCTGGGCGGAACCCATCAGCGGGGTTCTCCGTGGTGATGCGGCACTGCAGCGCCGCGCCGCGCAGCTGGATACGATCCTGCGTGAGCCCCAGTTCCTCGAGTGTCTCGCCCGCAGCGATGCGCACCTGCGCCTGCACGAGGTCGACATCGGTGACCTCCTCGGTCACCGTGTGCTCGACCTGGATGCGCGGGTTCATCTCGATGAAGACGTGCTGACCGGCCCGCTCCCCCTCGGTGTCGAGCAGGAACTCCACCGTGCCGGCGTTCTCGTACCCGATCGACTTCGCGAACGCGACCGCGTCACGCGTCAGCTCGTCACGCTTCTCCTGCGACAGATTCGGCGCCGGGGCGATCTCGACCACTTTCTGGTGGCGGCGCTGCACCGAGCAGTCCCGCTCGTAGAGGTGCACGGTCGCGCCCGTGCGGTCGGCCAGCACCTGCACCTCGATGTGACGCGGACGCAATACGGCCTGCTCGATGAACATCGTGGGGTCGCCGAACGCGCTGTCGGCCTCGCGCATCGCGCTCTCGAGCGCGTCGCGCAGATCTTCTTCGCGTTCCACCCGGCGCATGCCACGGCCGCCCCCACCGGCGACGGCCTTCGCGAACACGGGGAACCCGATGCCGCGCGCGCCCTCGATCAGGGCGTCGATATCGGTCGACGGCGGGGTCGAACGCAGTACGGGCACGCCCGCCGCGATCGCGTGCTCCTTCGCAGCGACCTTGTTGCCCGCCATCTCCAGGGCCTCTTTACCGGGGCCGATGAACGTGATCCCCTCGGCCGCGGCCGCAGCCGCCAATTCGGGGTTCTCGGAGAGGAACCCGTACCCCGGGTAGATCGCGTCAGCGCCGCACTCTCGCGCGACACGTACGATCTCCGCGACGTCCAGGTACGCGCGTACCGGGTGGCCCTCCGTACCGATCAGGTACGCCTCGTCGGCCTTCAAACGGTGCAGTGAATTGCGATCCTCGTAAGGAAAGACCGCTACGGTCTTCGCGCCCAGCTCGTAAGCGGCCCGAAAGGCGCGGATTGCGATCTCGCCACGATTGGCAACCAGGATCTTCTTGAACATATGGCTCCTATGCCTCTTGCGCCCAGCAAAATAACAACTGCCCGGGTGACAGCCTACATGCCCCCTATGCCGCAACCGTTTCGACGTAGAGATAGTTTGCAAGGTTCGAGACGCTGTCCAGCGAACGATCCAGCTCTATCGTTTAGACTCTCCCTCGTGCATGTTCTCAGCGTGAGCTCCCTCAAAGGCGGCGTCGGTAAGACCACTGTGGCCCTCGGCCTGGCCTCCGCTGCATTCTCGCGCGGGCTCCGAACGCTCGTCGTGGATCTCGACCCGCAGTCCGACGTCTCGACCGGCATGGATGTGAGCCCAGAGGGGCACGCCAACATCGCCGACGTGCTGGAGAATCCGAAAGAGAAGACGGTGCGCTCGGCGATCGCGCCGAGCGGGTGGACCAAGCACCACGAGGGCTCGATCGATCTGCTGATCGGCAGCCCCTCGGCCATCAACTTCGACGGGCCGCACCCCTCGGTGCGCGAGATCTGGAAGCTCGAAGAGGCGCTCGCCAGCGTGGAGAAGGACTACGACCTGGTACTGATCGACTGCGCTCCTTCCCTGAACGCGCTGACGCGCACCGCCTGGGCGGCGAGCGACCGCGTGCTCGTCGTCACCGAACCGGGGCTGTTCGCCGTGTCCGCGGCTGACCGGGCGCTTCGCGCCATCGAGGAAATCCGTCGAGGCGTCAGCCCGCGTCTGCAGCCGCTCGGCATTCTGATCAACCGCACTCGGCCCCAATCGATGGAGCATCAGTTCCGCATCCGCGAACTCAAGGAGATGTTCGGCCCGCTCGTACTGACTCCGCAGCTGCCCGAGCGCACTTCGCTGCAGCAGGCGCAGGGTGCGGCGAAGCCGGTGCACATGTGGCCCGGCGAGGCGGCGCAGGAGATGGCCGGCTACTTCGATCAGGTGCTCGATCGCATCATCCGTTCAGCGGGAATCGGCGATGCCGCGCGCAACGGCGCGGCGATCCACCGCACCACGACCGCCGTGGTCGCAGACGAACCTGCGGATGACGCTTCGGTCGTCTCCGACCCCGCCGACGCGTAGACGCACTGGCGTCTCCACTGCGCACGCGCGCAGGAAACGCGAAGAGGGATGCGGGAAGCCGCATACGCACCATCGAGTGCAGAAGCCGAACGCAGCGGCCCCTCGCTCCGGCGCCGAACGCAGCGCCCGCGCGTTAAGAGATCTTGCGGGTGCTCCTGCGGGCGGCGAGTTCATCGACTTCTGACTCGGCCGCACCCGACCGGTGCTCGTCCATATCGACGAGCGAGGTCTCGACTTCGCGCAACACCTTGCCCACCGCGATGCCGAACACGCCCTGGCCTCGACTCACGAGGTCGATCACCTCGTCGTTCGAAGTGCACAGGTAGACGCTGGCGCCATCGCTCATCAGCGTGGTCTGAGCGAGGTCGTGCACACCGGCCTCGTGAAGCTGCGAGACCGCGGTGCGAATCTGCTGCAGCGAGATGCCGGTATCGAGCAGCCTCTTTACCAGTTTCAACACGAGGATGTCTCGGAAGCCGTAGAGCCGCTGCGAGCCCGAGCCCGCCGCGCTCTGCACCGTCGGCTCGACGAGTCCCGTGCGAGCCCAGTAGTCGAGCTGCCGATAGCTGATGCCGGCCGCGCGCGCGGCAACCGCGCCCTTGAATCCGCCGTCTTTATTGGGCTGGGGCAGACCGTCGTCGAAGAGCGTTGCGGCGATGGAGTGGTCTGCGGGGGTCGACACGAAGTTTTCCATCGCAGTCCTCTCTCGGGTGTTCAACTTGCTCGGCTCATTCAACGGTATCGACCGAGGTGCCCAGGTGCAACGACCGACGCACTATGACTTGGGTGTGTCGCGGGTTCAGCGGCCGCTCAAGCGTCGCCGCAGCACGCCGCTGCGCACGGTTTCGATCAGTTCAGCGAGTTCCAGTGCCCCCTCAGCGCCTCCGGGGCTATCACCGCGGACCCCCCGGGAAGCGATCGACTGGGTGATCAACTCGGCGTCGCGCTCCGCCGCGGCCCGCATGACGCGGAGGTGACGCGGAGTGATGCCCTGTTCGGCGAGGCGCATGAGTGCCGTCAGCTCCGCCACCGCATCGTGAGGGAACACGTCGGCCGCGGGCAGAAGCCCGGCCGCGATGGCTTCGCCGACGAACTTCGAGCTTGCGCCGGTCAGACGCTGCAGCTCATCTCTCCCCAGGAGCCGCCGGGGGGTGAGAATACTCGAGGCCATGCGCGGAGCCGCGCCCGGAATCACCGGGTCTCTCCCCTGATCCACCTCATCGAGCACCTCGGCGATGACCTTGAGCGGGAGATAGTGCTCTCGCTGCAGCGTGAGGATCAGTCGCAGGCGCTCGACATGGGCCTGAGAGAACTTCCGGTACCCCGACTTCGTGCGTTCAGGGGTGACGAGCCCTTGCTCCTCGAGAAACCGGAGCTTCGAAGGACTCAGGTCGCCGAACTCCCCCTGCAGACGTTCGAGCACCTGGCCGATGCTGAGCAGGCCCGCGCTCTCGCGCACTCTGGCTGTTCGCACCGCCACATCACACCTGATAGGGCAGGTCGAAGCGCGACGCGAAGAAGGTGAACTTGAACTTGCCCACCTGCACCTCTGCGCCGTCCTCGAGCAGGCTGTCACCCTCGGTGCGACGACCATCGAGGAAGGTGCCGTTCAACGACCCCAGGTCGCGAACTGTGAACCGCACCCCGTCGCGCGAGAACTCGGCGTGCCTGCGCGAGACCGTCACATCGTCGAGAAAGATGTCGACCGCAGGATGCCGGCCCGCAACCGTCGCGGCCTGATCGAGGAGAAAGCGTGCACCGAGATTCGCGCCGCGGCGCACGACGAGCAGCGCTGCTCCAGACGGAAGCGCCTGCACCGCTTCCTGCTCATCGATACTGAGATCGGTCGTGCGCGCCCGAATCATCGCGCCGAGATCGTCGCGGAACTGCTCGGTCGCTCGAACCTCGGTCGCGTCCTCCCGGTGAGCGTCTTGCTCGGCATTCACGTCGTCACTCACCTCCGGTCGAACCCCCTGGGCCATTCGACCCGGTCCCACTACGCTATCGCAGCTGAGGCGCAGCCGCATCCCGGTTTCGGCGGGTCTCGCACAGTTCTGCGGGATCAAATGCTATGGGTGCGCCGAGCCCGGCTCATCGCCCCTCGTGCTGCTCGAGAAAGGCATACACCTCGTGCGAGTCGACACCCGGAAAGGTGCCGGTGGGAAGCGCCGCGAGCAGGCTCGTCGGGGTCGCCGCCTCCGGCCACGAGGCCGCCTCCCACTTCCGCGTCAACTCGTCCGAGGCGCGGCGGCAGCATCGCTCGTCGGGGCAGAACGATTGCGCCCGATGCGGAGTCTCCCGGCCTCGGAACCATTTGACCGCGTCGAAGGGCACTCCGACGCTCACCGAGTAGAGACCCTCCTTGGCCTTCTCGATTCGGGACGTGCACCAGTAGGTGCCCCCGGCTGCCATATCGGTGTACTGGTACCAGGGGTTGAACAGGTCGGGCTGGCTGAACACCGTGCGCGCGGTCCAGTTGCGGCACACCGTCGCGCCCTCCAGGTTCCCGAGGGCGTCTGAGGGGAACCGCACACCGTCGTTCTCGTAGGCTTTGATGAGCGTTCCCGACTCGTGCACCTTCATGAAGTGCACTTCGAGGTCGAGGTGCTCGGTGGCGAGATTCGTGAATCGATGCGCGGCCATCTCATACGAGACGCCGAATGCGTCGCGCAGATCCTCCATCGAAATCTGTCGCAGCTTCTTCGCCTCCTGCAGCTGCGCCACTGCGGCCTGTTCCGGGAGCAGCACCGCACCGGCGAGGTAATTCGCCTCGACGCGCTGCCGAAGGAACTCGCCATAGCTCTTCGGCTCCTCATGCTGGCACACCAGGCTGGCGATCGCCCGCAGGATCGGCGCGCGCGCATCGCGAGACGGCAGATGAGTGCTCATGTAGATGCGACGGTTCCGTTGGTCGATCACCGACCTCGTGGAGTGCGGCAGGTCGCCGACGTAGTGCAGGGTGAATCCGAGCTTCTCGGCGATGCTCGAGATCGACTGCTGCGACACCGGGCCCCGACTATGGCCCACCGATTCGAGCAGCTGCCCCGCCTCGCGCTCGAGTTCGGCGTAAAAATTTCCGCGCACGCGCATCTCCGCACGCAATTCGGTGTTCGTTCGGCGGGCCTCCTCCGGTGTGGCCGCACGCTCGCGGTGCAGGCGCTCGACCTCCTGGTGCAGGCCCAGCACCGCCTTGAGGGTGTCGTCAGGCGTCGCCTTCGAGACTCGAATCGGTTGGATTCCGAGCGACTGGAACACCGAACCGCGCTGCGCGCGTTCGACGGCGATCTCCAGCGCCGCGCGCTCACTCGGAGCCTCGTCCATAAGAAGTTCGTCGACCGTGCAATCGAGCGCGTGCGCAAGCGCGCGCAGGATCGGCAGGCTCGGCTCCCGCTTGCCGTTCTCAATGGCGGATACCTGCGAAGGCGCGCGCTCGATCGCTGCAGCCAGCTGTTCGAGCTTCAACCCGAGCTGCGTTCGGCGTTCGCGAATGCGTCGCCCCAGCGTGAGCGCGTCGGCTGCCTCCTCCTCGGGTTGCACGGCGGTGGGCGGGACGAGGGAGACGGTCGGCACGTCGCGGTGCGCCGCCGGCCCTGCGGTTCCGCGATGCACCGCGGTGCGCCGCTGTTCGCCCGTCACGAGGTTGCTGGAACTCATAGATCTATCGTGCCAGAAGCGGATAGTTTCACAAAGTAGAAAAAATAGAAAATTTCACCCTATTTTCAGCCGCAATGGCCGGGCAATGCGCCCCCATGATGGAAGCACCAGAGAAAAACCGCCTCAGGCACTCAACGAACGTAGGAGACACCGTGAGCAACGAAGCACCAGCGTGAGATCGGCGCAAGCTCCGTCGACGGCTGTCGGCCGGGTCACCCCCGCGGCAGGCGACATGCACACACGAATCCATACCCAGAGACTTTTCGGCACGAAGGACAACGATCATGACTACCCTGCAGGCAACGACGACCACTCTCGAGCACACCACCGAGACCGGCCCGCGCATCGAGGCGCTGGGGAATGAGCTACCGCGCAGCGGTGAGATCCTCACCCCTGAGGCGCTGCGGTTCCTCACCGAGCTGCATCACCGATTCGCAGGTGCGCGCCACGACCGCCTCGCCGACCGGCAGCGCCGGCGCTACGAGATCGGCAACGGCCGCGACCCGAAGTTCCGCGACGACACCCGCGCAATCCGCGAGGATGCGAACTGGCGCGTCGCCGGGCCCGGCCCCGGCCTCGACGATCGCCGCGTCGAGATCACCGGGCCCACCGACCCGAAGATGACCATCAACGCGCTGAACTCGGGAGCGCGCGTGTGGCTCGCCGATCAGGAGGACGCGACGAGCCCCACCTGGCGCAACGTCATCGGCGGCCAGCTTTCGCTGTTCGACGCGATTCGCGAGCAGCTGAGCTTCACGAGCCCCGAAGGCAAGGAGTACCGCGTCACGGCGAAGCGCACCCCTACCATCGTGATGCGCCCTCGCGGGTGGCACCTCGTGGAGAAGCATCTCCGCTTCACCGATGTGCACGGCCGGTCCGGAGCCGCCTCGGGCAGCCTCGTCGACTTCGGCCTCTACGCCTTCCACAATGCGGGCGAGCTCGTGGCGCGAGGCCGCGGCCCGTACTTCTACATCGCGAAGCTGGAATCGAGCGAGGAGGCGAAGCTCTGGGACGACGTGTTCACCTTCACCGAGCGATACCTCGATCTCCCCCACGGCACGATCCGTGCGACGGTACTCATCGAGACGCTGCCCGCAGCGTTCGAGATGGAAGAGATTCTCTTCGTCATGAAGGATCACATCGCAGGGCTCAACGCCGGCCGCTGGGACTACATCTTCTCGATCATCAAGAACTACCGCGGTCGCGGCGCTCGCTTCGTGCTGCCGGATCGCAGCGAGGTCACCATGACGGTGCCCTTCATGCGGGCGTACACCGAACTGCTCGTGAAGACCTGCCACAAGCGCGGCGCGCACGCGATCGGCGGTATGAGCGCGTTCATCCCGAACCGCCGCGACCCCGAGGTCACCGCGCGAGCCGAAGAGAAGGTTCGGGCAGACAAGCACCGCGAGGCGAACGACGGGTTCGACGGCACATGGGTGGCGCATCCCGACCTCATCCCGGTCGCTCAGGCCGAGTTCGACGCCGTGCTCGGCGACCGCCCGAATCAGGTGGATCGCCAGCGCGACGATGTGCAGGTGACGGCTGCACAGTTGCTCGACGTGCACATCGGCCGCGACATCACCGAAGCGGGCGTGCGTGAGAACGTATCGATCGGCGTGCGCTACATCGAGGCATGGCTGCGCGGCCTGGGTGCGGTGGCGATCGACAACCTTATGGAGGATGCGGCCACCGCTGAGATCAGCCGCTCGCAGATCTGGCAGTGGATCCACCAGGATCAGTCCACTGCGGAGGGCACACGCATCACGAAGCAGTGGGTCGAGCAGATCCTTCGCGAAACCGTGGCCGAATTCGACCGCTTCGAGGGTGATCGCTTCGATGATGCGGCCGACCTGTTCGAGGACGTAGCGCTCGGCGACCAGTTCCCGACCTTCCTCACGGTACCGGCATACAGCCGCTATCTCGTCGACGCCTGATAGAGACAGTGGATCACGGCCCCGGGGCTTCCGCCCCGGGGCCGCTCCGTATCTACCGCTGCCGGTTGGCCCGCTCGATCGCCGGGCCGAGTTCGTCGAACACCAGAGACTCGGCGTCGAGCTGTCCGGTGCGATACGCGGCACGACCGACCATGTGCGCCGCGACCGGTGCAGTGAGAGACTGGAACACGAACACCGGCAGCAGCGCGAAGAGCGTCACGAGCGAGCGTTGCTCAATGCCGACCGCGGCGATCATGAGGAGCAGGCCGAAGATCTGAGGCTTCGTCGCTGCGTGCAGCCGGCTGAGCGCGTCGGGGAAGCGAAGCAGGCCGATGCCGGCCGCCACAGAGAAACCGGCCGCCGCGATCACGCACAGCATCGCCACGATGTCGAGGATCAGATCAAACATGCTCGGCTCCTCGCTCGGGTTGCTGCGCGGGCTGCGCGGAGCGCCGCTTCACGTAGCGGGCGACCGTGATCGTAGCGAGCACGGCGGTGGCGGCGACCCCGGTCATGAGTGGGATGCTGTCGGCGTGGCCCCGGATCGCCATGTCCGCTCCCGCCGCCAGCACCAGCGTTGTGAGCAGCACATCTGAGGCGATCATGCGGTCGAGAATGGTCGGGCCGCGCACGATGCGTACGATCGCGCAGAGGGCTGTGATGGTGAGCCCGAGGATCGCTGCGACGATCGTCACTGTGGCGAAAAGGCTCATGTCAGCATCCCCACTTCCGAACGTGGCCCCACCGCGCGAATCAGCAGTTCTTCGATGCGGTGGGTCTCGTTCCGCATCTTCGTGATCTCCTTCTGCGTCGGCGTGTTCAGCACATGCAGGTACAGCACCGAACGGAACCGATCGACCTCGACCACCAGCGAGCCGGGAATCAGCGACACGGTCAGGCCGACCATGGTGAGGATGAAGTCCGATCTGGTGCGCAGACGAACCGCGATGATCGAGGTGTGCGGCGGCGGGCCGGGGCGGATCGCGAGCCAGGCCACCTGGAAGGAGGCGACGCACAGGTGCCAGAGGAAATAGCCGAGGTACCGCGCTGCCCACCAGGCGTTGAAGCGACCGGCGAGTACCACCGGTGGGAGGTAGAACACGCGCATCACGAAGATCGCGACGAGCACTCCGCTGATCACCGACATCCAGGACACTTCGTGCCAGAGCGCCATCCAGGTCAGCACGAGGCCGAAGAGCAGCGGCAACTCGTGCTTCCTGAGCACGCGCTCGCGCTTGCGCTCCTCGCGGGTCATGGCTGGTCCCCCGCATCTGTCGCGGGAGTGGTCTTTCCGCTGCCACCGCCGAGATCGTCGGGCGAATCGCCGAGCACCCGATCCACCATCTGCTGCGGTTGCGTGAGCGCCTCGCCGGCCCGGGTGGCGTACGCGTAGAGCGGACCCGCGAACACCGTCAGCGCGAGGCTGATCGCAACCATGCCGGAGGTCGCCCCGATCATGAGTCGGGGGGTCTCTCGCTGCTGCTGGCGCGGCCGCGCGTCGGGGGCGTCGTGCAGGTGCTCGAGCAGCGCGTCTTCCCGGCGGCGCAGCACGAGCGCCTCGGTGGACTGCCCGGTCGGCGCAGCGGGCCCGCCGAGTGCGGCTGCCTTAGAGCGCCAGAACGCGAGGCTCCACGCACGGGCGAGCGCGTACAGCGTGAGCAAGGAGACGAGCGCGCCCACACCCATCAACCAGTACGCGCCAGGGGTCTGCAGCTCAGCTGCGGCGTTGAACAGGCCGAGCTTGCCGATGAAGCCGGAGAACGGCGGGATGCCGCCGAGGTTGAGCATCGGGATGAAGAAGAGCGCCGCGATTACGGGAGCACTCCTGAGCATGCCGCCGAGACCGTTGAGCGACGTGGTGCCGCCGTGTCGCTCGACCAGGCCAACGGCGAGGAACAGCGTGGTCTGCACGATGATGTGGTGGGCGATGTAATAGATGGTCGCCGCGTACCCTGCTGCACTCGCCATGCCGATGCCGAAGATCAGGTAGCCGATGTGACTGATGAGGGTGAACGACAGCAGCCGTTTGATGTCGAGCTGCGAGACGGCCCCCAGGATGCCGACGAGCAGCGTGAGCGCTGCTACCACGAGCAGCAGCTCGTTCACATCCGACTCGACGAAGAGCAGCGTCTGGCTGCGGATGATCGCGTACACGCCCACTTTGGTGAGCAGGCCGGCAAATACCGCGGTGACGGGGGCCGGTGCGGTCGGATAGGAATCGGGGAGCCAGAACGCGAGGGGGAAGACGGCCGCCTTGATGCCGAACGCAATGAGCAACGCGAGGTTGAGCACGAGCTGGATGTCGCTCGGCAGTTCGGCGATGCGCACCGCCAATTGCGCCATGTTGACCGTGCCGGTGGCCGCGTACACCAGGGCGATAGAGGCGAGGAACAGGATCGAGGAGACCAGCGATACCACGACGTAGGTGATGCCCGCGCGGATGCGGGCCTGGGTACCGCCGAGCGTGATGAGTACGTAACTGGCGACGAGCAGGATCTCGAACCCGACGTACAGGTTGAAGAGGTCGCCGGCGATGAACGCATTGCAGACGCCGGCGCCGAGCACGAGATAGGTCGGGTAGTAGATCGAGACGGGAGTCTCTTGATCGCCATCGGCGAGACCCTGCCCCAACGAGAAGAGCAGCACGCCGAGAAGCACCACAGTCGAGACGGTGAGCATGAGGGCGGAGAGGCGATCCACCACAAGAGCGATGCCGAATGGGGCGGCCCAGCCGCCCACCTCCATCACGAGAGTGCTCTGCGAATCGACGACGAACATGAACACGCCGCTGAGCACCACCATGCTGGCCAGCGCGCACACCGTGATCAGCTGCTGGGCGCGGCGGCGACCGGGCAGAGCAAGCGCGAGAGCGGCTGCTGCGAGCGGAATCAGCACGACGAGTGGAACCAGTGCGGTCATCGCGTCTCCTCCTCCGCTTGCTCGGGCGAGTTCTCGAACTCGAATTCAGGATTCTCCGCCAGGTCTTCGTCGGTGACCTCGTCGGTGGTGAGCACTTCGGACTCGGCGATCTCGAGATCGTGATCGTCGTCTTGCACGGTGTCCTCGTCGTGCTGGGCGAGACGCCACGATCGGTAGATCAGGGCGAGCATGAACGCGCTGACACCGAATGTGATGACGATCGAGGTCAGAATGAACGCTTGCGGCAGCGGATCACTCATCTCGCTCGCGTCAGCGTCACCGACGATGGGCGCGGCACCGAACGAACCTGAGGTGAGGAACAGCAGCAGGTTCGTGGCATTGCCGACCATGAGGAACCCGAGCAGCACTCGGGTGAGGCTGCGGTCGAGCATGAGGTAGACACCGCCGCCGTACAGAACGACCATCACGGCGACCAGGGCGAGTGGCATGCTCACGGTCATCTTCCACCCCCCTGAGTTCCGGAGGCGTGGACCTCTTCGTGCAGCGCGGTCTCGCGATCGTCTTCTTCCTGCTTGTCGACCTCGGCGCCCAGGCTGCGAAGCACGTCGAGGATGAGGCCGAAGACCACGAGATAGACGCCGATGTCGAACAGGGTCGAGGTGACGAGCGGAAGAGTGCCGAGGAACCCGAGGTCGAGGTCGATCCACGCGGAGGAGAGCGCCGACTGGCCGAAGAAGAGGGGAAGAATGGCCATCGTGGCGGCGAGGGCGAGGCCCGCGCCGAGAATTCGGCCCGCGTCGATCGGCACGGTCGCGCCGAGTTCGTCTCTGCCACCGGTCAGGTAGCGCGCCACCAGCGCAAGGCCGGCGACCAGACCGCCGGTGAAGCCGCCGCCCGGCGTGTTGTGGCCGGTGAGCAGCAGATAGAAAGAGAGCAGGATCAGCGCGTGGAAGATCAGCCTCACGACCACTTCGAGCAGGATGGAGCGGCGCGAGGGATCGAGGTTGCTGCCGGCGAGCAACCAGGTGCGCCGCTCGATCGGGTCGTTGGGATCTTCGATGCGGCGCATATGATCCCGCACACGGATGCGGGCTTCACGGCGACTCAGCTTCGGCAGTGTGTCGACGCGGGTGCTCAGGAACACGAGGGAGGCGACGCCGGTCGCCGCGGCGAGGATCACCGAGAGCTCGCCGAGGGTGTCCCAACCGCGGATGTCGACGAGCATCACGTTCACCACGTTGGTGCCGTGCCCGCCGGCGTAGGCGAGTTCGGGCATCTCGAGCGAGATCGGGTCCGCGATGCGCGCATCGAGCGCGACGAGCGCGAACGCTCCGATCACCAGCCCGACGGAGGCGCCGATCACTGCCCTGATCCACCTTCTCCCGCGGGTCGCGCGAATCGTGATGTGCTGCGGAAGCCTCCGGATCACGAGCACGAAGGCGATCAATGTGACGGTCTCGACGAGCGCCTGCGTAAGCGCGAGATCCGGGGCGCCGTGCAGCGCGAATATGGCTGCCATACCGTAGCCGGTGACTCCGACGAGCACCACGGCTTGGAACCGTGTGCGGGCGCGCAATGCGAAGACCGCGGCGATGACCATCACGAGCGCGATCGACACCTGCACGGGCGTGCTCGTGATGGCGATTTCCGCTGGAAGCGCGCCGGTGAACAGCAGGGTACCGCCGAGCGCACCCACCATGACCGTGAGAATGACCGCGAGGTAGAACGGCAGCGATCCTCGCTGCGTGACGGCGGTGAGGCGGACGGCGAGCACGTCGACCCAGTGCGTGATGAGCCAGTAGGCGTGCGAGGCCGAGAATCGTTCAGGCACGCTCGGGAGCATCTGGCGGCTGCGAATATGCAGGGTCGCGAGCACGGTGCCGATGACAAGCACAATCGCTGAGGCGCCGAGCGCGGGCGTGAATCCGTGCCACAGCGCGAGGTGCTCGACCGAGACGGAGCCCTCCGCGACCGTGCGCTGCAGCAGCCGGTCGGTGAGGGGCGCGAAGATGCCGCCGATCAGTGTCAGCGCCACGAAGATCATCGGGGCGATCAGGATCGCGGGCGACTCGCGGTGCACGATTGTGCTGAGCGGCACCGCGTGCTTGGTGGAGAATGTTCCCCAGATGAAGCGGATCATGTAGGCCACCGTCAATACGCTGCCGAGCATGACGACGGCGAACGCGAGCACGGCGATGGGACGTTCCGCGCCGACGGCGATCAGTTCGGTGAACGCGGACTCCTTGGCCACAAACCCGAGGAACGGCGGAAGACCGGCCATCGATGCGGCAGCGAACGCGGCCATGATTGCAAGCCCAGGAGCCTGCCGACCAAGACCGCTGAGCTTGCGCAGATCTCGTGTGCCGGTGCGGTGGTCCACGATACCGACGGCGAGGAAGAGCGGAGCCTTCGCAAGGGCGTGCGCGAAGAGCAGCGCGAAGCCGGCGAAATCGGTGCGCGGGTCCGAGACGCCGAACACCATGACGAGCAGACCGAGCTGGCTTACCGTGCCGTGGGCGACGATCAGCTTGATGTCGTACTGCTTGAGCGCACGATAGCCGCCGTTCAGCATAGTGATCGCACCGAGGATCACCAGCGTCTCGCGGAATCCTGGTACGTCGCCGAAGCCGGGGCCGAGCCGAGCGATCAGATAGATACCGGCTTTCACCATTGCTGCGGCGTGAAGGTAGGCGCTCACCGGGGTGGGCGCCGCCATGGCGCCCGGAAGCCAGAAATGGAACGGGAAAATCGCGGATTTGGAGAGCGCACCGGCAAGTAGGAGGTAGATTGCGACCGTGACGATGACGCCCTCGGGCGGTGAAGCGACGATCTTGCTCAGGTTGGGGGTGCCCGAGACGCTTGCGAGGATCACGAGCCCGACCAGCATGGCGAGGCCGCCCGCCGTGGTGACCATCAGCGCCTGGAGGGCTGCTGAGCGACTGGTGCGCTGCTTGTGGGCGTGCCCGATGAGCAGGAAGGAGAAGACTGTGGTGCCTTCCCAGAAGATGAAGAGCAGGAAGACGTTGTCGGCGAGCACGAGGCCGAGCATGCAGGCGGCGAACCCGAGGAAGACGGACCCGAAGCGTGCGAGACCGTCTTCGCTGTCTTCGAAGTAGCTACGGCAGTAGAACAGGATGAGAGCGCCGGCGCCGGTTACGAGCAGCGCGAAGAGCCAGGACACCTGATCGAGCCTGAACGTGATGTCGAGGTCGAGCTGCGGTATCCAGTTCAGGGTCTCGGTGCGGCCCGAGGCTCCGGGTGGCGTGAACAGGAACCAGATGAAGAGCGCTGCGGGGATTGCCGCGGCTGCGAAGAATGCGTTGCTGTGGAAGCGACGGATGAACGGGTAAGCAACAAGTGCGGCGGTGGAGAGGGCGAGCAGTGCGGTCGTCATCATCCCCACTGGCAGCTTCCTCACCCGCTCTTTGTTCGCGTCCCAGAATGAATTCTATCGGAGCGCGCCTGGGCGAAACTGCCATATCGGCAACCCTGCACCTAATTTTGACAATAAAAAAGGGGCCGGTCTCGCAATTGAGACCAGCCCCTAATGAAGAGGTCCGGCGGTGTCCTACTCTCCCACACCCTCCCGAGTGCAGTACCA
>JBEBWI010000052.1:0-17264 GCA_040392345.1 Leucobacter soli | reverse complement strand
CTAGAAGAGCGTGTTGAGGTCTTCCATGCCGCGCATCGCGTCGTAGTCGAGCACGAGGCAGCGGATGCCGCGATCCTCGGCGAGGGTACGAGCCTGCGGCTTGATCTCCTGCGCCGCGAACACCCCCTGCACGGGGGCGAGCACCGGGTCGCGATTCATCAGCTCGAGGTAGCGGGTGAGCTGCTCGACGCCGTCGATGTCGCCGCGGCGCTTGATCTCGACCGCCACCGAGGCGCCGGAGCCGTCGCGCGCCAGGATGTCGACTGGGCCGATCGCGGTCATGTACTCGCGACGCACGAGCGCGTGCCCCTCGCCGAGTAGGTCGATCTGGTCGGCCAGCAGCTCTTGGAGGTGGGCCTCGACGCCGTCCTTGATGAGGCCGGGGTCGACGCCGAGCTCGTGCGTCGTGTCGTGGAAGATCTCGTAGACCGATACGGCGAGCTGGTCGGCGGTCTTCGCGTGCACGACACGCCAGACCTCGGCGATGCCGGCCTCTCGCTGCTCCGCGTCGGGCTCCTCCGACGCGAGGGAGCAGGGCGGGCTCATCCAGTTGAGCGGTTTGTAACTGCCGCCGTCTGAGTGGATCAGCACTGAACCGTCGCCCTTGAGCATGAGCACACGGGTCGCGCGCGGCAGGTGCGCGCTCAGGCGCCCCGCATAGTCAACAGAGCAGTCGGCCACCACGATTCTCACCGTGACAGCCTACCCGCAGATCGAGGCCTGTGTGACGGGCGCACCGGGCTCAAGGCGCCCGGGTGGCGGGGCCCCGCACTCCACCGCCTCGCCGAGTGAACGCAGAAGACCCACTCGCCGTGCCAGGGTTGTGCGTCTGCGTTCACTCGGCGAACCGACGGGCGGCGACTTGGCGGGCGGCGTACCGACGGGCGGTGAGCCGCCACGGCCGCGCCGCGCGCGACCTCACTACGCGCCGAGCGCGACCCCCTACACGCCGAGCACGACCCAGCGTTCGCCGCGCGCCCGCACGCCCAGCGTCACCGCTCGCGCCGCCATGAACGCGATCGTGAACGCCGCGGTCAGGGCGGTCAGCGCGGCGACCCCCGAGGGTACGAGCACGGTCACCGCCCACAGCACCGGCAGGTAGGCCGCGAGGTTCACCAGGCTGGTCCAGGCGAGGTATCGGGCGTCGCCCGCGCCCATCAGCACTCCGTCGAGCACGAAGACGAACCCGCCGAGCGGCAGTGAGAGGCCGAGCACGAGCAGCGACGGCGGCAGGGCTTCGAGCACGCCCTGGTCGCCGGTGAAGATGTACCCGATGAACGGGCTGCCCGCCGCGAGCAGCACCCCGAGGAGCGCCCCGCACGCGAGCCCCCAGAACACCGTGCGGCGCAGCACGGCCCGCGCCCGCTCGGCATCTCGCGCGCCGAGCGCGTCGCCCACCAGGGCCTGCGCGGCGATCGCGAGGGCGTCGAGGGCGAACGCAGCGGTCGAGAAGATGGTGAATACGATCTGATACCCGGCCGTCGCGACGGCGCCGTGGCTGGTGGCGGCGGCGACCGTCAACAGTAGAGCCGCTCGCAGCCCGACCGTGCGAATGAACAGCCACCCGCCGCTGCGCCCCGCCGACGCGAACCCGTCGCGCCTCGGCCACCCGCCCGCTCCGTGCGCTCGGGCGTGCCGCGCGACGACCACGAGGTACACCGCGACCATGCCCCACTGAGCGGCGACCGTGCCCCAGGCGCTGCCGGCGATGCCCCATCCCAGACCGTAGATGAACCACCAGTTCAACAGCGCGTTCGCGGTGAAGCCGATGCCGGCGACGTACAGCGGGGTGCGAGTGTCTTGCAGGCCGCGCAGCAGGCCGGTGGCCGCGAACACCACGAGCATGGCGGGCAGGCCCGCGCACGAGATCGACAGGTACGTGTATGCCTGATCCACTATCTGCGGGTCGCTGCCGAACAGCCGCACGATCGGCGCGCTGGCGGCCCACAGCCCGAGACCCAGCACCGCCCCGATGCCGAACGCGAGCCACAGCCCGTCGATGCCCGCCTGCACCGCTCCGCGCAGGTCGCCGGCGCCGCGGCGTCGGGCGACGAGCGGCGTGGTGGCGTAGGCGAGGAAGATCATGAGGCCGACGGCGGTCTGCAGTACCGCGGCCGCGATCGCGAGCCCCGCGAGCGGCCTCGCGCCGAGATGCCCCACGAGCGCGGTGTCGACCACCAGGAACAGCGGTTCGGCGACGAGCGCACCGAGCGCGGGCACCGCGAGGGCGGCGACGCGGCGGTCGATATCGCGACGATCCACCCGTCGGCGGCTGCGTGTGCGGCTCATGCGTCTACGCTATCCCCGCTGTGAGCGAACGGCCTGTCACAGCCGCGGCCACGACAGTAGTGTGGATCGCATGACTGCCGACTCCACCGCACCCGCGCCCGCCCAGACCGACACCGTCTCGCCCGGCGACTACGGCCGCACGGGCATCGACCTCGGGGAGCTGGATGCGGCGATCCGCCCGCAGGACGACCTGTTCAGGCACGTGAACGGGCAGTGGATCGCGCGCACCGAGATTCCCGCCGACAAGGCGCGCTACGGCTCGTTCGCGGTGCTCGCCGAGAACGCCGAGGCGGCCGTGCGCGACATCATCACGGGCACGCCGGCGCCCGAGCCCGGCACCGGGGCCGAGACCGAGGCCGACAAGGTCGCCGCGCTCTACGCGAGTTTCATGGACGTGGATCGCGTCGACGCGCTGGGGGCCACCCCCATCGCCGCCGACCTCGCCCGGGTGGGGGCCGTCGCTTCGATCGCCGAGCTCACGGCCCTCGTCGGCGAGTACGAGCGCCAGGGCGGTGCCGGTTTCTGCGGCATGTACATCGACAACGACCCGGGCGACCCGCAGCGCTACATCGTGTTCGTGCTGCAGGGTGGTCTCGGGCTGCCCGACGAGTCGTACTATCGCGAGGAGCAGTTCGCCGAGACGCGTGAGCAGTACCGCGCGCACATCGCCCGCATGTTCGGCCTTGCCGGGGTCGCCTCCGGAGAGGAGGCGGAGCGTCTGGCCGGCCTGGTGTACGAGCTCGAGCGGCGCATCGCCGCGAAGCACTGGGACCGGGTCGCGAGCCGCGACATTCAGAAGATGTACAACCTGCGCACCTTCGCCGAGCTGCAGCGGCTGACGCCCGCGCTCGACTGGAGCGCCTACCTCGCCGCCGCGGGAGCGCCGGAGGCGGCATTCGCTGAGGTCGTCGTCGGCCAGCCCGACGCGATCGAAGGGCTCGCGGAGCTGCTCGTCGACTCGGAACTCGAGGCGTGGAAGGCGTGGCTCGCCTGGCAGCTCGTGCGCGGTTCGGCGGCGCTGCTCACGCAGGAGATCTCGCGGGCGAACTTCGACTTCTACGGCACCGCGCTCACCGGCGCGACCGAGCAGCGCGAGCGCTGGCGCCGCGGCGTCTCCTTCGTCGAGGGTTCGATGGGCGAGGCCGTGGGCCGACTCTACGTCGAGCAACACTTCGACGAGTCGGCGAAGGCGTCGATGGACGTGCTCGTGGGGCACCTCATCGAAGCGTACCGGCGGTCGATCCACTCGCTCGAATGGATGGGCGAGGAGACGAAGCAGCGGGCGCTCGACAAGCTCGACCGCTTCACGCCGAAGATCGGCTACCCGGTGAAGTGGCGCGACTACTCGAAGCTGGCGGTCGACGCCGGCGACCTGTTGGGCAACTCGCGCCGCGTCTCGGAGCTCGAGTTCGAGCGCGAGATCGGGAAGCTGGGCAAGCCCATCGACCGCGACGAGTGGTTCATGACCCCGCAGACAGTGAACGCCTACTACAACCCCGGTTTCAACGAGATCGTCTTCCCCGCCGCGATTCTGCAGCCGCCGTTCTTCGACGCGAGCTGGGATGCGGCCGCGAACTACGGGGCGATCGGCGCCGTGATCGGGCACGAGATCGGCCACGGTTTCGACGATCAGGGCTCGCGCTACGACGGCGATGGCAAGCTCACCGACTGGTGGACCGAGGCCGACCGCGAGGCGTTCGAGCAGCTCACCGGCGCGCTCATCGCGCAGTACAACGCGCTCTCGCCCGAGGGCGCCGACGGCGCGACCGTGAACGGCGAACTCACGATCGGCGAGAACATCGGCGATCTCTCCGGGCTCGAGATCGCGTGGAAGGCGTACCTGATCTCTCTTGACGGCGCCGAGCCGCCGGTGCTCGACGGGCTGACCGGCGCCGAACGCTTCTTCCTCGCCTGGGCGCAGGCCTGGCAGCAGAAGTCGCGGCCCGAGGAGACCGTGCGGCTGCTCACGGTCGACCCGCACTCGCCGAACGAGTTCCGATGCAACCAGATCGTCGCGAACCTCGTAGCCTTCCACGAGGCGTTCGGCACGAAGCCGGGCGATGCGCTGTGGCTCGAGCCGGAGGAGCGCGTCTCCATCTGGTAGCCGGGCAGGCTTGTCGGTCGGTCGGTCTGTCTGTCGGCCTGCCGGCCGGTCTGCCTGGCCGCCAACCTGCCGGCCTGGGCGGGAGCCCGGCTGGCGTGCCCGCGCAGGCCCCGCAGATTGGCAGTAGCCGCCCCAGATTCCGTCGCGGAGGGGCGACTACCGCCAACCTGCGGCTGAGGACGGGCCGTGCGCTCAGCGCGGGTGGGGTCGGTGGCCCGCTCAGGCGCGGGCGGCCGCGTGCGAGGCGCACGCCGCCCCGGTGTGCTCCTCGCAGAGCACGAGCCGGGCGCGGCACGAGAGGTCGGCGCAGTTCGCCAGGCGATTCGACGCGGTGCCGCACACGGCGCAGCGCCCGAGCACCTCCGCGCCCGGGGCGAAGTCCATCGCCTCGCGCCCGTCGAACACTGCGAGCGATCCCTGCCACAGGCCGTCGTTGCCGAAGGCCTCGCCGTAGCGCACGATGCCGCCGTCGATCTGGTAGACCTCGCTGAAGCCGCGGCTCTTCATCGCCGCCGAGAGGATCTCGCAGCGAATGCCGCCGGTGCAGTAGGTCACGACCGGGCGGTGCTTGATGTCGTCGAACACGCCGCTCTCGATCTGCTCGATGAATCCGTGCGTGGTGCGCACGTCGGGCACCACGGCGCCGGCGAAGCGGCCGATCTCGGCCTCCCAGGCGTTGCGCCCGTCGAAGAAGACGACCTCCCCGCCGCGCTCGGCCACCAGGTCGTTCACCCCCTGCGGGCTGAGGTGCACGCCGCCGCCGACCACGCCGTTCGCATCGACCACCGTCTCGTCGGGAATGCCGAACGCGACGAGCTCGTCGCGCACCTTCACGCTGAGCCGCGGAAAGTCGGAGATCTGCCGCCAGGGCGCGCGCCGATCCACCCCGTGCAGCGGCTCGGGCGCCTCGGGAGCGAACCCGGTGCCCTCGCTCCACTTCGCTTCGAGGCCCGCGAACGGCCCGAACTCGCGGGTGCGCCGCAGGTACTGCTTGCAGGCGTCGAGCTCGCCGCCCACCGTGCCGTTGATGCCGTGGGGCGAGATGATGATGCGGCCGCGAAGCCCGAGCGACGCGCAGAGTTCGTGCTGCCACAGCCGCACCGCTTCCGGGTCGACTATCGGGGCGAACGCGTAGTACAGCAGAATCTTCGGCTCAGACACCAGACCATGCTACGTCAGCGCGGCCGGCATCCCTCTCGGCCCTCCCGGCGACCGCCGATGCGTTCGACTCGCAGCGTGTGCGAGCAAGACGCCGTCTTGCGAGCGGATCGCGGCGGCGTTCTCTGCTCGGAACGCCGGTGCGCCCGGGCGCCGGCGCGCCTACGCGGTCTGCGTGACGCGGGGCTCGCCCAGGCGCGCGTCGTCGATGCGCTGCTGCGCCTCGGGGGTGCGGCTCAGCGCCGGCACCACCTCGTGCTGGTCGTTCACGATCACCACGTCGTGGTCGACGTGCTCGGCCATCGAGTGCACCGCGTCGATGAAGTCGCGGCGGCGGATCGCGTCGAGCACGCGCGCGTGATCGCGCTCCATCTCGCTCGCCGTGGCGACGTTCGCGAGACGACCCCGGTGCGCGGGCGTGCGCAACTGGTCGTTCGTGCCGGCGTAGAGCGCGGCGAGCAGGCGGTTCTTCGCGGCGTCGAACAGCAGCCGGTGGAAGCGGCTGTCGAACGCCGACGACTCGTTGCCGTTCATGAGCACGGGGCAGCGCGTGCAGCCCTTCTCCTCCACCGCGGCGCGCTCGAGCGCCTCGAGGTCTTCTTCGCTGCGGTGCAGGGCGGCCTGCTGCGCGGCCTCGATCTCGAGGGCTCTGCGGTAGCTCAGTATCTCTTCGAGCGTGAAGTCGCTCAGAAACTCGTTCAGCAGTGTGCTGGTCGGCGCCGATGAGCGCACGAACGTGCCGCGCCCCGGCAGCGTTTCGAGCATGCCGATGCTGGCGAGCGAGCGCACGGCCTCGCGCACGGTCGAGCGACCGACCCCGATCTGCTCGCTGAGCTCGGGCTCGATGGGAATACGGCTGCCCACCGGCCACGCGCCGGTGGTGATGTGACGGCGCAGATATGCGAGCGTTGCGCGTGCCCTGTCCGACCCTGTCGTGATTGCCATGACCCTCACCTCGCATTCGCTTCTGGCGTCTCTGCGCCCCCACTGCGGCCCCGATGCGCGCAGACCCCAAGTATACCGAGTGCCCCTGTACGCGAGCCGCTCGGTAGCCCTAGGCTGAGGGAAGACCGGGCCGAATCGAGTGCGACGAGGAGACCAGACGCCATGACACCGACGAATCAGCAGCATCAGCCGTCACGCGGAACGATCGACCCCTACGCCCAGCTGCGCCAGGTGCCCGACTTCAAACTGGTGAGCGCCGACATCAGCGAGGGCGAGCCGCTGCCCGCGCTCGTCTACGACGGGCCGTCGGGCGGGCAGAACCAGTCGCCGCAGCTGAGCTGGTCGGGATTCCCGGCCGAGACCCGCAGCTTCGCGGTGACCTGCTTCGACCCCGATGCCCCCACGGGTTCGGGCTTCTGGCACTGGGCGGTCTCGAATCTGCCCGTGAACGTCACCTCGTTGCCGAGCGGGGCGGGTGACCCCACGGCCGGTCTGCTGCCCGACGGGGCGCTCACGCTGCCGAACGAGGTGCGGTCGGCCGAGTTCATCGGCGCAGGCCCGCCCGAGGGCACGGGCGTGCACCACTACTGGTTCGTCGTTCACGCGTTGAACGTGGATCGCATCGACGTCGACCCTTCGGCGACGCCTGCCGTGCTGGGATTCCTGATGCGCGACGCGGTGATCGGGCGCGGCATCATCGTCGCCACCGGCGAGTACGGCGGCGCGGGGGAGTAGCTCTCGGGCGCGTCCGCGATCCGCACCCCGCACCTTTCGGGGTGGCTATAGTTTGAGCATGGTGCTGCAGCGCGACGGAATCGAGAAACTTCCCACCTACATTCAGGGCAAGGCCATCCCGAACGCGGTGAAGCTCTCGTCGAACGAGAACCCGTACCCGCCGCTCGAATCGGTGCGCGAGGTGGTGCGTCGAGAGCTCGACACCTTCAACCTGTACCCCGATATGGGGGCGGCCGCGCTCGTCGCGCGCATCGCCGAGCACCTGGGCGTGCGGCCGCAGGAGGTCGCCCTGGGCGCCGGCTCGGTGGAGGTGCTGGGGCAGCTGATCCACGCCTCCGCGGGTGCGGGCGACGAGGTGATCTTCGCCTGGCGCTCGTTCGAGGCCTATCCGATTCTGACGCAGGTCGCCGGCGCCACCCCGGTGCCCGTGCCGCTGACCGCCGATGAACGGCACGATTTCGCCGCGATGGCCACGGCAGTGACGCCGCGCACCCGCCTGATCCTGGTGTGCAGCCCCAACAACCCGACCGGCGCGACCGTATACGCGGAGGAGCTGGAGGCGTTTCTCGCCGCCGTGCCGAAGCACGTGCTCGTGGTGTTCGACGAGGCGTACGTGCACTTCAACACGGCCGAGGGGCGGGCCGAGGGGCTCGACTTCTTCCGTCGCCACGAGAACGTCGCCGTGCTGCACACCTTCTCGAAGGCGTACGGGCTCGCGGGGCTGCGCGTCGGGTACGCGATCGCGCGCGAGGAGGTCGCGACCAACCTGCGCCGCGTCTCCGTGCCGTTCGGCGTCAGCAACGTCGCGCAGACGGCCGCGATCGCCTCGCTCGACGCCGAGGCCGAGCTGCAGCAGCGCATCGACGTGATCGTCGCCGAGCGGGCCCGCGTGGAAGCGGCGTTGCGCGCGGCCGGCTGGCGGGTGCTCGATTCGCTCGGCAACTTCGTCTGGCTGCGCACGGGCGAGCGCACCCCCGAGATCGATGCCGCGTTGCAGGGCCACGGCATCGTCGCGCGCGCCTACGGTTCGGAGGGGCTGCGCGTCACGATCGGCACGCCCGAGATGAACGACCGGTTCCTTGCCGCAATCGCGCAGATCGCCCCCGTGTCGCCCGTTTAGCGGTTCGCGCCTCCGTCTGCTGTGGCGTCTGCCGCGGCGTGCACGAGCGGCAGCGTGCGGTCTCTCAGGTGCGTTTCGAGCACGAGCCGGCTCGAGGCACGCGAGACGCCCTCGGTGCGCGAGATGAGGTCGAGCACCCGCTGCAGATCCTGAGTGGATCTCGCCACGACCGTGGCCATCATGTCGGCGTCGCCGGTGACGGTGTGCAGCTCGACGACCTCGGGGATCTGCGAGAGCCCTTCGGCGACGCGCTGGTGGCCGACCGACTGGTGGATCAGGATCAGGCAGGTGAGGCGGATCGGGTATCCCAGCGCCGCCGGGTCGAGGACCGGTGCGGCGCTGGCGATCACACCGGTGCGGCGCAGGCGGTCGAGCCGGGCCTGTGCGGTGGCGCGGGCCACGCCGAGCCGGCGCGCGCACTCCACGACCGAGATGCCGCTCTCCTCGCTGATGAGTGTCAGGAGGCGTGCGTCGAGTTGGTCGATGCTCATGAGGCTCCGATGACTAGGCAACTTGCAAAACGATTTCGCGATAATTCTATGCAGACTGAGCAGAGTGAGTGAAGTCTTTGTGCTCGATTGACGAGCTTTCGGGAGCGCTCGTAGAGTGGCGCGAGTTTGTTCCCACACCCGTGTATTCGGGAGAAAGTAGCCCAACGTGACGATGCAGTTCCGACCCGGCCTTGATCGGGTCGCCGCGTACAAGCCCGGAAAACCTGCTCCTGCCGATGCGGCGGGGCGCAGTATCAAGCTCTCGTCGAACGAGAACCCGTTCGATCCGCTGCCCTCGGTGATGGCGCGGCTCGCTGCCGTGCTGCCCTCCGCGGTGCACCGGTACCCCGACATCGCGGCGCCGCGGTTGAGGAGCGCCCTCGCGACCCGGTTCGACGTGGATCAGGAGAGCATCGTGCTGGGCGCAGGGTCGGTCGAGGTGGCGGGTCAGCTCATTCACGCGCTCACCGCGCCCGGCGACGAGGTGATCTTCGCCTGGCGCTCGTTCGAGGCGTATCCTATCCTCACCCGTGTCGCCGGCGCGGTGCCCGTCGAGGTTCCGCTCGATGCGGGGGCTCGGCATGACCTGCCGGCAATGGCCGAGGCGGTCACCGACCGCACGCGGCTCATTTTCGTGTGCAATCCGAACAACCCCACGGGCACGGTCGTCGGTGCGGCCGAACTCGACGACTTCATGGCTGCGGTGCCCGAGAGCGTGCTGGTGGTCATCGACGAGGCGTACGTGCACTTCGACCGCGCAGCCGACTCGCCCGATGGGCTCGACCTCTTCCGCCGGTACCCGAACGTGGCGGTGCTGCACACCTTCTCGAAGGCGTTCGGGCTCGCGGGGCTGCGGATCGGGTACGCGATCGTGCGGCCCGATATTGCGACCCAGCTGCGCAAGGTGGCCGTGCCGTTCGCGGTGAGCAGCCTGGCGCAGGAGGGCGCACTCGCGTCGCTCGACGCCGAGCCCGAACTGCAGGAGCGAGTCGACGCGATAGTCGTCGAGCGACGCCGGGTGTTCGACGAACTGCGGCGACTGGGCCTGAACGCGGTGCCATCGGAGGCGAACTTCGTGTGGCTTGCGGAGGGCGACCGGAGCGAGGCGGTCACCGCGGTGTTCGAGGCGCGGGGGATCTCCGTGCGATGCTTCCCCGGCGAGGGGGTGCGCGTGACGATCGGCACCGCTGAGGAGAACGAAGCAGTGCTGGCTGCGGCGGGTGCCGCTGCTGCCCCGGCGTCAGTTTCGCCGTGACGCCGGCCGCGCAGCGCGGGCGCGGCCAACGAGAGAAAAAACTAGGCAATTTGTACAATCTCATCCCGAATTGACTAGTACGTGTGATCGATCTGTCTAGCCAGAATGGTACATATTTGCGAGTCGAGTGCGGATGTGTAGGATCGACCACCGGACGGCGCAGTCTCTCTGCGCCACGCATCCCGGCATGTCGGCGCAGGTCGAAGCCCGGGTCGCTGAGTAACACTGGAGTTAGGAAGTCCCATGGCATTCACCCGCCTTTCCCGCACGGCACTGGCCGCTGCAGGCCTCGTCGCGACCGCAGCGCTGGCGCTGACGGGATGCAGCTCGAGTACGGCCGATGACGGTGCGACCGCCGATGACCAGCTGGTCGTCGGTATCAGCCAGTTCGTGCAGGCCCCGCCGCTCGATGCCGCCGTCGACGGCTTCAAGCAGGCCTTCATCGACGCAGGCTACGTCGAGGGCGAGACCGTCGAGTTCAAGTTGCAGAACGCCAACGCAGAGATCCCGACGACGACCACCATCGCCCAGACCTTCGCGAACGACGGCCTCGACCTCGTGCTCGCCGTCGCCACCCCTTCCGCGCAGGCCGCGATGCAGAACATCACCGACGTGCCCGTGCTCTTCACCGCGGTGACCGATCCCGTGGCCGCCGACATCGTCGACTCGGTCGACGCCCCGGGGAGCAACGTGACGGGGACGAGCGACATGAGCCCCGTCGCCGACCAGATCGCGCTCATCCAGGAGATCGACCCCAGCGCGAAGAAGCTCGGCATCGTCTACAGCTCCGGCGAGGTCAACTCTCAGGTGCAGGTCGAGCTCGCGACCGAGGCGGCCGAGGAGCTGGGCATGGAGGTCGTCGAGCAGACGGTCACCAACGCCGGCGAGTTGAAGCAGGCCACCGAAGCGCTGGGCGACGTCGACGCGATCTGGACCCCGAGCGACAACATCGTCATCTCGGGTCTCGGCTCGATCGTGAGCGTCGCGGAGGAGCGCGGCATCCTCATCGTGGGCTCCGACGCGGAGCACGTCGCCGGTGGCGCGGCCGCCACGGTGGGCATCGACTACCGCGCGCTCGGCTACCAGACCGGCGAGATGGCGCTGCGCATCCTCGAGGAGGGCGCCGATCCCGCGACCATGGCCGTCGAGACCCAGAGCGAGTTCGAGGTCACCATCAACCCGGCCGCCGCCGAGCGCTTCGGCTTCGAACTGCCGGCGTCGCTCGTCGACCGCGCAGTGAACGTAATCGAGTAGCCGATGATCGGAGCATTAGAACTCGGGCTCCTCTACGGAGTCATGGCACTCGGGGTCTACCTCACCTTCCGCGTGCTCAATTTCCCGGACCTCACGGTAGACGGCAGCCTCACCACGGGTGCTGCCGTCGCCGCGGCCCTCATCGCCGCGGGCCAGAGCCCCTTGCTCGCGACCCTCGCGGGCACAGGTGCGGGCGTCGTCGCGGGCATCGTCACCGGTCTGCTCCACACCAAGGGCAAGATCGACGGTCTGCTCGCCGGTATTCTCACCATGATCGCGCTGTGGTCGATCAACCTGCGCATCATGGGCAAGGCGAACACTCCGCTCTTGCGCGAGGAGACGCTGATGACGCCGCTGCGTGAGGCGGGCTGGATTGGCAAGACCTGGTTCGCGGTGCTCGTCTTCGCGGTGCTGGTGCTCCTGTTGAAGCTCCTCATCGACTGGTTCCTCTCCACCGATCTCGGCCTCGCGATCCAGGCCACGGGCAACAACGAGCAGATGATCCGCAGTTTCGGTGTGAACACCGACGGAATGAAGATCCTCACGCTCGCGATCTCGAACGGCTTCGTCGCGCTCGCCGGCGCTCTCGTGGCGCAGTATCAGGGCTTCGCCGACATCAGCATGGGTATCGGCGTGATCCTGATCGGTCTCGCCTCGGTCATCCTCGGCCAGGCGGTGCTGGGCCAGCGCAACATCTTCATCGCGAGCCTCGCCGTGATCGTCGGTTCGATCCTCTACCGCCTGATCATCTTCTTCGCGCTGTCGGTCGGCCTCAACCCGAACGACATGCGTGCGATCACCGCGATCCTCGTGGTCCTCGCGCTGCTCCTGCCGCGCTGGGGCTTCCTGAAGAAGATCCCCTCGCTTCGGGATCGCGGCAACCGCAGGCCGAAGAGTCCTGATCCCGCGCCGGATCCGGTCGCCTCGGCCACGACGGGTGTCACCGTCCCGGATGCAGAAAGGTAGGCGGACGATGCTTTCCATCGAGAAGATCTCGAAGACCTTTTTCCCCGGCACCATCAACGAGCGCAAGGCGCTGGTCGATCTGAGCCTCACCCTCGACGAGGGCGACTTCGTCACGATCATCGGTTCGAACGGCGCGGGCAAGTCGACGCTGCTCAACACGGTCGCCGGCCGGTACACGGTCGACGCGGGCGCGCTGTCGATCGACGGCACCCCGGTGGCGAAGCTCAAGGAGTACCAGCGGGCCCGCTTCGTGGGCCGGGTGTTCCAGGACCCGATGGCGGGCACCTCGCCTGACCTCACGATCGAGCAGAACCTCGCGCTCGCGCTGCAGCGCGGCAAGAAGCGCGGTCTTCGTCTCGGCGTCACGAAGTCGCGCCGCGAGCGCTTCGTGGAGGAGCTGAAGTCGCTCGAGCTCGGCCTCGAGAACCGGCTGACCGCGAAGGTGGGCCTGTTGTCGGGCGGGCAGCGGCAGGCGCTGTCGCTGCTCATGGCCGGGTTCACCCACCCGCGCATTCTGCTGCTCGACGAGCACACCGCGGCGCTCGACCCGCAGCGCGCGGCGCTCGTCACCGACCTCACGGAGCGCATCGTGTCCCAGGGCGGGCTCACCACGCTGATGGTGACCCACAACATGGAGCAGGCGCTGAAGCTCGGCAACCGGCTCATCATGATGCACGAGGGGCGGATCGTCTTCCAGGCAACGGCGGAGGAAAAGCGGAAGCTCACCGTCCCGATGCTGCTCGCCGAGTTCGCGAAGATCAAGGGCGCGAGCTTCGACGACCGGGCACTGCTCGCGTAGCACTGTCGGGCGATCGCCGTGGCGCCCTCGGTGCACCCACGATCCCCGGGGATCCCGCAGTCGCGTGGCATTCCCGGGGATCGCGGTCTCTCGCCGTACAGTATGCATATGGTGGATCGCGACGACATCGACGGGGTCGCGTCTGCGGCGGAAGCACGTGTCGAAGGCTGGTTCGAGCGGCTGAGCGCCGAGATTCGCGCAGCGCAGGCCGGGGCCGGGCGGCGCCCGAGCACCCAGGGGCCCGCCGCGGGCCGCGACTCGGAGCTGCTGGAGGGCGTGCGACGCGACGCCGACGGCTTCGCCTTCACGCGCCAGCTGCTCGAATCAGTCGTGAACGCCGGCGACCCGTTCTCGGCGGCACTCGGGCTGCGGGCCGCCTCGAAGAGCCTGCCGCCCTCGCTCCCGGCGCGTGACCGGCTGGCCGTGCGCGCCGGCGGCGTCGCATCGCTCGGTCTGCCCTGGGCGGTGCTGCCGATCGCGCGCAAGTGGCTGCGCGGCAGGGTCTCACCGCTCGTGCTCTCCGCGAAGATCCCTGAGGCGCCGGAATCTCGCGACGCCGAGTTCGCCGAACTGCGATCGGCGCTCGCGCGGCACGCGGAGTTCGGCTGCGCGACAGTGCTGGCCCTGCGCGGAGAGGGCGTGCTCGGCCCGGCGGGCGTCGAGATCGAGACGGCTCGACTCGTGTCGCTCGCACGGCAGCCCGAGGTCACGCACCTCGCCATCGACCCCGAACGGCTCATCGCCGGCGGCTCGGCGTGGTCGATCGATCGCGACGCGCAACTCGCTGCGCTCGCCCTGCGTCCGGTGCTGGAGGTCGCAGCGCAGCACGGCACCGCGATTCAGCTCGAGCCGACCAGCTATCGCGGTGCGCTCCTCACGCCTGAGCTGCTCGTGCGGGCCCTCGGGGACGCAGAATTCGACGGGGTGCGCGCGGGAGCGACCCTGCTCGCCGAACTGCCCGAGTCGCGCGGCATCGCCGAGCGACTGATCCGCTGGGCGAAGGCCCGTCGCGCCGACGGCGGGGCCCCCGTCGAGCTGACCGTCGCCATCGGCCGGATCGCCGGGGGCGAGCAGATCGCCTCGATCGACAGCGGGCTCGCCGTTCCCACGCTCGAGGGGCGCACCGCGCAGGAGGCGCAGCTCGTGCGGATCGCCGACTACCTGCTGAGCGCGAGCGCGGGTGGGGCCGTCGTGCCCGTCGTGGCGAGCGAAGACCCGCACCTGCTCGCCGTCGTGGCCGAGCTCGCCGACCGGCACGGTGCGGGCGACCTGCTCGAGATGCAGCTTCGGGCCGGCACCGCCACCACGCTCGCACGCCTGATCGCCGCCGATCGCCCGGTGCGCCTGCGCCTGCCGGTCACCCCGCCGAAGGAGTTCGCGGGGGTGCTCGACGGGCTGATCGCGCTCGCCGCCGAGGCCGCCGACCCCGATTCCGCGCTCTCGCGGCTCGGCACGATGATCGAGGGCGCCACCGACCCGGTCGACCCGCTCGAGCAGCCCCGCAGCACCGCGCACCCGGCGCGGGCCCGTGCCGCCGAAGCGCTCGGAGCGGAACGGGAGCGGGTACGCGAGGTGCTCGCGATCGCGACCGAGCCCTTCCCCGAGTCGCACCGGGTGCAGCAGCGCGGCCGCGAGTGGGATCCGAGCGAGCGCGACAGCGCCCTCTTCTATCGACCCCCGGCCGATACCGAGCGCTTCGACACCGGTGGTCTCACGGCCGCGGTGCTGGGCCTCACCCGCGGATCCACCGGGCACATCGTGCTCGAGCCCGCGGGGCCGCCGCTGCGGGTGCCCGTGGTCTCGGCCTCGGGCTTCGCGAACGAGCCGGAGACCGACGCGAGCCGCGCCGACAACCGGGACTGGGTGCGCCGGTTGCTCGCTGCAGCCGGGGAATCGCGCGGTGACGCTCCGCCCGAGCCCGCCGGCGAGGCCGGTGCAGACGCAGACACCGTGATCGATGCCGCGCTCGCGGCGGGGGCGGCGTGGCGCGAGCAGCGCCCGGTCGACCGCGCCACCCGGGTGCGCAGGCTCGCGCTCGGCACGGTCGCCGCGCGAGACCGGCTGTTCACGGCGTTGGCGACCGAGAGCGGGGCGCCCGCGCCCGTGATCGACGCCGAGATCAACGGTGCGGTCGACGCCGCGCGCTATCTCGGGCAGTTGGCCGCGGGGCTGGGTGCGGTGCGCGGGGCGGAGTTCCGGCCCGACGCGGTGACCCTGGTCGTTGTCGGCGCCGGGGTGCCGCTCGACGAGCGCGCCGAGGCGCTGACCGCCGTGCTGGCCGCCGGATCCACCGCGGTGCTGGTCGCGCACCCCTCCGTACGCCGTTCGAGCGACGTGCTGCTCGAGGAATGGCGGGCGGCCGGGCTGCCCGCGGGGCTCGTGGCATGCGTGCCCCAGGGCGCCGCCGATACCGAGGGCTTCGACCTGGTCGAGGCCGCCGCCCCGTTCGCGGCAGACCCCCGAGTCGACCGCGCGCTCGTGCTCGGCGACCGCGAGACCGCCGAGGCGCTGGTGCGTCGGCGCCCCGACCTGAGGGTCTTGGGGCGGTTTCGCACGTTGGGCTCGGTGCTCGTCACGCCGAGTGCCGACCGGGTGCTCGCGGTACGGAACGCGGTGCGTTCGGCGTTCGGCGCCGCCCCCGCGAGTGCGAGCACGGCGAACGCGCTCGTGCTGCTCGGCGGCGCTGCGCGCTCGCGCAGGCTGCGGGCGCTGCTCGGCGATGCGGTGCGAGCGCTGCGAGTGGGCGATAGCGCCAAGCCGGGCGACCAGGATCCACTGATCTTCGATGTCGGGCCACTGCCCGGGCCCGTCGGCGAGGCGGGCCGTCGCGCCCTGACGCAGCTCGACCCCGGCGAGGAGTGGCTCGTCGAACCCGTACAGCTCGACGAGGCGGGCAGGCTCTGGCAGCCGGGCGTGCGCATCGGCGTGCGCCGCGATTCGCCGTTCTGGGCCGACGCGATCGGCATGCCCGTCGTCGGGGTGATCTCTGCGCGCACCCTCGACGAGGCGGTCGCCCTGCAGAACGAGCTGGGGGCCGGCAGCGTCGCCGGCCTGCAGGCCACCGAGGCCGGCGAGACGGTGCCCTGGCTCGAACGGGTGCGGGCGGCGACGCTCGTCGTCGGCCGGCCCACCACGGGCGGGCGCGTCGAACGGCTGCCGGGAGGCGGCTGGGGGCGTGCCGCGATGGGAGTGCAGGCGCTCGCGGGCGGGCCGAACCGCCTGCTCACGCTCGGCTCATGGGTGCTGCGCGAGGGCACCCGCAGCCAGACGCTGCACCTGCGCGGCCTCGACCCCGAGGTGCGGGTGCTCATCGCCGCGGCGCAGGCGACGCTCGACTACGAGAGCTTCGACCTGGTGCGCCGCGCCGCGCTGAGCGACGCGCTGACCTGGCGCACGACTCTCGGGGCGGTGCGCGACGACATCGGCCTCGGCGTCGAGCACAACCTGCTGCGCCGGTGGCCGGTGCCGACGCACGTGCGGTTGGCGCAGGGCGGCGAGATGGCCGAGCTGATCCGCGTGCTCGCGGCGGCGCTCGTGGTCGGGGCGCAGGTCTCGGTCTCGACCGGCGAGGTGCTCGCGCCCGAGGTCGCGGCGTTCCTCTCGTCGCAGGGCATCGAGGTGTCGCTCGAGCGCGATGACGCGTGGCTCGAGCGGATCGCCGTCGTCGGTCCCGGGGGCTTCGGCGATGGCGGCAGCACCAGCGCCGACGGACTCGGCGGGCGGCGGGGCTCTGCAGCATCAGAGCTCGAGGTTTCGCGCGTGCGGCTCATCGGCGGGGACCGATCGCGGGCCGCCGAGTGGATGGGCGGGCTGGCCCGCGTGTCGCTCTGGGCCGACCCGGTGACGATGTCGGGGCCGGTCGAGCTGCTGGCATTCCTGCGGGAGCAGTCGATCGCGATCAGCGCGCACCGCTACGGTCTGGTTTCGGCGGTGGCGGGCGTCGACGAGTGGATCGCCGAGCTGCAGGCGTAGTCGCCGCCGCCCGGCCGCGCGCCGACTGCGGGGTTGCCGTGCGCCCTCGGGTTGCTGATTTCCGTTCGGGGCCGTGAGCAAGTATTGTTGTTCTCTGGTCGTGTTGAACGACCGCTGGCGGGTTACCCGAGCGGCCAAAGGGGGCTGACTGTAAATCAGCTGACTACGTCTACGGG
>JBEBWI010000051.1:0-17497 GCA_040392345.1 Leucobacter soli | reverse complement strand
CTCCCGACATCCTGCTTGCAAAGCAGGCACTCTACCAACTGAGTTAAGGACCCGTACGACTTCTTCACCAGCGATGAATCCCGTCGTAACTTGAACAACTATATCCGCGTCGATTCCTCAGCGCAAAACGCGCGCGCCTCAGGAGCGCCGACTCTCACCGAATCGCCGAAACCCGGTCGAGCGGCTGCGGCCTCGTTCAGCGCACGATTCGGGTCGGCGGGAGCCGGTTGAAGACGTCTTCCCCCGATTCCCACTCGAGAGACGGATCCATGTCGCCGGTGCGGATGAAGTGGTCGCCCGCCTGGCGGGCGAGATCCACACCCACCGTGCTCTGCGCACGATACGTGCCCGCAATGCCGCCCATCGGCACCTCGACCTCGCGATCAGCAGCAGCGCCGTCACCAGCACCTCCCGGCGTCACGAGCCTGCGCCACGCACTGTCATCGCGCGGGTTCTCGGTGAAGCAGACCACCAGCGGCCCAGGCGCGGCCCCGAAGACGCAGAGCAACCGCTCGCCGCGACGCGCCGTGAGCGTGTGCGCTGCCTCACCGTCGAGCGCTGCGAGCCGATCCCGAAGCGCAGTCGACGTCAGCGCCTCGCGCGCGACGCGACCGCGCGGCCCGGCCCCGCTCAGCAGCATGTCCTCGCCCATGCGCTGCGACCCCGACCTGTCATGCCGCGCTCGAGCGACCCGCGCGCCCAGCACGATGCCGACGCCGTAGCCGAGCAACCATCCGAAGAACTGCAGCTGCAGGCTCGCCGCAAGGATCGCCGTGATCGGCCAGCCCCAGAAGACGACCATGGCCCACTTGCTGCCCACCGGCAGAAATGCCAGCCCGAGGAACGCGATCACGCAAGCCGCGAACGCGACGCCCAGATAGGTCAGCAGCGCGGGCACGCCCCCGCCCGCATGCACGAGCACGCCGAAGACGACGAGCAGGATGCCGGCAACGCCGAGGGCGATGCCGAGCTTGATCGCGTCGTCGTGAGCGCTCTTCTTGAGTCGCCGCTTAGGGGCTGCCACCGAGACCGCCTCCCTCCGACATCAGCAGGTCGGCTCCCTCGCCGACCGTCGTGCCGAGCACCGCGCTGCCCCACAGGCCGCGAGTGTTCACCTGCGAGAAGTCGAACGCCCCGCTGGTGGTTCTCGGGTGGAAGTACGGCATCTGGCTCAGGGTGCTCGTGCCCCGCATGTCCAGCTTCAGGAGCCCGGCGCCGGTGTCGGAAAGCGCCGAGCTGCCGGCACCGGCCGCACCGGAGAGCGCGGCACCGCCCCAGTTGATCTCATCGCCGCTCACCACGTCGCTCACCACAGACCCGCCTGCGGACCCGACTCCAGAGATGCCGCTCGTGATCGCCATCGACTGCCACCCGGTGCTCGAGTACCCGAGCCGGTTCGCGAGCGTGCCGCCTGCCGGCCCACCCACGCCGCCGACCGCGCCGGCGACCGAACCACCGGCGATGTTTCCCGCGAAGTCCCAGCCGTCACGAATCTGCCAGTCGTTGCGCGCCAGGTACCCGACACCACCGCCGACACCACCGACGCCGCCGTTGACCGCTGCGTTCACCGTGAGCGCGCGCACCGCCGATGTCGTGCCGCCCGCGAGGCTCTTCGCGGCCATCGCGGCACCACCGCCGGCCGCGCCCATCACCCCGCCGATCAGCGCGTCGGTGCCGACCCGGCCCCAGTCGACCGCGCCGGTCTGCGCCTTCTGCGACACGGTCGAGATGCCGCCGGCGAGCAGCGCCCCGCTGCCGGCCATGAGCGCGATGCCCGCCGGCCCGCCGACCCCCGTGAACATCAGCGCGACACCGGCGACGATCATCGCCCCGGCGGCGACGTACTCCCAGTTGTCGTTCCACCAGTCGCCGATCGCGGCGCCGACGTGATTGATCGCACCCTGCCGCGTCTCAGCATAGGCGCGCAGCTCCGCGTCGGTCACGGGCCTGAGACCCAGTGGATCGAGCGCGTGCACCGGATCGTTGCCGGCGAACGAGTACGGGTTGGCGGACCAGGCCGTGCCTGCGATCGGCGACAGCGGATCGACGGTCAAGAAGCCGCGAGCAGCAGGATCGTAGACCCGTGCGCCCATCCACTCGAGGCCCGCGATCACCACGCCGCCCGAGGCGGTCACGGCGACATCGCCGGTGAGCCGGGAGGAGGAGCCGTCGGCCCGCCAGGGATCATCGGCCGCACTGCTGCGGGCCGGTCGCCACCCGGCGGCGATCCACTCGCCACCGGAGTTGTCGGTGTCGCCGGCACCGCCCGCGTGACCCGCGAGCCCGGTGAACCCCGCGCCGCCGAACGTCTTCGCATCGCCGACCGCGACCGGGGAGGGAAGCCCCGAGGCAGAATCCCACCACACGGGCGAACCCGAGACCGAGGCGAGCTCGCCGAGGGCGTCGACCCAGACCCGCACCCGGCTCTCGGGCGAGCCGCCGGCCGCCGACCGGGTCACGGCCGCCAGCCAGCCGCGCGCGTCCCACTCGTACTCGGTGGTCTTGTCGCCCGACCGCATGGCGACACGGCGGCCCGCACCGTCGTAGTCGAACGAGCACCGCGATCCACCAGCGGTCGTGATCGCGAGCAGCTGCCCGGCCGCGTCGTATGCGAACTCGCGCAGCGCAGCGCCGACGCGCTCCTCGACGAGGCGACCCGCCGCGTCGTACCGCCACTGCGTCTCGGCCGATCCGGCACCGCCGGCACCGCTCGTCTCGCGCGCGGAGACGAGCTGGCACGCGGCATCGTAGCCGTATTCGACCTGAGCGTCACCCGTCTGCACGCGCCGCACCCGGCCCTCGGGGTCGCGCGAGATGACAGTGGTCAGCGCACCGCTCGCGTCGACCAGCGTATGCCGCACCGGGAGACCGTGCTCGTACTCCCAGACCTGCTCGGCATCGGCCGTGCGCAGCGATGCGACGCGACCGAACGCGTCGTACTCGTAGCGCAGCTCGCCGAGCGACGGATGGCGCACGGAGGTGAGACGCCCCGCAGCGTCGTGCTCGTACTCGATGCGCGCCCCGTCTGCGTCGATCATGGCGCGGCGCAGGCCGTCGGCGTCGTATTCCCAGCGCATCGACCGCGCACCGCGCGCCCGCTCGACGAGGCGGCCGCCCCGGTCGAAGCGCAGCGTATGCGTGACCGCGTCGCCGCCGCGGCTCGAATCGTGCACCGTGAGCACCCGGCTGCGCGCATCGCGGGTCACGTGCGCGATCGCGACGCCGTCGACGTTCGTGCCCAGGAACGCGCCGCGCTCGTCGTACCGCCACTCCGTGACGTGACCATCGGGGTCGGTCTGCGTGAGCTGCCGGCCGTCGGCGTCGTAGGTGGCGCGGGTCGTGCGCCCGAGCGGATCGGTGATCGAGGTGACCCGGTCGAGCTCGTTGTAGGTGCGGCGCGTTACACCACCGAGCGGATCGGTGGTCGCGACGAGGCGCCCGCGCGCATCGTAGTCGAAGTGGGTCGTGCCGCCCAGGCCGTTCGTCGCCGTGGTCAGCTGACCCGCCGCGTCGTAGCCGAAGCGGCGCTGCCCGTGCCGCGCGTCTTGCGTGAAGACCACGCGACCCAGCGCATCATAGGTGGATCGCGTCACACCCTCGCCGGCGACCTCCCGGCGCACGACGCGGCCCATCGGGTCGTACTCGAAACGCGCGGTCTCGCCGGCGGGCCCGGCAACCGCGAGCACGCGCGAATCGGCGTCGTACTCGTAGCGCGCCTCGGCACCCGCGGGATCGATGGTGCGCGCGAGGCGTCCGCAGGCATCGTACTCGTAGCGGGTGATGCGCCCCGCCGCGGTCGTGACTCCGGTCACGCGGCCCGCGAGATCGTAGCCGAGCGTGGTGAGGCCACCATCGACGTCGACGATCTCGACCGGCCGACCGGCCGAATCATAGGCGATGACGCTCTCGCCCCCGTCTGTCGTCGACGCGGCCTGCAGGCGCCCGAATTCGTCGTTCGCGGTGCGCATGTCGCCGACGGGAAGCTGCGCGGTCGTCGTGCGCGCGACGCGCGAACGAGCGAATGTCTCGCCGACGCCCTCGGGCGAGCGGCGCTCGGTGACCCGGCCCGCAGCGTCGTAGTCGACCGACCACCGGTTGCCGTTCGGGTCGGTCAAGCCGCGCAGTCGCGACAGAGCGTCGTGCTCGTACAACCAGTCGGAGCCGTCAGGCAGGTGCAGTGAGGCGAGGTTGCCGAAGACGTCGAACTCTCGCTCGGTCGCGCGCCCGAGCGAGTCGACGGCGCGCACGAGCTCGCCGTGCGGTCCGTACTCGAAAGCGCTGCGACCGCCGAGCGGGTCGGTGACGGCGGCGAGCTTGCCCGCAGCGGTGTGCTCGAAGCGCCACCGCGCGCCGTCGGCGTCGCGCCGTTCGGCGAGAAGGCCGGTCGTCTCGTCGTAGCGGTACTCAGTGCGGTTGCCCGATGGTGAAACCGCGACGACGACGCGACCCGAGCCATCGCGCTCGATGCGCGCGGTGTCGCCCGCGCCGTTGGTCGTCGCGATGAGATCACCGTGCTCGTCGTACGCCATCTCGACGCGCACGCCGGTGGGGTCGACCACCCGCAGCAGCAGGCCGTCACGCCAGAGCAGCGCGGTCTCGCCGCCAGCGGCGTCGCGGATCACCGAGGGGTCGCGATCCGAATCGTTCGCGTAACCGTACTCGACCGTGCCGCAGACCACCTCGCCGCTCGTCGCACCGCGACCGGCGGTGTAACCGGCGCATACGCTCGTGACGACGCGCACCACCCGATCGAAGTCGTCATAGGTCTGGGTCACCTCGCCGCCGGTGGGCAGCTTCGTGAGCGTCAGGCGACCGCGTCCGTCGTACTCGTGCTCAGTTCGCGAACCGTCGCGATCAACCACCGAGATGCGATTGCCGAAGCGGTCGTAGCGCATCTCCATACGTGCGCCGTCGCCGTCGATCACGCCGGTCAAGCGGCCGCGCCGATCCGCGATCCACGTGTTGCCGTTGGCGCCGTCGGTGTCAGACACCGAGGTGACCCGGCCCGGCAGGTAGGCGAAACGCACCTCGCGGCCGAACTCGGTGGTCTGCCGCACCACCCGCGCCTCGTCGTCGTAGACGTTCTCGGCCTCGGTGACGCCGGCGGCGCTCACCACCGCCGAGATGAGATCTTCGTCGTTCCAGCGGTAGCCGCGGGTTCCGATCGCACTTCGCGCGCCGACCAGACGCCGGCGCTCGTCGTACAAATACTCGACGTCGCGGCCATCGGAGGTCGCAGCCGAATGGACGAGGCCGTCACGGTACACGATCGAGATCTCACGACCGCGCTCGTGCCGCATCCGCTGCACGCGGCCCTCGGCGTCGCGCACCGCGGTAACCGCGGTGCCCGGCCCCGCGCTCGTGCCGAGCCAGGCGCCTGCGGCGTCGAAGGCCCAGCGGGTGCCGCTGTTGCTGCTCACGACGAACGCCGCGGCTCTCACCGGGAACGCGTCGAACGTGGAATCCGGTGACGCCCCCGTATCTGCGCCGGCCAGCGCCTCGAGCCAGTAGTTCTCGACCTCAGCGCGCACCGACCACTCGTCGGCGAGCCTCGGGAAGCGGATCTCGCGGCCATCCTCCATGACGAAGCTCGGACCGCCGTCGCCACCATCGCCACCATCGAGCACGAGCCGAGTCTCGAGCGACGAGACCCACCCGAGACCGAACAGCCCAGCCGCCCGGCTCTGCGAGTTGTACATGCGGGTCAGCCGCAACGCCGACCCTGCCCCCGAGAAGGCGAGGTCGCACTCGGGCTCGATGAAGTTGCCGGTGGCGGTGTTCACCGGGTCATTGCTGTAGCCCGTGGTCGGATTGATGCCGTAGAGCTCGGGCGGGTCGAGCGCGATCGTGCCGCGCACCGGGTCGAGCCCCGCCTGAGCGAGCGCCTCGAGCAGCGAGGCGTCTGCGAGAGAAGCGACACCGCCGTCGGTACCGGCCGCCTCGAAGGCGGCGGCGACAGCAGTGGCCCAGCTGCGCTCCTCGATGTTCGCTGCGATCCACTGATCGAGCGCGTCGACGGTGCTCGCCGCATCGAGTGTGCCCCACGAGCAACCCGAGACGAAGGAGTTCCAGGCGCGCCGCAACCGGCCTGGGCCGTCGCTCTCGAAGCTCGAGTTCCAGGTCGAGGGCAGCGCGAACCCGCGCAGGTGCTGGGGGTTCGCGGAGGAGACGCCGCCACCACCGCCACCACCGCGGGTGGGCAGGTCGTGCCGGGCGAGGTTGATGTCGCCGGCCGAGTAGGCGGGAGCCGGCTGCGTCGCGTAGGGCTGCGGATCCTTCGATTCCCAGAAGGCCAGGTTGTAATAGATATCGACGAGCAGGTTCTCTTCGCGGCGCTTCTGCCGCTCCGCCCACTCCCGCGCGTGCTGCCGCCGCTGGTTCTCCTCCTCGGCCGCCGTGATCAGCTGCCGGGTGTACCTCGCGAGCTTGTCGAGGCAGGTCGCGAGATTGTTGCCGTCGGTCGTGCCGGTCGCGATGTTGTCGGCGAACAGGTTCGCGAAGTACCCGCGGAAGTCGGCCTGCGCCGTCACCGCGCGGTTCGACCGCTCGGTCTGCAGGCTCCGCACCGAGCCGGCGGAACTCGCCGCCACGCTCGCCAGCGTTTCCGCCGCGGCGAAGTCGAACTCCACGTTCGGCATGCCGAGATACTGGTCAGCCTTGCTCACACCCAACTCGCCTTCGCGTCTCGTACTCTCCGCCCACCACCGCTTCCGGGCGGAGGTCCGTCACCGCTCGCGGCGAAACACGCCGCCACCCGCGGTACGGTCGTCGGCTCGGCAGCAGCGCTCGCGCGCCCGCGGAACCGAGCGGCCGAACGGATCAGGCGCCGCCCGCGGTGAAGATGTCCTCGGCGATCTTGTCGAGCTGCACGCGCAGCTCCTCGAGCTCCGCCTTCGCCTTGTCGAGCGCCGACTTGGTCTCGGGCCAGGTCGAGCTGCGGAAGGTCGAGGCGAGCGGGCCGTCCCACACGTTCTGATCGGAGAGGATGCGACCCTGAGAATCGAGCTCCGAGATCTGATCGGTGAGGCCACCGTTGATGATCGACTGGATCTGGCGGATCGCCGACTTGGCATCCTCGGTAGACAGAATGCGGCTCATAGGTCTAACCCCCTGCATGGTTCGGAACTCGGGACTTCGAACGGACTCCCCCGTCGAAACTATCATCATCAGATGAAATCCGCGGGGCCTGCCGTACATGCCGCCCCGCGGATCGCGGCGGCAGGGCAGAATAGGGAGCCGGACCCCTGACCCCGGCCAAGGAGCGTGAGCCATGCGCGATGCAGCCCCAGATCGTGCACCCGCCCCGGCGAACAGCGACATCGCCGAACAGCTGGGCATCCGCCCCGCTCCCGTGCCGGCGCGCGCCACCGCCTTCCTCATCGACGTGCTCGCCTGGTCGGCTCTCGTCTCCCCCGCGGGCGTCGGCCTCTGGCTCGCGCTCACCGTCGGCCCCGGGTTCTGGGCCGTCGCGCTGATCGCCGCGGGCGCCGCGCTGTCGGCGCTCTTCTGCCTCGTGCAGCTGATCCTGCACGGCAGACGCGGAGTGACCCTCGGAAAAGCGGCGATGCGGCTGCGCTCCGTGTCGCTGCCCGGTCTCGCGCAACCCGGCTTCTGGCGCATCGTGCTGCGGGCTCTCGTGCTCTCCGTCAGCCAGGTGGTGCCCGTCGTCGGCCCGCTGCTCCTCTTCCTCTCGGGCTACTGGGACCCGACGGGGCGCGGCCGCAGCCTGCTCGACCGCGTGGGCGCCTGCTGGCTCATCGACGTGCGCGGCGGGCTCGACCCGACCGACGCGAACGCACTGCGTCGAGCCCGTCGCGGCTACGAGGCGCAGTTCCGCGACATCTCCGAGCATCTGCCGGTGCTCTCGACGCACGGCGTCGGTTCGCGCCTCGAGCTCGCCCCGCAGCGCCGTGCTGCGGCCGTCGTCGGCGCATCGGTTCCCGGCGCGTCGGCGGAGAACCCGGGGGCGGCTTCCCGCGATCCACTGGTGGATCGCAGCGCACCCGGCACGGCGCAGCGCCCGGCCGCCGGGGCACCGCAGGCGGCTGGGCCTGCCGGCGACGGCGCTGCGGCGGCCGACGCACCGGCGCACCGCGTCGACGGGCCCGACGGCTGGCACCTCGTCTTCGACGACGGCTCGACCGTCGAGGTCACCGGGGCGATGCTGATCGGCCGCTCGCCCGTGCGGGGCGGCCGCCATCGCGCCCGGCAGCTGATCGCACTCGACGACCCGCAGCGCATGATGTCGAAGACGCATCTCGCCCTCGGCACCGACGAGGCGGGGGTGTGGATCGAGGATCTCGGTTCCAGCAACGGCACCAGCGTGCGGCCGGCCGGTCAGGGCGAGCCGCGGCCCATCGCCGGCAACACCCCGGTTCGGCTTGCGCACGGCGCGGTCGTGCAGATCGGCGGGCGGGTGTTTCGGGTGCAGCGAGAGGACGGACTCCGATGAGAATCAAGCTGGCGCTCACACGCGACTCGCAGCCGGCGGTGGACGTGCTGATCACCGCCGACGCGACCGCGAGGGTCGAAGACGTGGCGCGTGAGCTCGAACCGAGCGACGGCCCCACACGGCTGCCCAACCCGACCCTGCAGGTCGCCTCGCCCGGCGGCGAGCCGTATCAACTCGACCCGACGGCCCTGCTCGCCGACGCGCCCATCGGCTCGGGCTTCGAGGCGACCCCGGTGAACGCCTCTGCCGAGGCGTACCGTCAGGGCACCTCGGTGGGGGCGATCATGCTCATCCACTCCGGCCCGCAGGCCGGCCTGAAGATTCCGGTGCACCGCGGGTCGACCGTGCTCGGCAGAACCGCGCCCGCCGAGATCATCCTCGAAGACCCGCTCGTGTCACGGCAGCACGCGCGCATCGAGGTGGGCAACCACATCGAGATCGTCGACCTCAACTCGGCGAACGGCATCGTGATCGATGGCGGGCACGTGCAGCGCGCCCGCATCCTGCCGCGACAGCTCGTGTCGATCGGCGGCACCGACGTCTCCTTCACCATCCTGAACGAGGGCGTCGTCGAGACCCCCGCCGACGAGGTGCTCGAGCGCGGCGGCACCCTGCTGTTCAACCGCTCCCCGCGGGTCGAGCGACGCTACACGGGCGAGGATCACAAGCAGCCGCCGTTGCCGACCGAGGCCGAGCCGCGCCTCTTCCCCTGGCCGATGATCGTGGCGCCCATCATCATGGGGTTCTCGATCTTCGCCTTCACCGGGCGCGCGACCTCGCTCCTCATCGTGTTCATGTCCCCGCTCATGATGCTCGGCAACTTCATCGGGCAGCGCACGCAGCAGAGCAAGAAGCTGCGCGAGGAGATCCGCGCCTTCGAGACGCGGATGAACGAGCTCGAAGACCATCTGCTCGCCGAGGAAGAGGTCGAACGAGAGCGTCGCCGGCACGAGGCGCCGCCCACCGCGCAGATCTACCAGCAGGCGATGCAGCTCGGCCCGATGCTCTGGACCCGGCGGCCCGAGCACTGGAACTTCCTCTCGCTCAGGCTCGGCACCGGAAGTGCGGAGAGCCGCAATACCGTGCAGCGCTCGGAGGACAGCCGGGGGCTGGCCGAGTACGCGGAGCGCGTGGACGCGCTGCGCGAGCGGTTCCAGACGATCGACGAGGTACCGCTCGTCGAGATACTGCCCGCGGCCGGTGCGCTCGGCATCGCCGGGCCGACCGACCTCGCGGCCGACGCGCTGCGCGGGCTCGGCATCCAGCTCTTCGGCCTGCACGCCCCGGGCGACGTCGTGACCGCCGCGATTCTCGACCCCGAATGGAGCCCGCACCTCGCCTGGCTGCGCTGGCTGCCCCACGTCACGAGCCCGCAATCCGAGGTCTCCGACATCGCGCTCGCCGACAGTCAGGCTGCAGGCACGGTGCTGCTCAACGCGCTCGAGGAGACGATTCTCGAACGTCTCGCCGGCACCCCCACGCACCGCGGCCCACTGCCCCCGAAAGACGGGGCGATGGAGCTCGGCAAGCACGTCGGCGAGAGTCGCAGCGAGAAGCACAAGGCCGCACGAGACGTCTCGCTCGTGCTCTTCGTGAGCACGAATGCGGCGGTGGATCGCGCCAGGCTGACCCAGCTCATCGAACGGGGGCCCGATGTCGGCATCTATACCGTCTTCGTCGCCCCCACGGTCGAGTCTCTCCCGGCCTCGTGCCGTACCTTCATCGACGTGAGCGAAGGGCTCGACCAGGCGACCGTCGGCTGGGTGCGTCTCGGCACGCAGGTGACGGGCGTCGAGGTGGAGGGCGTCTCGCTCGAGTACGCCGAGCACTTCGCCCGCCGGCTCGCACCCGTCGTCGACTCGAGTTCGGTCGCACCCGACTCCTCCGATCTGCCCCGCCAAGTCTCGCTGCTGCGCGTCACGGGTACCGATCTCGCCACCGACACCGACGCGGTGATCGAGCGCTGGCATCAGAACAACTCCGTGCTCGACCGCACCCCGGGGCCCCGGCCGCGGCTGAAGCGGGCGGGCACGCTCAAGGCCTTCGTGGGCCAGCGCTCCCCCGACGCCATGTCGCTCGACCTGCGCACGCAGGGCCCGCACGCGCTCGTCGGCGGCACGACGGGCTCGGGCAAGTCCGAGTTCCTGCAGGCCTGGGTGCTCGGGCTCGCCGCTGAGTACAGTCCCGACCGCGTCACCTTCCTGTTCGTCGATTACAAGGGTGGATCCGCGTTCGCGGACTGCGTGCGGCTGCCTCACTGCGTCGGTCTGGTCACCGATCTCAGCCCCCACCTGGTGCGACGCGCCCTGACGAGCCTGCGCGCGGAGCTGCATCACCGCGAGCACCTCTTCAACCGCAAGAACGCGAAAGATCTGATCGAGCTCGAGAAGCGGCAGGATCCCGAGGTGCCGCCGGCACTGGTGCTCGTGATCGACGAATTCGCGGCTCTCGCCACCGAGGTGCCCGAGTTCGTGGACGGGGTGGTGGACATCGCTCAACGCGGCCGTTCGTTGGGCATCCACCTGATCATGGCGACGCAGCGGCCTGCCGGTGTCATCAAAGACAACCTGCGCGCCAACACGAACCTGCGCATCGCGCTGCGCATGGCCGACGAATCCGACTCGGGCGACGTCGTGGGCGACCCGATCGCCGCCGGCTTCGATCCTTCGATTCCGGGCCGGGCCATCGCGAAGACGGGGCCTGGCCGCCTGGTGCCCTTCCAGTCGGGCTATGCGGGCGGGTGGACCACCGAGACGCCGGAGCAGGCTCAGGTGTCGGTCGCCGAGCTCCGCTTCGGCACGGTGGTGACGTGGGAATCGGGATCCACCGAGGAGACCGCGGCGGACGCCGCGAGCGAGGCGGGCCCGAACGACCAGGAGCGACTGGTGAACAACTTCGTACGGGCGGCGCGGCAACTGCGCGTACCGGTGCCGCGCAGGCCCTGGCTCGACGAGCTGCCCACCGGCATCGACCTGCTCGACCTGCTCGACGGCGACGCGAACCGCGGTGAGGTGACGGGTGCCCTGCCCATCGGGCTCGCCGACATTCCCGAACGGCAGATGCAGGAGACCGTCGCCTTCGCCCCCGACCGCGACGGCCACCTGCTGATCTACGGCACGAGCGGCGCGGGCAAGACCGTGGCGCTGCGCAGCCTCGGCATCGCCGCGGGCGCCGGGTACACCCTCGGAGCGGCGAGTGTGTACGGTCTCGATTTCGGCACGGGCGCGCTGCGTTCGCTCGAGACCCTGCCGCACGTCGGCACCGTCGTCATGGGCGACGACGTCGAACGCATTCAACGACTCTTCCGCACGCTGCGCGACCTGCTCGACTCGCGTGCGCGCAGGTACTCGGAAGTGAACGCGTCGACCCTCGGCGAGTACCGCGAGATCTCGGGCGACGGCGACGAACCGTGCATCGTGCTGCTCATCGACGGCTTCGGCTCGTTCCGGCAGGAATGGGAGAACGGCGCGAACCGCATCGAGAGCTACGCGACGTTCATGCGCATCCTCGGCGAAGGGCGCCCGCTCGGCGTGCACGTGATCGCCACGGCAGATCGCTACGGCGCCGTGCCGACCGCGGTGAGCGCGAACATCACGAAGCGCATCGTGCTGCGCCTCGCCGACGAGAACTCGTACGGCATCCTGGGCGTACCGCGCGATGTGCTCAGCGAGCGCAGCGTGCCCGGTCGCGCCATCGTCGACGGCTACGAGACGCAGATCGCAGTGATCGGCGGCACATCGAATGCGGCCGAACAGAACGCAGCCGCGACCGAACTCGGCAACCGGTTCCGCAAGCGCGGCGTGACCGAGGCCACGGGCGTGGGTGCGCTTCCGACCTCGTTCGACCAGGCAGGCCTGCCAGACCGCATCGGCGACCACCCGGTGCTCGGCATCGGCGAGCACACGCTCGGACCGGTCGCGTTCGAGCCCTTCGGCACCTTCCTCGTGGCCGGGCCGCCGCAGAGCGGCAAGACGACCGCGCTGCGCGGGCTCGTGCGTGCCATCGAGCGTTTCGACCCCGCCGTCCAGATGTACCACATCGGCGGCAGGCGCGCCGAGCTCGCCGACCACCGCCGGTGGACGGGCTCGGCCAGCAGGATCGCCGACGTGCGTGCGCTCGCGAAGGATCTCGCCGACCTCATGGCCGACGAGGCCGAAACCGGGCGCATCCTCGTCGTCGTCGAGAATCTGATCGAGTACTCGGACACGGATGCGGATCGCGCGCTGAAGGAGCTCTTCCAGCAGGTGAACCGCAACGACCACTTGCTGATCGCCGACGGCGACGTCACCCAGCTGGGCAGCAGCTACGGTCTCGTCGGCGAGCTCAAGGCGAGTCGGCACGGCATCGCCCTCAGGCCCGAGACGTTCGACGGCGAAACCCTGTTCAAGGTGCCGTTTCCGAAGGTGCAGCGGCACGAGTTCCCCGAGGGCCGCGGCCTGTTCGTCGAGAACGGCAAGCCGCTCATGGTGCAGCTTCCGCGCACGGGAAGCGAGGGCGCTACGGGATGAGCCTGGCGCGCCGCGCCGAAGCGACCGCGGCGTGCCGGGTCGAGGCTCCGAGCTTCGACATCGCCGATTTCAAGTAGCTCTTCACCGTGCTCTCGGTGAGCGAGAGGCTCGCGCCGATCTCGACGTTCGTCGACCCGAGGGCCGCGTGCGCGATGACGTCGAGCTCGCGCGGAGTGAGCCGCACCACGGGCGTCTGCGCCGACGGCTCCTCCGTTGCTCCGGCCCGAGCGAAGCGCTGCTCGAGAGCGAGCAGCTGGTCGCGAAGCGCCGGGTCGTCGACCGAGGCGGCGATGCGGCGCAGTTCCGCGTGCCCGACGCGCAGTTCTTCGAGCAGGGCGCTCGGCAGCAGGTCGCTCCCCGGCCGGCGTGCGGCGACCCGCCGCGTCACCTCGTCCTCGAGCCTGATCTCGCGCGCGAGCGCATTCGCGACCGAGGCCCCCGCCTGCACGAACGCGGTGCCCGGTGAGGATTCCCCGCGGGTGCCCCCGTACAGCACCGCGCGCACGACACCGTCGACGATCACCGGCATGGCGAAGAGGGTTCTCACGCACTCGGCCATGACCTCGCCGTCGTAGTCGTGAGTGATGTGCCGCGACCGCGAGTAGTCGGCGGTGAGTCTGGGCCGCCCCTCGCTCATCGCCCGGCCGCCGAGGCCCAGACCGTCTTCCACGTGCAGGCCGTGCAGGCTCATCGTGCGGTTGCCCGTGAGCGAGGTGATGTCCACCGCCGCACCGGTGTGGAAGCCGCCGAACGTCAACGGGAAGTGGGTGGCCTTGGCGAACTCCTCGACGGCAGCGTCGAGCGTGTGCTGCGCTGATTCTGAGAGTTTCGCCATCCGCACTACCAACTTTCGGGGGTAGTCCATGCTAACCCCGCTTTCTAGCATCGGAGAGCGCAGCAAGGATGCTGCCCGAGTCATCGATTTCAAGGGAGAGAACGAATGACGACGAACGAGACCCGTCGCCCCGGCGACGCCTACCGCGAGATCAGCGATCGCAGCCGCGACGATCGAGAGGGCTTCTGGCTCGACGCCGCGCGCCGCATCGACTGGAACGCGCCGCCGGTCGCCGCGCTGCACCAGCGCAGCGACACCGAGTGGCGCTGGTTTCCCGGCGGTGAGCTGAACGTCTGCGCGAACGCGCTCGACCGTCACATCGACGCGGGTCGGGGCGAGCAGGCCGCGCTCGTCTACGATTCGGCGATGACCGGGGCGCGCACGAGTCTGAGTTACCGCGAGCTGCGAGATTCGGTGGCGAGATTCGCCGGCGCGCTGCGCGGCCTGGGAGTCGGTACGGGCGATCGCGTGCTGATCTATCTGCCGATGACTCCCTCGGCTGTGATCGCGATGCTCGCCTGCGCGCGCATCGGCGCGATCCACTCGGTCGTGTTCGGCGGCTTCGCGGCGAACGAGCTCGCGGTGCGGATCACCGATGCGACGCCGAAAGTGATCGTCACCTCATCGGGTGGGCTGGAGCCCGGCCGAAAGGTCGAGTACCTTCCGCTCGTACGGGCGGCGATCGATCTGAGTGAGGGCACGTCGTCGAGTGTCGAAGCCGTGATCGTCGATGATCGCGCGACCGTGCCAGGTCGTGCCGCGGACTACGGCAACGACAGTGCGATCGCCTGGCTCGACTGGTCGGAGCTCGTCGCCACCGCGCAGCCGGCGGACCCGGTGCCGATCCGCTCCGAGGATCCGCTCTACATCCTGTACACCTCGGGCACCACCGGCAGCCCGAAAGGGGTCGTGCGCGACAGCGGCGGCTATGCCGTGGCGCTCGCCTGGGCGATGCGCAACATCTACGACTTCGGAGAAGGCGACACCATCTTCACCGCCTCCGATGTCGGTTGGGTGGTGGGGCACTCGTTCATCGTCTACGGCCCGCTGCTCGCCGGCGGCACGACGATCCTCTACGAGGGCAAGCCCGTCGGCACCCCCGACCCGGGCGCGTTCTGGCGCATCCTCGCCGACTATCGCGCGAAGGTGCTCTCGACCGCCCCCACGGCGCTCCGCGCGATCCGACGCGAGGACCCGGAGCTCGAGGAGCTCGCGAAGTACGATCTCTCAGCGCTGCAGGCGGTGTACGTCGCGGGTGAGCGGATGGATCCGGAGACCTGGCATTGGGCCAAGGAGGGCCTCGGAGTTCCGGTCGTCGATCACTGGTGGCAGACCGAGACCGGTTGGCCGATCTGCGCGAACCCGCGCGGGATCGAGAACCTGCCGGCGAAAGCCGGATCCACATCTGTGCCCATGCCCGGGTTCGATGTGCAGTTGCTCGACTCGACGGGCGTACCCATCGACGAGCCCGGTGCCGAGGGCAACATCGTCATACGCACACCACTGCCTCCGGGGGCACTGCTCGAGATCTGGGGCAGCCGGCAGCGGTTCGTGGATTCCTACCTCTCGGCATTCCCCGGCTACTACGCGACGGGCGACGCCGGGCACTTCGACGAGGGCGGCTACCTGTTCGTGATGGGTCGCACCGACGACGTCATCAACGTCGCCGGCCACCGGCTCTCCACGGGGTCGCTCGAGGAGGTGCTGACGGCGCACCCGGCTGTCGCGGAGTGCGCCGTGATCGGCGCGCGCGACGAGCTGAAGGGGCAGCGCGCTGCAGGCTTCGTCACGCTGAAACACGGTGTCGAGGTCGCGGGCGACGAGCTCTCCGCCGAACTGGTGCGCCTGGTGCGCGAGCGGATCGGCCCCGTTGCGTCGTTCCGGGACGTCACCATCGTGGATCGGCTGCCGAAGACGCGGTCGGGGAAGATCCTGCGCAAGACGATCCGTCAGATCGTCGACGGCGAGCCTTACACGGTTCCGGCCACGATCGAGGATCCGACGGTCGTCACGGCACTCATCGCTTCCCTCGACGCGACGTACTCGGCGCCGCCGACGCAAGTCGTGTCGATACCCCGCTGACCCGATCCACCCCCTCATCACGCAGACCGACCACTACCCGACCATTCATCAACCGACCAACCGAACACACGTCCATTCCCATGAGGCAAGGAGGCCCCATGTCCACCAGTACGCACCCGCCGGGCGACGACCAGGCGATCGACTACGAAGCGTTCCAGTCGCGCCCCGAGTTCCAGGAGTACCGGAGCCGATTCCGCAGGTTCACCTTTCCGTTGGCCGCGGCGTTCATGGTCTGGTTCCTGCTCTACGTCGCGCTCGCCGCGTTCGCGCACGAGTTCATGGCGCAGCCCTTCCTCGGGCTCAACGTCGGACTCTGGCTGGGCCTCGCCCAGTTCATCACGACGTTCGCCATCACCATGTGGTACGTCTCGTTCGCGAATAGACAGCTCGACCCGATGACCGAGAGCCTGCGCACGGAGCTCGAGGAGCTCACTGCGGCGAACGGCGAAACTGAAGGAGGCGGGCGATGAACGCGCTCACGATCTTCCGCGCGGCACCCGCCGCGGCCGAGCAGAATCCGGTGCTCAACATCTCGATCTTCCTCGCCTTCGTGGCCGTCACGATGGTGATCGTGATCCGGGCCAGCCGGAACAACAAGAGCGCCGCCGATTTCTACGCCGGCGGGCGCTCGTTCACCGGGCGCCAGAACGGGCTCGCGATCGCGGGCGACTACCTCTCGGCCGCGTCGTTCCTCGGCATCTGCGGCGCGATCGCGATCAACGGCTACGACGGGTTCCTCTACTCGATCGGGTTCCTCGTCGCGTGGCTCGTCGCCCTGCTGCTCGTCGCCGAGCTCATGCGCAACACCGCGAAGTTCACGATGGCCGACGTGCTCTCGTTCCGGCTGCGCCAGCGCCCGGTGCGCATGGCTGCCGCCCTCACCACGCTCGCGGTCTCGTTCTTCTACCTGCTCGCCCAGATGGCCGGTGCGGGCGGGCTCGTCTCACTGCTGCTCGGCATCAACGACAAGCTCGGGCAATCACTCGTGATAGCGGTGGTGGGCGTCGTGATGATCATGTACGTGCTCATCGGAGGCATGAAGGGCACTACCTGGGTGCAGATCATCAAGGCCGTGCTGCTCATCGCAGGCGCCGGCGCGATGACCGTGTGGGTGCTCGCGCTCAACGGCTTCAACTTCGGCGCGGTACTCGACGCGGCCGTGAACAACCCCGAGAACGCCAACGGCGCGGCGATCCTCGCACCGGGACTGCAGTACGGATCGAACCCGATCGACTTCATCTCTCTGGCGCTCGCACTCGTGCTCGGCACTGCCGGCCTGCCCCACGTGCTGATGCGCTTCTACACGGTGCCGACTGCGAAGGAGGCCCGCCGCTCGGTCGTGTGGGCCATCTGGTTGATCGGCATCTTCTACCTGTTCACGCTCGTGCTGGGCTACGGGGCCGCGGCGATCGTGGGCCCGCAGACCATCGCGCAAGCGCCGGGCGGGCAGAACTCTGCCGCACCGCTCCTCGCGCTGCAACTGGGCGGCCCGCTTCTGCTCGGATTCATCTCCGCGGTCGCCTTCGCGACGATCCTCGCGGTCGTTGCCGGGCTCACGATCACCGCTTCGGCCTCGTTCGCGCACGACATCTACAACAGCGTGATCAAGAAGGGGCAGGC
>JBEBWI010000050.1:0-17922 GCA_040392345.1 Leucobacter soli | reverse complement strand
CCCGGGAATGAGCGAACCCTAGGATTGGTTGTACCCAGGGCAGCGGCCGCAGGCCGCGATCCACTATTTGCGTGCGAGGAGCAGAATGCACCAGATCATCATCATCGGCAGCGGGCCGGCCGGTCTCACTGCGGCGATCTACGCCGCGCGTGCGGGGCTCGAGCCGTTGCTGTTCGCCAGTTCGGTCGAGCCGGGCGGCGAACTGATGAACACGACCGATGTCGAGAACTTCCCGGGATTCCCCGAGGGCATTCAAGGCCCTGAGCTCATGGAGAAGATTCAGTCGCAGGCCGAGCGCTTCGGCACCAAGGTCGTCTACGACGACGTCACGTCGCTCGATCTTGCGGGCGATGTGAAACAGGTCACCACGAGCGACGGCACCGTGCACGAGGCCCAGGCCGTGATCTTCGCCACCGGCTCCGCCTACCGAAAGCTCGGCCTGCCCGAGGAGGAGCGCCTGAGCGGCCACGGTCTGTCGTGGTGCGCGACCTGCGACGGATTCTTCTTCCGCGAGAAGACCATCGCCGTCGTCGGCGGCGGCGACTCGGCGATGGAGGAGGCGACGTTCCTCACCCGCTTCGCCACCAAGGTGTACGTCATTCACCGCCGCGACGAGCTCAAGGCGTCGAAGATCATGCAGCAGCGCGCCTTCGACAACGAGAAGATCGAGTTCATCTGGAACTCGGGAGTCGCCGCGATCACGGGCGAGACCGAGGTCACGGGCGTCACGCTGCGCGACACCGTCACGGGCGAGGAGCGAGAACTGCCGCTCGACGGCGTCTTCGTCGCGATCGGCAACGACCCGCGCACGCACCTCGTGCACGGTCAGCTCGAGCTCACCCCCGAAGGCACCATCGCGACCGCGGGCCGCAGCTCGAAGACCTCGATCCCTGGCGTCTTCGCCGCGGGCGACGTCATCGATCCCACCTACCGGCAGGCCGTCACCGCGGCCGGATCGGGCACCGTCGCGGCGCTCGACGCCGAGCACTACCTGGCCGCACTGGCCGAACGGAAGACAGGCAAGGAGTCATAATGTCAGAACCCATCATCGTCGGCGAGCAGACCTTCGACAAGGTCGTGCTGCAGAACGAAACCCCCGTGCTGGTCGACTTCTGGGCGGAATGGTGCGGCCCGTGCCGCATGGTCGCCCCCGTGCTCGATCAGATCGCCGCCGAGCACGACGGCAAGATCATCATCGCGAAGGTGAACGTCGACGAGAACCCCGGTCTCGCCGCCAAGTACCGCATCACCTCGATTCCCGCCATGAAGGTGTTCAAGGGCGGCGAAGAGGTGCGCGAGATCATCGGCGCTGTGCCGAAGCCCGTGCTCGAGGAGCACCTCGCCGGCATCATCTGATTCGCCGCTGCACCAGCTGCACGTGTGGGCGCCCGGTCTTCAGACCGGGCGCCCACAGTTGTGTTACGAGTGGATCACAGCACTCGGCAGTTTCTCGCTCGGCAAGCTCGTACTCCGTAAGCTTCCTCTTCGCGAGGCGGCGCATTTTGCGGTCGAAACCAGCGTGCAACGACCAATTGCGCCGCCTCGAGAGGTAGCCGATAGTCGACAGCGGCGGATCGGCTGAAACCGGGGCTCAGTTGAAGCCGGGGTCGCCGAGTTCGCTCAGGATGCGCTTGAGGTCGGCGATGGTGGCGAAGTCGATGACGACCTGCCCCTTCTTCGCCCCGAGCTTCACGGTGACGCGGGTGTCGAAGCGATCGCCGAGACGCTCGGCGATCTCGCCGAGCTGGGCCTGCACCCCACCGGGGCGCGGCTTCGGGCGCTTCTGCTTCGGGGTTTCACCGGCGACCGCTTCCGCCGCGCGCACCGAAAGGCCTTCATTGACGATCTTGTCGGCAAGGCGCTGCATCGAATCGGCGTCGCCGTCGAGCGAGAGGATCGCGCGGGCATGGCCGGCCGAGAGCACCCCTGCGGCGACGCGCGCCTGTACGGGTTCCGGCAGGCGAAGCAGTCGGATCGTGTTCGAGATCTGCGGGCGCGAGCGTCCGATGCGCTCGGCGAGCTGCTCTTGGGTGATGCCGAAATCGGCGAGCAGCTGCTGATAGGCCGAAGCCTCTTCCAGTGGGTTCAGCTGAGCCCGGTGCAGGTTCTCGAGGAGCGCGTCGCGCAACATGTGCTCGTCGGCGGTGCTGCGGATGATCGCGGGGATCGTGTCGAGGCCCGCGCGCTGACTCGCACGGAAGCGGCGCTCGCCCATGATGAGCTCGTAGCGCGGCTCGTCGGCCTGCGGTTGCGGCTCGATGGCGCGCACGACGACGGGCTGGAACACGCCGAACTCGCGCACCGAGTGCGTCAGCTCCTCGAGCGCCTGCTCGTCGAACTCGGTGCGCGGCTGGGCTCGGTTCGGCACGATGTCGGTGAGGTCGAGCCGCGTCAGCGTAGCGCCGGGCACTTCGCGGAGATCGGACTCGACGACGACGACATCGACCGGGCGCTCGCCCGGTGCGGCAGACGTCGCGGTGGCCGGCTCGAGCACCGCCGTCACGCTTCCACCCGTGCCGGCTGCGGGAAAGAACACGTCGACCGGGCGCTCGCCCTCACTGCTGCTCTGCGGAATGAGCGCGCCGATTCCACGACCCAGCCCGCCGCGCTTCTTGGTGGCCATCGTCATGCTCCTTCGTCGGTGGTGGTCGTCGCGCTGCGTTCCGCGATCTCGGCGGCCGCTTCGAGGTAGGCGAGCGCGCCGATGGAGGCCCCGTCGTAGGCGTGCACGGTCTGCCCGTAGCTCGGGGCCTCGGAGATACGCACCGATCGGGGCACGACCGCGGTGAGCGTCTCGGTGGGGAAGTGGCTGCGCACCTCCTGCGCGACCTCGTGTGCCAGGTTGGTTCGGGCGTCGTACATCGTGAGCAGGATCGTCGAGACGCGAAGACCCGGGTTGAGGTGCTTCTGAATGAGTTGTATGTTGCCGAGCAGCTGGCTCAACCCTTCAAGCGCGTAGTACTCGCATTGAATAGGAATCAGCACCTCCTGCGCGGCGACGAAGGCGTTGACCGTCAGCAGCCCGAGCGACGGCGGGCAGTCGATGAAGACGTAGTGGAAATGGGTCTCCGATTCCGCCAGGAACTGCTCGAGTGCGGTGCGCAGCCGCTGTTCGCGGGCCACGAGCGAGACGAGTTCGATCTCGGCGCCCGCGAGATTGATCGTCGACGGTACGCAGAACAGCTGCTCGTTATCGGTCGTGGGCTGTATCGCGTCTTCGATGCCCCGCTCACCGAGCAGCACGTCGTACACGCTCGTCACCTCGGGCCTGTGAAGAACGCCGAGCGCGGTCGAGGCATTGCCCTGGGGGTCGAGATCGATGACCAGAACGTTCGCGCCGCGTCTCGAGAGCGCCGAGGCCAGATTGACGGTGGTGGTGGTCTTGCCCACCCCGCCCTTCTGATTGGAGACGGTGATGATGCGGGTCTGTTCGGGCAGCGGCGATACGGTCGCTTCGAGGGCACGGCGTCGCCGACGCTTGTCGGCCAGGTGCTTGGCCACCAGTGCGTTGTCGGTCATCAGTCCCTCAGTCGCCATGATCGCGGGTGCGCGCTATCGCACCCGAGCTCTAAACACTCTAGTCGTCTCGTCGAGTTGACCGACCCCCAGCTCATCGATCGCGACGTCGTGCACCCTGTGCTTCCTGAACACCTTCTCGGCCGCCGCAATCTCGGCCTCCACGGCGGCGCCCTTCAGGAAGAGCATCTCGCCGCCGTCTCGCAGAAGCGGGGCGGTCAGCGGCACCAGCTTGCGCAGCGCGGTCACCGCGCGAGCGGTGACCTGATCCACTTCGAACGCGCCGTGGAACTCCTCGGCACGGCCGCGCTTGATCTGAACGTTCTGCAGGCCCAGACGATCGACCTGTTCCGCCAACCAGGCGCAGCGGCGCTCCATCGGTTCGACGAGCAGGAACTCGGCATCGGGTCGCACGATCGCGAGCACCAGCCCGGGCATCCCACCGCCGGTGCCGATGTCGGCGATCCGCGCGCCCGTCTGAACAAGCGGTGCCAGTACCGCACTGTTGAGAAGGTGCCTGGTCCACAGTCGCGGCGGCTCGAGCGGGCCGATCAGGCCCAGCGGCTCGCCACGCTCGCCGAGATCCCTCGCGAACTCACGGAGTACCTCGATGCGGTCACCGGCGAGCGTCTCCGCGGATGCCGGCTCCGGTTCGATCGTCGCGTCAGACATGTTTCACGTGAAACCGGATCTACGCGCTGGTGATCACGAGTCGGCGGTCGCGGCCCTCGCCGCGCGACTCGGAATGGTACCCGCGCTCGGCGACCTCGTCATGTACGAGCTTGCGCTCGTATGAGGACATCGGCTCCAGCTCGACCTCGGCTCGGCCGGCTGCGATCTGCGCCACAGCAGCGTCGACCAGCCCGCGGAGCTCGATGGCGCGGGCGTCCCTCGATCCGCCGATGTCGAGAATCAGACGCGAGAACCTGCCGGTCTCGCTCTGCACGGCGAGGCGCGTCAGATCCTGCAGCGCCTGCACCACGTCCGGCATCGCCAGGTGATCGAGATCTTCTCCGCCACCCGTGATCGAGAGATAGGCGCGACCGCTGGCGACGGAGATGTCGAGATCGCCGTCGAGATCCGCGATATCGAGCAGCCCCTCGATGTAGTCCGCGGCGAAATCGCCCTCTGCCTCGAGTTCGTCCTCGGTCGGTCCGACGCCTTCAACCTCGATACTCTCGCGCTCGCTCATCGGCTCGCCCTCACTTCTTCTTCTTGGCGCGCTTGGCGCTGATCGGCTGCTGACGTTGGCCCTGAGCCTCGGCCTTCGCCGCGCGCTCGTTCTCCGCTTCGAGTTCCTCCGGGCTCAACTTGCCCTTCGCCTTCAGTCGGTCCTGCCGCGCACGCCAGGCATCGCTACCGGGTGTCGGCATGTTGTGGATCACGATGAACTGCTGACCCATCGTCCACAGGTTCGAGGTGAACCAGTAGATGTTGAGCGCCAGCGGGAATGCGACGCCCGAGAACAGGAACGCGAACGGAATGATGTAGAGCATGATCTTCTGCTGCCGATACATCGGTGACGCCTTGGTCTCATCCGAGATGTTCTTCGACATGATCTGCAGCTGGGTGAAGAACTGCGAGGCGATCATCGCGATCACGATGATGCCGAGCAGCACGACGACGCTCCATTGACCCGACTCCCAGCCCTGGGTGAAGGTCATCTTGAGCGGCGCACCGAAGATGCTCGCGGCGTTGAAGCTCTGCGTCAGGGACTCGTTCATGAAGCCGATGCCGGGCTTGTTCTCCGATGCGTGACGCAGCACGTAGAACAGCGAGAAGAAGACGGGCATCTGAATCAGAATGGGCAGGCAGGAGGAGAACGGATTCGTTCCGTGCTTCTTGTAGAGCGCCATCGTCTCGCGACTCATCGCCTCGCGCGAAAACTGATCGCTCTTACCCTTGTACTTGGCCTGGATCTTCTTCATGTCCGGGGCCAGATCCATCATCCGTCGCTGCGCCTTGATCTGACGCACCGTCACCGGAATCAGCGCAGAACGCACCACGATCACCAGCCCGAGGATGGAGAGCACCCAGGTCACGCCCGAGGCCGGGTCGAGCCCCATCCAGGTGAAGAGCTGATGCCAGAGCATGAGCACCAGCTCGACGAGCCAGCGCAGCGGCCAGAGTATTGTCTCGATGAAATCCACCGCGATCAGGCCTTTCGTGTGGTGGGGCGGACGAAGCCGCGTGAACTGATAGAGAATCTGGGGTGACGTCGTTCGGGGGCGTCATCCACTCCGCCCGACGACCACGGGTTGCAGCGCAGCAGCCTCCAGGCCGTCAACCCGAAGCCAGCCAGAAAACCCTGACGTTGAAACGCTTCCAAAGCGTAGCGCGAACAACTGGGATAGTACCTGCATACCTCCCCGTACAGCGGTGATACGAATCGGCGATAGGCGTGCATCAGGGCGATGGCGATGTTTCTCGGCAAAAGCCACGCCTCTACCAGTATGCGCGATAGGGCCGACATCATCTGCAGGGGTTCTCGAATGAACCGCGTACGATCTCCGGCGCACAGCCTTCCGTGCTCCGGGCAGCTCCAGAACCCTGTCGCAACCGGTCGTCGATGCGATCGAGTTGCCGATTCACCTCACGGTCGATCTCGGAGAACTCGGCACCTGCGATGGCCGGGAGCGCGCGGAACACGACATCCACCCCCGAGTAGCCGTCACGCAGGCGCTGCTCGACGATGTACTTCAACCGGCGCCGTACACGATTTCGAACAACGGCCCCACCGACGGCCTTCGAGATGATGAACCCGAAGCGCGCAGCGTCGGTGCTCGGCGCCCCGCGCCCGGCCTCCACCTCGGCCGAAGCGCCCCCGGAGCAACGCAAAACCGCGTGGGCGATGCACAGTGCACCTCCCACGCGGTAGCCGCTTCGAACGATGCGCCGGTAGTCGTCGCCCCGGGTGACCCGGTGCTGCCTTGCTGGCACGATCGAATCGAGGGAATTACGCGGTGAGCTTCGTGCGGCCCTTGCCACGACGAGCTGCGACGATGGCGCGGCCGGCGCGCGTACGCATGCGGGCGCGGAAGCCGTGCACCTTGGCGCGACGGCGGTTGTTGGGCTGGAAAGTGCGCTTGCTCATAGTGAAGACTCCGTGACTTATGGAACAAATCCCTGACGCTCGCACGTCAAGGAAGTCGAATCTGGGCAGGGCTGCAAACGGGTTGCGCCCGTACAAGGTATTCACTTTACGCCGAAATGGGCTGCGAGTCAAAGTCCGAAGCCGGAGGAATGTGATTATGCCCCAGTAGGGGTCTTCTCGGTAGTGCGGAAGTCGGCGTGTCCGCAGATCGAACTTGCCTGTGGACAAATCTGTGACTAGCGTTGGCGCAAGTGTTCCCAGGTCGTGAATCACCCTCGGAAACCCGCCGTTCCTCTCCTCTTCTCTGTGGATACATCTGGGGATACGGTTGTTGAATCGAGTTTGAGAATAGTCGGATGTGTCAGTGACTGAAGAAGACGTACAGCGGGTCTGGGCCCAGATCACTCACACGGTCATGGGGGATCCAGAGGTCGGCCCTGCCGTTGGCGCCCAGCTGGCGCTCGCCGTTCCGCGGGGAGTGAGTGCCGGCACGCTCTTCCTGGCGGTGCAGCACGAGTTCACGCTGAAGCTGCTCGAGAACCGGTTGCGGCCTTCCATCATGCAGGCGATCGCCTCGATCCCCGAGGCGAGTTCGCTCGAGAGCTTCGTCGTTCTCGTCGATATCGATGCGCAGCCCGCGATCGATCCGGAGCCCGAGGAGTTCGCGCCGGTTCCGGCGCCGGTGTCGGCCACGAGCACCGTCGCGCATTCGATCCCGGTGGATCGCGCACGCCCGGTCGAGGAGCCGCACGCCCGTCACGGGCAGCCCGAGATCACCGACAGCCGGTTGAACGAGAAGTACCGTTTCGATTCATTCGTGATCGGTCAATCGAACCGCTTCGCGCATGCCGCAGCCGTCGCAGTGGCCGAGGCCCCGGCCCGCGCATATAATCCGTTGTTCATCTACGGCGATTCCGGTCTGGGCAAGACGCACCTGCTTCATGCGATCGGACACTATGCGCGCGAGCTCTATCCCGAGATTCGTGTGCGTTACGTGAGTTCCGAGGATTTCACCAACGACTTCATCAATTCGATCGCGAACAACCAGGGGGCCGCCTTCCACGCTCGGTATCGAAGCGTCGATCTTCTGCTCGTCGACGACATCCAGTTCCTCGAGGGCAAGGCCGAGACTCAAGAGGCGTTCTTCCATACGTTCAACACGCTGCACGATCACAGCAAACAGGTCGTCATCACCAGCGATGTTCCTCCGAAGCAACTCCGTGGTTTCGAGGACCGGATGCGTTCGCGCTTCGAATGGGGGCTCCTCACCGATATCCAGGTGCCGGATCTCGAAACGCGCATCGCGATCCTCCGGAAGAAGGCGAAGCGCGAGAATCTCGAGATCGATCACAACATCCTCGAGTTCATCGCCTCGAAGTTCACCTCGAACATCCGAGAGCTGGAGGGCACCCTGATCAGGGTCACGGCGTTCGCGAGTCTGAATCAGCAGCGCATCGACATGCCGCTCGTGCAGACCGTGCTCAAGGATCTGATCACGCTCGATGAGGACAACGAGGTACAGCCCTCCGACATCATCAGTCACACGGCGGACTACTTCGACCTCGCGCTCGACGATCTCTACGGTCCGTCCCGCGCGCAGCAGATCGCAACAGCGCGACAGATCGCGATGTATCTCTGCAGGGAGTTGACTCCGCTGTCGCTTCCGAAGATCGGTCAGCTCTTCGGAGGCCGTGACCACACCACGGTCATGTACGCGCACAAGAAGATCACCCAGCTGATCGCCGAACGACGTTCGATCTTCAACCAGGTGACCGAGCTCACCACGCGCATCAAACAGGCCACCCGATAACCGGTGTTCCCGCTCATGCTCACGAATACCGCGCGGGATGGCCGGGCGCAGAATCGAGCGAGGAGGCGGAGTTATCCACAGCGCCACGGGTGCCTGTGAATAACTGTGGATACCTCGGGCGTTTCTGTGAGCGGATCACGCTCGCCTGTGGATGAGACGTCGAGCCGCAAGATCCGCGGGATTCCGCCGCTGACCGGTTGTCCACCGCCTACCAACAACTCACACAGTTGTAGTTTCCATGTGAAATATGGCATCGGCCAAGTTATCCACAGTTTCCACAGTGCTTATTACTATTAACAATTTATTCATGTAATTAGGGCATTCGATCACACCAAAGTCCCGTGAAGTGTGAACGAGCTATCGATGCACAACCTTGCGCCTCGAGAATTCTCAGACGACCCCAGCCGTGGAATGTGCAAAGATTGTCACGCGACTGCCACCGATAGGGGAGGTGGTCGCGCCGCCGAACCGTGCAAGGAGCTGCTCATGCGTTTCACCGTCAACCGTGACGTGTTCAGCGAGGCTGTCTCGTTTGCGGCGAAGCTGCTCCCGCAGCGGCCGACGCAGCCACTACTGAGCGGTGTGCTCATCGAAGTCGCCGAGTCCGAGTTGACGATCTCCTCGTTCGATTACGAGACTTCGGCCCGCACCTCGGTGGTCGCCGATGTCGTCGAGGCCGGTCGAGCTCTCGTCTCGGGGCGGTTGCTCGGCGAGATCGCACAACGTCTTCCGCATTCCGATGTCGAGGTCACGCTTGCCGAGACGCGAGTGGAGTTGCGTTGCGGCGCTTCTTCATTCAGCCTCCCGGCAATGCCGGTCGAGGAGTATCCTCAGGTGCCGCGCATCGATACGGTTTCGGGATCGGTACCGGCGGACGTCTTCGCGGAGGCAGTGGCCCAGGTCTCGCTCGCCGCATCGAAGGACGACGTGACCCCGGTGATCACGGGCGTGCAGTTCGAGGTGGCCGAGAACGCCCTCACCCTCACCGCTACCGACCGCTATCGGGTCGCCACGCGCCGCATCGATTGGGAGCAGCTCAGCGACGACGGCGAGCTCACCGCCCTTGTTCCGGCAAAGGTCGTGATCGAGGTGGGCAAGACTTTTGGCGGTGCCGGGACCGTGCAGGTCGCGATTGTGAAGGACGGTGAACGCGAGCTCGTCGCATTCACCGGCGGAAACAAGACGGTGACGTCGCTGCTGATCAAGGGCAACTATCCTCCGGTCGGGCGTCTTTTCCCTGATAACATCGATAATTATGCGGTGTTGAACACTGCGGACCTCGTCGAGGCGGTCGGTCGCGTCGGTCTCGTGCTCGAACGTGAGGCCGCATTGCGGTTCTCCTTCGTCGAGGGGGAGGTGACGCTCGAGGCCGCCGGCACGGAGACTGCGCAGGCGGTCGAGACGGTCGATGCTCATCTGGTCGGCGACGACATGGTCGTTTCTCTGAAGCCGCAGTTCCTACTCGACGGTCTGCGTTCGACGCACGCCGAGTACGCGCGTATCGGCTTTACTCGAACCGAGAATGCAAGCAAGCCGGGGCCCGTGCTGATCACGAGCCAGCGCAGCAAGGACGATGTCGACGAGCAGGCGTTCCGCTATCTGCTGCAGCCGAACCTGCTGCTGCGATAGGTCATGCGATGCGTGTCGCGCATCTCTCTCTGAGCGATTTTCGTAACTATCGCACCGCTGAGGTGCCGTTCTCACCCGGACTCAACCTGATCGTCGGGCGAAACGGTCAGGGGAAGACCAACTTGGTCGAGGCGATCGCCTACTTCGCTTCTCTGGGCTCGCATCGGGTGACGGGGGAGAGCGCGATGATACGCGCAGGCTGCGGTTCGGCGATTGCTCGGATGCGAATCGGGGTGGCTGATCGCGAAGCCCTGCTCGAGGTCCAGATGAATCGTGATCGACCGAATCGAGCGCAGGTCAATCGAAACGGCGTGAAGCCGAGGGAGCTGACTCGCTGGTTCAGCGTCGTGGTCTTCGCTCCCGAGGATCTTGCGATCGTTCGTGGCGAACCCGCTCTGCGTCGCACATTCATCGATGAGGCTTGCATCGCCCGGAATCCTGCATTCGCGGGAGTGCTTACCGATTACGATCGTGTAGTCAGGCAGCGGACGTCTCTCCTGAAATCGGCGCGAGTCTCGGGCAATCGGAGTTCTCTCGACGCGACGCTCGGAGTTTGGGACGCTCAGCTGGTGGAGCTCGGCGCGCGCGTGATGAACGAGCGCCGAGCATTAGTTCGAGCATTGGCGGAGCCGCTCGGGCGAAGCTACCAGTATCTCGTCGAGCAGGATCACCTTCCCAGAATTTCGCTTGCAGAATCCGTGCCGAGGGCTGTCGAGCGGAGTGTTTCACGTGAAACATCCGCCCCGGGGGTTGCGGATGGCAAGGACGAGCCGACTGTGTCGAACGTGGTGTCGGACACAGATGTTTCACGTGAAACACTCATGAGCGAGTTTGCGATCGCGATCGATTCGGTACGGGCCCAGGAGCTCGATCGGGGAGTGACTTTGGTCGGCCCGCATCGGGACGACGTGCAGTTCGAGTTGAACGGGCTGCCGGTCAAGGGATATGCCAGTCATGGTGAATCATGGTCTTTCGCACTCTCGCTGCGGTTGGCTCTGGCCTCGCTTCTGCGCGATGAGTCCCCCTCGGGTGATCCGGTGATCATTCTCGACGACGTGTTCGCCGAGTTGGACACTCGGCGCCGGGAGAGTCTCATTCGTGCGGTTTCGGGCTTTGAGCAGGTGATTGTCACCGCAGCGGTAGAGGAAGACGTTCCTGTTGCCTCGAAGTGGCATCGCATACGGATCGAGACCGGAACGGTGCGAAGCGTAGATGAGTTTGCGGAGGGGGTAGCCCCCGAGTTCGGTTTGGGAGCATCTGCTCTCAGTGAGCCGCGATCGGGGGTGGTCGATGGCGAGCGGTGATGCCGGCTTTGCGACCGAGATGTATCTTGCGGCGAAGGCTCATTGGAAGGGGCTTGCGCCGCGAGGTCGCGGCCGGAAACGCGGTCGCTCGGAAGGCGCTGCCACTCTGGTCGGCGGCGCCCGCGATCCACAGATGCTGGGGGATGTTCTGGCGGGGACAGCCAGGGACTTCGGTTGGAATGCCGAGTTGGAGCAGGCGAGATTGATCGCGGAGTGGGTCGAGCTCATCGGCGAAGTAACGGCGGAGCACACCGAGATTCGCGAGTTGCGAGATGGAATGCTCATCGTGCAGTGCGATTCGACCGCCTGGGCGACCGAGTTGCGGCGTCTTCGCGCGCAGATTCTGACGCGGATCATGGATGAGTATCCTGACGCCGGCGTTCAGGAGCTCAGATTCCTCGCACCCGGGGTGCCGAGTTGGCGTCACGGACCCCGGTACGTTCCTGGCAGGGGACCGCGAGACACTTACGGTTAGCCGGATCGGAACACTCGGACGGCGTGCGGTCCGTGCGCACTCGGTGGGGATCTCGACTCCGATCGGAACGTCCTATCGGCGCCTGATCGTGCTTTCGTACCGCTGGGATCTGCTTGTGGAAAAGCGGAGTATCTCCATGTTGCAAGCGGCTCTCGACGGCAAATCCGGCCATCGGTTCAGCAATGGGGTCGATCCTTCGCGAAATATGGCCCTGAATGGCCCAAAAAGGGGGTTTTCAGAGCCTCGCGTTGATAGGCTAGTGTTCGGAAATACCCAGCGCGATAAAACACCCTGAGACGCGGGTAGAGGGATACGTCACACCTATGAGTTCAGAACAGACCGCGGCTGCAGAAGAGTATGGTGCCGGAGCGATCCAGGTGCTCGAGGGCCTCGAGGCGGTGCGCAAGCGGCCTGGCATGTACATCGGTTCAACCGGGCCGCGTGGTCTGCATCATCTAGTCTACGAGATCGTCGACAACTCGGTCGATGAAGCGTTGGCCGGCCACTGCGACACGATCAACGTGACCATTCTCGAGGACGGCGCCGTGCGAGTGGTCGACAACGGTCGCGGCATCCCGGTCGACATGCACCCCACTGAGGGTCGTTCAACGGTCGAGGTAGTACTTACGGTGCTGCACGCCGGTGGAAAGTTCGGCGGGGGCGGGTACGCGGTGTCGGGCGGCCTGCACGGCGTTGGATCCTCCGTGGTCAACGCGCTGTCGAGTCGTTTCGAAGTCGAGGTCAAGCGTCAAGGTTTCACGTGGAACATGTCGTTCACCGGCAGTGTTCCCGATGCTCCATTGGCTCAGGGTGCGCCGAGCGATGAGACGGGCACGACGATCACGTTCTGGCCGAGTACCGAGATCTTCGAGACGGTAGAGTTCGATTACGCCACACTGCGCACCCGATTTCAGCAGATGGCGTTTCTGAACAAGGGCCTTCGTCTCACGCTTGTCGACCTCCGCCCGCAGGAACCGGTGGAGAACGAGCACGGCGAACTGATTACCCCGGAGGCTCCGAGCGATGAGTTCCTCTATGAAAAGGGTATCGAGGACTATGTCCGTCATTTGAACGCCGCGAAGCGCGCCGACCTCGTGCACGACGAGATCATCTCGTTCGAGTCGGAGGACACGGAGCGCAAGATCGCCGCCGAGGTTTCGATGCAGTGGACGACCGGGTACACCGAGAGTGTTCACACTTACGCGAACACCATCAACACCCATGAGGGAGGCACGCACGAGGAGGGCTTCCGTGCGGCACTGACTTCGCTGGTCAATCGTTATGCGCGGGACAAGAATCTGCTTCGTGAGAAGGATGACAATCTATCCGGAGAGGATGTGCGGGAAGGGTTGACCGCGGTCATCTCGGTAAAGCTCGGCGAGCCGCAGTTCGAGGGACAGACGAAGACGAAGCTCGGGAACACCGAGGCGAAGGCGTTCGTGCAGAAGGTCGTCGGCGATCAGCTGGGCGATTGGTTCGAGCGCAATCCCGGTGCGGCGAAGGACATCATCCGCAAGGCCATCCAGGCGGCGACCGCGCGCCTGGCCGCGCGCAAGGCGCGCGAGACGGCGCGACGCAAGGGTCTGCTCGAGTCCGGAGGTATGCCCGGCAAGCTCTCCGACTGCTCGAGCAAGGATCCCACGGTCTCCGAGATCTTCATCGTCGAGGGCGACTCCGCGGGCGGATCGGCGAAGACCGGGCGAAACCCCGAGACGCAAGCGATCCTGCCGCTGCGAGGCAAGATCCTGAATGTGGAGAAGGCGCGTCTCGATCGTGCACTCGGCAATGCCGAGGTACAGGCGATGATCACCGCATTCGGTGCCGGCATCGGGGAGGACTTCGACCCGGGTAAGGCCAGGTACCACAAGATCGTGCTCATGGCCGACGCCGATGTCGACGGTCAGCACATCACCACGCTTCTCCTCACCCTGCTCTTCCGCTACATGCGCCCGCTGATCGACATGGGCTACGTCTACCTCGCACAGCCGCCCCTCTACCGAATCAAATGGACGAACGCCGAACACGAGTACGTATTCAGCGATTCCGAACGCGATGCCCGGCTGGCTGCGGGCGCAGAGGGTGGCCGGCGACTCGCCAAGGAGAGTGGCGTGCAGCGCTACAAGGGTCTTGGCGAGATGAATTACGAAGAACTGTGGGAAACCACGATGAATCCCGAGACCCGCACGCTGTTGCAGGTCACCATGGATGATGCGGCCGCAGCTGACGAGATCTTCTCCACCCTGATGGGCGAGGACGTCGAGGCGCGTCGTAGCTTCATCCAGCAGAACGCGAAGGATGTGCGGTTCCTTGACATCTGAAAATCAGACTCCGGACGTCGAATCCGTCTCGAACGAGACGGTCGACCACATGCACGGCAGGATCGATCAGGTCGATCTGCAGCTCGAAATGCAGCGGTCGTACCTCGACTATGCGATGAGCGTGATCGTCGGGCGTGCGCTTCCCGACGTGCGCGACGGTCTCAAGCCGGTGCACCGTCGTGTGATCTACACGATGTACGACGGCGGTTATCGGCCTGACAAGGCCTTCTCGAAGTGCACCCGTGTCATCGGTGACGTGATGGGTCAGTTCCACCCGCACGGCGACAGCGCGGTATACGATTCGCTCGTTCGTCTCGTGCAGCCGTGGGCGATGCGTTACCCGCTGGCTCTCGGGCAGGGCAACTTCGGGTCGCCCGGTAACGACGGTGCTGCCGCGCACCGATACACCGAAACGAAGATGTCGCCGCTCGCCATGGAGATGGTGCGCGACATCGACGAGGACACGGTCGACTTCCAGGACAACTACGACGGCCGCACCCAAGAGCCGACGGTGCTCACCGCGCGGTTCCCGAACCTGCTCGTCAACGGTTCGGTCGGCATCGCGGTCGGCATGGCGACGAACATCCCACCGCACAATCTGCGCGAGGTCGCCGAGGCGGCCACCTGGCACCTCGAGCACCCGGACGCCTCTCGCGAAGAACTTCTCGATGCGCTGATGGAGCGGGTCAAAGGACCAGATTTCCCGACGGGTGCCCAGATCCTCGGTACCAAGGGCGTTCGCGACGCGTATCGCACGGGACGCGGTTCGATCACCATGCGCGCGGTGGTCAGCATCGAGGAGCTCCAAGGGCGCACCTGCCTCGTCGTCACAGAGTTGCCGTATCAGGTGAACCCGGACAACCTCGCAGTGAAGATCGCCGATCTGGTCAAGGAGGGCCGGATCCAGGGCATCGCGGACATCCGCGACGAGACCAGCGGCCGCACCGGCCAGCGGCTGGTCATCGTGCTGAAGCGCGACGCGATCGCCAAAGTCGTGCTCAACAATCTGTACAAGCACACGCAGTTGCAGGAGAACTTCGGCGCGAACATGCTCGCGATCGTCGACGGCGTGCCGCGCACGCTCGCCCTCGACGGCTTCATCACAGCCTGGTCGAAGCATCAGGTCGAGGTCATCGTGCGCCGTACCGAATACCGGCTGCGGAAAGCCGAGGCCGAGGCACACATCCAGCGCGGATACCTGAAAGCGCTCGATGCGCTCGACGAAGTCATCGCTCTCATCCGTCGATCGCCGACGGTGGAGGCGGCGCGTGAAGGCCTGATGGATCTGCTCGACGTCGATCAGCTGCAGGCCGACGCCATCCTCGGGTTGCAGCTGCGCCGACTCGCGGCACTCGAGCGTCAGAAGATTCTCGATCTCGCAGCGAAGCTCGAATTGCAGATCAAGGAGTACCAGGGCATCCTCGCCTCGCCGAGCGAGCAGCGCGGAATCGTCGTCGCCGAGCTCGGAGAGCTGGTCGATAAGTACGGGGATGATCGCCGCACGAACATCCTGCACGGCTATGACGGCGACATGTCGATGGAAGACCTCATTCCCGAGGAGGAGATGGTCGTCACCATCACCCGGGGCGGTTACGTGAAGCGTACGCGGATCGATAACTACCGCTCGCAGCACCGGGGTGGCAAGGGCGTGAAGGGCGCGCAGCTGCGCGCAGACGACATCGTTGAGCACTTCTTCGTCACGACGACGCATCACTGGTTGCTCTTCTTCACGAACACCGGGCGTGTGTACCGCGCGAAGACGTACGAGATTCCCGAGGGCGGTCGCGACGCGAAGGGCCAGCATCTCGCGAATCTGCTCGCCCTCGCACCCGACGAGACCGTCACCCAGGTGCTCGACCTTCGAGACTTCACCGATGGGGGGTATCTGTTGCTCGCGACCCGTGACGGTCTGGTGAAGAAGACCGCGCTCGCCGATTACGATACCAATCGCACGGGCGGCATCATCGCGATCAAGCTGCGCGACGGTGACGAGTTGGTCTCGGCGCTCATCGCGACGGCGGAAGACGATGTGCTCCTCGTTTCGAGGCAGGGCATGTCGGTGCGATTCACCGCTTCTGATCAGGCGCTTCGACCGATGGGACGGTCGACGAGCGGCGTGCGCGGCATGAACTTCCGTGCGGGCGACGCGCTGCTCGCGGCCTCGACCATCTCCGAGGGCGGCTACGTATTCGTCGTGACGGAGGGCGGTTATGCGAAACGCACCGCCGTCAACGAGTACCGCCTGCAGCAGCGCGGTGGCTACGGCATCAAGGTCGCGAAGCTCGATGAGGCGCGGGGAGATCTCGTGGGCGGTTTCATCGTCGACGAGACCGACGAGGTGCTCGTGGTGCTGGCGAGCGGCAAGGTCGTGCGCTCGAATGTCGACGAGGTGCCCGCCAAGGGCCGCAATACCATGGGCGTCGTGTTTGCGCGATTCCCAGAGGGTGACCGTATTATTGGCATCGCGCGTAATTCGGAGCGCGGGCTTGACGAGCCCGATTCCGAGGGGGCCTCAGAAGATGCCGCTGCGGGGGAGGGCCCCGGGGTCGCCGAACACAAGGAAGACGTGAATGAGTAACACTGTCGCCGACAAGCTGGCAAAGAAGACGCGGAAGAAGGCGCCTGCGAAGCAGGTTCGGCTGAAGCTCGTCTACATCGACTTCTGGTCGGCCGTGAAGTTCTCCTTCCTGGTGTCGCTCTGCCTCGCTATTGTCGGCGTGGTGGCCACGGTGCTCGTCTACACGGTGCTCATCTCCACCGGAGTGCTGGCTCAGATCGATTCGCTCTTCATGGACATCGTCGGCGACCAGAACAGCCTGATGGCATTCTTCGGCTTCGCCCAGGTCTTCGGATTCGCGATCGTCGTCGGTATTCTCAATGTCATCGTCGGTACCGCGCTGGGTGCCGTGGCATCGCTGATCTACAACCTGCTGGTGCGCGTCGTCGGCGGCTTCCAGCTCGGCTTCACCAGCAACTGATGCGTACGTGCGGTGTCCGCGAACAGGCGCCGCACGCACGCTTCTTTCCGATTTTTGATTTCCCGGAGTTTCCGGTAAAGTCGAATCTTGGTCACGGGGCTATAGCTCAGGCGGTTAGAGCGCTTCACTGATAATGAAGAGGTCCCAGGTTCAAGTCCTGGTAGCCCCACCAACACCACGAAGGGCAAGCGATTTCTCGCTTGCCCTTCGTGGTTTCCGAGATCAGCCCGGCTCCTGGAACGGGGTCCCGGTGATCATCGCCGCCAGATCAGTGCTTCACCGGCGGTTCCGCCCCGAACCCGGTGAGCGAGCGCACCTCCATCTCGGCGGCGAGCTTCTTCGATTCCTCGCGGCGAGGCCCCGAGGTCACCGACCCGAGCCAGCCCAGGAAGAAGCCGAGCGGGATCGAGATGATGCCGGGGTTCTTCAGCGGGAAGAACGCGAAGTCGACACCGGCGCCGAGCATCGCCGTCTCGTTCCCCGAGACCACGGGTGAGAAGGCGATGAGCAGGATCGCCGAGCCCAGCCCGCCGATCATCGACCACACCGCGCCGCGGGTGGTGAACCGCTTCCAGAACAGCGAGAACAGGATGGTCGGGAGATTCGCCGACGCGGCGACCGCGAAGGCGAGCGCCACCAGGAAGGCGATGTTCTGCCCCTGCACGCCGATGCCGCCGAGGATCGCCGCCACGCCGATCACGAGGGTGGTGATCTTCGCGACCTTCACCTCCTGCTTCGCCGAAGCCTGCCCCTTCTTGATCACGCTGTTGTAGATGTCGTGCGCGAACGAGGCCGAAG
>JBEBWI010000049.1:0-18126 GCA_040392345.1 Leucobacter soli | reverse complement strand
TCCGGCCGCCATGGTCGCGGCACAGGCATCGCCGTTCAGCGCCGCGAGCTCGGCACGCACCGACTCGAACCACTCGGCCGCAGCCTCCGGCGCCGACGTGCCGCCGCCCGCGTCATGCCTTCCGTACTCGCCGTGCCGCTGCGCACTGCAGGAGTCGAGCGCTTCGGCGAGCAGCTCGCTCCCCCGCGAGTAGGTCTTCTCATAGCTGCGGTCGCCGAGCCCGAAGACGGCGTAGTGCAGACGGCTGAGATCCGGCCGATCGGCGCGAAGCGCGTCGACGAGCGAGCGCGCCCCGGTCGGCAGCTCCCCATCGCCGTAGGTCGAGCACAGGAGCACGTGGAACCTCGAGGCGTCGATGCCCTCGGCTGTCGTCTCGGTCAGGTCCACCAGGCGCACATCGTCGCCCCCGACTCCGGAGAGCTCCGCGAACAGCTCCTCGGCCGCGAACTGCGCGCCGCCGGATTCCGAGGCGTACGCGATCGTAACGGGTACCGGCAGGCGTTCCTTCCCGGCCTCGTTCCCCGCACCGGCGCCACCGCCGCTGCCGAGCTCCGGCAGCGCAACGGTGAGATCGCGCGCGGCCTCCAGCAGCGCCTCGTGCGACCGCAGTTTGCGGCGCACCCGGCCCGGTGCCGCGCTCAGCCGCTCGCACAGGTCGATGCGTCGCCAGCCGTCGAAGTCGATCGCACCCGCCGGCACGACCGGGGCAGTCGCCGGCGCCGGCGCAACCTGGGGGGCGTTCGGCACAGCGGCCGGCACCCTCGCGGCTTCGGCGACCCCGACCGCCGCCGCTGCCGGTGTTGCGACAGCAGCCGTGTCGGCGGAGCCCGCGGAACCACCGTGGAACGGGCACCCCGCAGCGCGCGCCTCATCGCGGAGCTCCAGGTCGTCGAGAATGGTGCGCGCCAAGTGCCGCGCGTCCTCCCGCTGGTCGGGTATGGTTCCGCGCGGCCCCCGCCGCAGCCAACCCGCGGTGTACATGCCGCAGGCTGTACGGCCGGACTCGGCCGTCTCGCCCACCGCGGGGAGCGATTCCGCCAACGCGTCTCCCTCTCCGGCTGAGAATCCGATAGCCGTCACCACGCTGTCGACCCTCAGCTCCCGATCGCCGAGCGTCGTCGTCACACGGATCCCGCGCACACGGTCCGATCCGAAGATCTCCAAGGGGCGCGCCTCGAACCACCATTCCAGCCGCACGCGCGCGGATTCAGGCTCGACGGATGAACCGCGCAGAAGCTCGACGGCTTCGGCGCGCGCATCCGCCGACGATTCTGCGCTCGGAGCCTCGACTCCATGGAGGATGTGCTGCACCCCGGGCAGCGTCGCGAGTTCGCGCACCATCGCAGGGTCGAACTTCGCCGCACCCGGCGCGCTGCGGCCGATCAGATGCACCGTCCTCACCTCGGCGGCGATGCGTCCGTAGGCCTCGTCATCGATGTCGCTGCCGTCGAAATCATCGCGTGCCAGAAGCCGTGCAACGTCGACCGCCACATTCCCGTGACCGATCACCGCGACCGCCGCCCCCAGCGACCCCACCTCTGCGGAGGCGGGATGACCGTTGAGGTATCTGGTGACCTCGCCGGCACCGACGACCCCTTCGAGCCCCGCACCGGGCACGTTCAGCCGCGCGTCCGAATGCACCCCAGTCGCAGCAACCACCGCGTCGTACTGCTCGCGAAGCTCCTCCAACGCAAGATCGACCCCGACCCGCACACCCCCGATGAACCGCACCGCGGGATCCGCATAGAGCTTCTCGAACTGATGCGCCACCGATTTCGTCCCTTGATGGTCGGGCGCGACCCCGTACCTGATCAGGCCGAACGGGGTCGGCAGCGCCTCGTAGACGTCGACCTCGCAGTGCGGTGCCGCACGGCGCAGCGCCTGAGCGGTGAAGCTTCCCGACGGCCCCGACCCGATGATCGCGACGCGACGCGACGGCTGCGCCTGGGCACCGTGATCCACTCGCTCGCTGCGATCGCGCGTACCCGACCAGACCGCGGGCAGACTGGTCATGCCGCGGAACACCCAACCGCCTATCTCCGCGGGCTGCGCGGCATCGAGCTCCAGCCCGGCGAACGCCCCGAACAGCCCGGGCAGCGCCACCTCCGCGACCTCGGCCCTCGCCATCCACGAGCCCAGACACACATGCGTCCCCTTGCCGAATGCCAGATGCGGCCTGACCTCCCGCCTGATGTCGAAGCGATCGGCGCGATCCCAGACCCGCTCGTCGCGATTCGCCGACAGCAGGCAGATGCCCAGCTTGGCGCCCGCGGGCAATCGCACCCCGACCAGTTCGGCATCACGAGTCGCCTGACGCGAGTACATGCCGATCGGCGCGATCCACCGGATGGTCTCGTCGAAGACGACCTGCCACAGGCCCGGATCCTGCTCGACCATCGCACGCTGCCCGGGGTGCGTGAGCAGCGCCCAGGCGGCGACCCCGATCGCGTCGCGCGGCTCGTTGAGTCCGCCGCCGATGGTCATCTTCATGTTCGCGCGAATCCGGTCGATCGGCATGCGCTCCTCGGGAGTGCGCAGCAGTTGCGCGATGAGCGTCGGGTTGCCGTCGAGGCGCGCGCCGTGCCACGCCAGCATCTCGTCGAGGGCCACGTCCACCTCGTCGAACGACGCCTTGCCGAGCGCCCACACCTCGGGGTCGTCGGCGTAGTTGCCGGTCGCGTCGATCATGGTCTGCGACCAGCGCTGCAGATCCTCTTGGGTCGCGTTCTCAAGGCCGATCACCTGGCGCAGGTTCTCGGCCGCGTACGGTGCGGCGAAATCGCGGATCAGGTCTGCCCCGGGCCCGCGCTCCCGAAGCTCGTCGAGGTACCGCGCGGCGTTGCGGCGGAACATGTCGGTCCACACGCGCTTGACCACGCCGGGGCGCAGGGCCGGCTCCCACGCCTTCCGCTCCGCGTAGTGCTCGGGGTCGTCGCGGCGCAGCATCGAGTGCCCCATGGCGCGGATCTGCAGCGAGCCCTCCTCGTTCGCCGAGTAGGTCTGCTGGTCGAGCTCGGTCAGATGCACCGCCTCATAGCTCGTCACCAGGTACCGCCCGACGGCCGGCACCCAGTGCACGCCTCCTTCGGCCCGTAGCCGCTCGAAGATGGGAAATGGATCGCGGTAGAGATCTGGAATCGTCACCCAATCGGCCACCGGTGCGGGTCGAGCATCCATGGTCGCACTCTCCTTCTCGTCTTCGAGTCTTCGATTCATCGAGTCGCGTGAACTGATTCGAGTATCGGTGAACGCGTAAAATAGGAAAAGCTGATTTAACTTGACTTATTGATCGGAAAAACCATGTTTCAGCGTTCACCCGATTTCACCCTGCGCCAGCTCTCCTATCTCATCGCCGCGGCCGAGGCGGGAAGCGTGTCGCGCGCCGCCTCGCAACTGCACCTCTCCCCTGCGGCGATCACGGAGGCGCTGAACGAGCTCGAACGCATTCTCGGCACCACCCTGACGATCCGGCGCAAGGCCCAGGGGCTCACGCTCACGCCGAGCGGCACCCGCTTCGTGCAGGCCGCGCGTGAACTTCTTGCAGAGTCGCAGGCGCTGGCCGCGTCGACGAGCGCACCCGAGGGCGCGCACGCCGGCCCCATCGTTGTGGCGTGCTACCCGACGCTGGCACCGCTCGTGCTCCCCGTGCTGCTCGACGACTTCTGCCGCGCGCACCCGCTCGTCGAACTGCGCACGCTCGATCTGTCGCACGACGAGCTCGAGGGGCGCATCGAGTCGGGCGAGGTCGACGTCGCCTTCGTCTACGACACCCTGGTGCCGGGCGCCCCCAACCGGCACCGGCTGCTCAGGCTGCCCGCCCACGTGCTGCTTCCCGAAGCACACCCGCTCGCCGCCTCCGACGCGATCCACCTGCGCCATCTCGCGGAGGAGAATCTCATCCTCTTCGACGTTCCCCCATCGAGTGCGCACACGCTTTCGCTCTTCGCGGAGCAGGGGCTCACCCCGCGCATCGGCTCGCGGACCGGCAGCTTCGAAGCCGTGCGCACCCTCGTCGGGCGCGGGCTCGGCTACGGCATCCTCGTGCAGCGAGTTGCGAACCGGCAGAGCTACGAGGGGCGACCACTCGTGATCCGTGAGATCACCCCCGCGGTGCCTCCCGTCGGTATCGATGTGATCTGGTCGGCGGACCGGGCGGTGCCCGATCGGGTGACCGCCCTCATCGAGTTCACCGCCACCGCGGAGTGGTCCCGCGGGGCCGAGGAACGGGGCGAGTCGCCCGCGACGGCCCCACGCGAGCGCTCATCCCATGCTCTTCGGAGAACTCACCAACCGTAGTAGAAGTCGTGTCGGCTCAACCGTTCCGCCCCGTCTTCGGTGATGAGGTACGTGTAGCCGGCCGTGAATCCCGGGCCCGCGATCTCGGTGAGCGCGGCGGGGTGCACCGCCATCGTCATCCCGGGGCGCAGTTCCAAGTCGTTCTGGTCGCCCAGCACCCATCCATCGGCGACGTCCAAACCGATCGCGTGCCCGTGCGAGAACGGGTTGATGGCGCCCATCTCCGCGATCCGGTCGCGCATCGCCCGGGATACCTCCGAGACCTTGACCCCGGGGCGCAGCATCGACTCGCCCAGGCTGAACCCCTCGTGCCAGGCGCCTGCCAGCGCGAGCAGCTGAGGGGAGAGCACATCGACCGGCATGGAGACCGGGAGTTGCGCGTAGTAGCCCCCGAACGCGGGCGTGATCTCCATGAACAGGGTGCCGCCCGAGGTGAGCACGTCGCCGGTCGGGTAGCGATCGAAGTTCAAGTACGGGCCGTCTGCGTCGATGACCTCGAGCGAGTACGGAGACTCGCGTTCGAACAGGAAACGCTTGGTCTCCGCGTACACGGTGTAGTCGCTCACCCCGGGGGCGACCAGCTCGACGAGCATGTCGTAGCAGTCATCGGCGATGGCGGCCGATCTGCGCATCAGGGCGATCTCGTTCGGGCTCTTGACTGCGCGAAGCTTCCAGAAGATGTCGCTCGCGTCGACCAAGCGATGCTCGCCCACCGCATCGGCGAGCGCTCGATACACTCCCACGCCGATCGCCGAGCCGCCGACGTAGCCCACTTTGCCTGGCACGTTCATGCTCGTGATGAGGCCGACCGAGTCGTTGCTGAAGCCGTATGCGCCGTCACCGAAAGGCCGGATGTCGATGAACTCACGAATGTCCCCGCCCTTGTCCATCTTCGGCGAATCGGCGAGCACCGGGTGGATGAAATGGGTCAGGTTGCCCTCGAGCGGCAGCACGATCATGCCGCCACCGCCCATGTTGGAGATGTATCGGATATGCCCGCGGTTGAAGATGTCCTGCAGCCCGGCGACCAGAAGAACATCGATCTCTCGCGCGCGCATCTCCTCCCGGATGCGCGCGATCCGCTCCTTCAGCTCCGCGGTGGGAATCTCGCGCAGTTCGACCTGTGTGGTGGTTGTCATCGGTGTACTCTCTCTCGGTGATATCGCGTGGCGAGCGGTGCGATCGCCCACTACGCTCGTGTGGATTAACGCAGTGAGGTGACCACTGCGCGCGCGCCCGAAGGCGCAGGATTCGCATACGCGCGGTTGATCTCATCGATCGTCACGCGCTCGGACACGAGCATCTCGACGGGAAGGCGACCCGAGCCCGCCAGCCCGGCGAGGAGGGGGATGTCGCGCGACGGCGTGGATCCCCCCATGTAAACTCCGCGAACACCGCGTTGGTTTCCGATCATGTCGGCCATCGTGTCGAGTTCGAGCACGCTCCCGGGCTTCGGAATGCCGATCAGATAGGTCGTGCCCCCCGGTGAGGTGCTGCGAATCGCGTCTACCGTGACGTCGCGGATGCCCACCGCATCGAACGCGTGGTCGACGCCGTCGGGCACAAGATCATCCAGTTGCGCGCGAGTATCCGCTCCGACGGCCAGGACGTCCGTCGCACCGAATCGCCGGGCGAGCTCCAGTTTGCGCGCATCCACATCGACCGCGACGATCTGCCTCGCGCCGGCGAGTGCGGCCCCCGCCACAGCGCTCAAGCCGACGCCTCCCAGCCCGAAGACGGCGACCCGGTCGACCGGAGCGACGCGGGCCACGTTGATCACGGCGCCGACGCCCGTCGTGACCGCGCAGCCCAGCAGACACGCGATATCGAAGGGAAGATCATCTGAGATCCGCACGAACTGGCGCTCATCGGCAAGAGAGTAGGAGGCGAACGCCGAGACTCCGAGAGTGTGCACCCGCTCTTCCCCGCGACGCACCCGCGGCGCGGCGCCCGGAGGCCGCTCGACGGCGCCGGTGTCGCGGCAGAGTGTGGCCCGGCCGAGCTTGCACGGCCCGCACTCGCCGCACGTGCGCACCTCGGTGCCCACGACGCGATCGCCGACCCGCAACGAGCGCACCCCGTCGCCGACCGCGACCACGACACCCGCGAGTTCGTGCCCGGCGATCAGCGGCAACGCCCGCCCACGATCGACGCTCGCCACGTTCAGATCGGAATGGCACAGGCCCGCCGCACGCACCTCCACCAGCACTTCTCGGTCGCGGGGCTCGTCGAACTCCACCTCCTCGACGTGGAACACGCCGTCCAGCCGCTCCACTATCGCGGCTCTACCAGTCACTGTCATGAGGTTTCCTTTCGAAGACACGAACCGACGCCCGGTCGCGCCGATAGATTGGTGGCATGAGCGACCCTGCACCGAAGCTGCGCCAGCCCAACGTCACGGTTCGACAGCTCCTGCACTTCGTGGTCGCTGCAGATGCCGGAACGATCGCCGAAGCCGGTCGCGCACTCCGCATGGCTCCCTCCGCCATCTCCTACTCCATCGACCAGCTCGAGGCGGAGCTCGGCGCGCAGCTGTGTATCCGGCACAAAGCGAAGGGGCTGGTGCTGACGCCCTCCGGCGAGGCCGCACTGATTCGCGCGCGCAACCTGCTCGCCGACTTCCGCGATTTCGAAACGCTCTTCTCTCAGGAGTCGAGCGCGAACTCGGGACGCATCATCATCGGCTCGAACACCCCGATCGCGCCCCTGTTCCTGCCCGCGACGCAGCGGCAGTTCGTCGAGAGGTTCCCCCTCGCGAGCGTCGAGTTCCTCGAGGAGACGCACGCCGAGCTGCAGGAACGCCTGCTGCAGGGCAACATCGATCTCGCCTTCATGTACGACTCCGACATCGATCACCGAATCCAACGGCTCCCGTTGATCCAGCTGACGCCGAACGTGCTGCTGCCGGGCAATCACCCGCTGAGCGGCCCGGACGCGCCCGACGCGATCACCATGTCGATGCTCGCCGACGAGCAGTTCGTGCTGTTCGCCGGTGCACCGATGTACGACGCGTACATGCGGCTCTTCCGCAACGCGGGCATCGTGCCGCGAGTCTCCCACACCTGTCGCAGCATGGGCACCCTGCGCGCCTTCGTGGGGCGAGGGATCGCGCTGGGCCTCTCCTATGAGAAGTACGACCTGGTGAAATCCGTGGACGATCTGGAGATCGCCTCGAAGCCGCTCGTGCACACCGAGGAGGACAGCATGCAGGTCTGCATCGCGCTGCCGCGGGATTCGAAGCCGAGCATCCTGGCCCGCTACTGGATCGAGTCGGCTCGGTCGATCTTCGCCGAGTGACCTTCCGCTGCACGACCCCACCCGTACCGCGGGGCGAGTTCGTTGCGCCGGCCGCCGCCGGCGGGCGGGGTCGAATCTCTGAGACATCCGAACGTGCTCAATCGAAAAGGATGACCGAACGTGCGAGACCTCCGGTGCGTAGGCGGTCGAGACCCTCGTTCACATCTTCGAGCGTGATGCGATTCGCAACCAGTGCATCGAGTTTCAGACGCCCCTGCAAGTAGAGCTCAGCGTACTCGGGGATGTGCACGTGCGGCACGGTCGAACCCATCGCGACGCCGTGCACCGACTTCTGCTCGAAGAAGTGCCGAAACGGAATGCCGAGGATCGCGTCCGGCTTCTGCACCCCGACCAGGTAGGCCGCCCCGCCCTTGCACAACGATTCCAATGCGATCTCGAGCGTCTGCGGCAAGCCGATGATCTCGAACGAGTGCGTGACGCCTTCACCACCGGTCAGGGCTCGCACCTGCGCGACCGCGTCTCCGTCATCGGAGTTCACCGTGTCGGTCGCCCCCAGCTCGGCAGCGAGTGCGAGCGCTTCGTTACTGCGATCCACCCCGATGATTCGCCGCGCCCCGGCGATCCTGGCTCCCTGCACCGCGTTCAGCCCGACGCCGCCGCAGCCGACCACCAGCACGGTGTCGCCGTGCGAGACCCGAGCGCTGTTCAGCACCGCACCGAGCCCGGTAGAGACGCCGCAGCCGAGCAGGCACGCCACATCGAATGGAACGGTTTCCGGAATCCTGACGACGAGGTTCTCGTGCAGGAGGACCCGGTCTGCGAATCCTCCGATACCGATGAACTGGGTCACCGGTCGGTCGTCGACCGCGACTCGCGGTTCGTCGCCGACGGGGCGTCCTGTGGCCCGATGGTCGCGGCAGCGGAACGGCTCCCCGATCCTGCATCGGCTGCAGCGGCCGCAGCTGTTCACTGGGCACGCGACGACGTGGTCCCCGACCGCGAGATCGCGCACCTCGGAACCCACTTCCTCCACGACGCCGGCGATCTCGTGCCCGAGCAGCAGCGGAACCGGGAACCCGTGATCCGAGGCCGAGACCGTGAGATCGCTGCGGCAGATGCCGCTCGCACGCACCCGCACCCGCACCTCATGACTTTCGACGGACGAGAGCTGTACCCGCTCTGTGACCAGTGGGGCCCCCAGTTCGTGCAGGACCGCTGCGGTCGCCACCGTCGCGCTCATGCGCTCTCGCCCCTGCGGATCACGGAGGCCGGCGCGTCGAGGCCGAGATGCTCCCGCAGCGTGGAGCCTTCGTACTCGGTACGGAAATAGCCGCGCTCCTGCAGCACGGGGATGAGCCGCGTGCACATCATCTCCATTCCGCCCGGCATGAACGGAGCATTGACGTTGAAACCGTCGCACGCACGCTCGTCGAACCATTCGATCATGTGGTCGGCCGCCTGCTCAGGCGTTCCGATGAAGAATCCGTGCCCCGTGCCCCGCGCATCTTCGATGACCAGCTCTCGCAGGGACAGCCCGTCCTCCAAGGCGCGTCGTCGGAAGATCTCCGAACGGCTCCGCGCGAACTTCTCCGGAAAGCGTTCCGCCGGCACGCGGTCCTCCAACTCGATCCCCGACAGATCCATCCCGTGACTCGCGGAGAGCTGGGCGATGCCGAACTCCATGTTCACCTGATTCGCCAGATGGTCGGCGAGCTCCTGGGCCTCGGCCCGCGTCGCACCGAGAATCGGAACCAGCCCGGGGAGGATCTTCACCTGGTCGGGGTTGCGACCTTTCTCCCTCAGGACACGCTTGTAGTTGGCGTAGTACTCCTGTGCGTGCCGCTTATCCGGCTGCGCGGTGTAGATCGCATCCGCATAGGTCGACCCGAGCTCGATTCCGGGGCCGGAGGAGCCGGCTTGCACGATGATCGGCCGGCCCTGTCGAGAAGGCCGCATGTTCAACGGGCCCTGCACATTGAAGAACTCGCCCTGGTGGTCGAGCCGGTGCAGTTTCGAGGTGTCGGCCCAGACGCCGCTTGCTCGATCGGTCACCACGGAATCGGCGTCCCAGCTGTCCCAGAGCCCGGTGACGACCTCGAGATACTCCATGGCACGCCGATAGCGGTCCTCGGGATCGGGCATCTCCTCGAGTCCGAAGTTCAGGTTCCCCTGCGAACTCGTGACGATGTTCCAGCCGGCACGCCCGCCGCTCATATGGTCCACGCCCATGATCTGTCGCGCGGTGTTGTACGGTTCGGAGAACGTGGTGGAGATCGTGCCGATGAGTCCGATCCTCGACGTTCGCGCCGCCAGTGCCGAGAGCACGCTCACCGGCTCGTACAGGCCGTTCATCTTGACGTCGTTGCGCAGAATGGTGTCTGCCGTGACGATATCGCCGAAGAACACCGCATCGAGCTTCGCCGCCTCCGCCATGAGCGTGAGCTCGAGCACGAAGTCGAGGAATCCCAGCTCTTCAGCGCGGCTCCCCTCCAGTCGCCAGCTGTCCTTGTGGTACCCGGCGGGCAGCATGAAGGTCGTGATGTGCATGTTGTCAGGCCGACGTTCCATCGTTCTCTCCTGTTCGTGGGTTCAATGCGGGGGCTGCGGCGGCGCGCTCAGTGGCCGAGCAGTTCGAGGATTCTGGTGCGGGCCTCGCCGAAGCGCGGGTCGGCCTTGGTCGAGGCCTGATCCCGGTGATCGCCGAAGTCGGTGTCGATCGTCGTGACGACCGAGGCGGGCTTCCCCGCGAGCACGACGACGCGGTCGGACAGGTACAGCGCCTCGTCGATGTCGTGCGTGACGAGGATCACGGTGAGGTTCAGTCTCCGCTGCAGATCGGAGACGAGATCCTCGAGACTGAACCGGGTCTGCGCGTCGACCGACGCGAAAGGTTCGTCCATCAGCAGGATCTTCGCCTCGTAGGCGAGCCCCCGCGCGATCGCAACGCGCTGCTGCATGCCGCCCGACATCTCCCATGGATACTTGCCTCCCTGACCACCGAGGCCCACGCTCTCGAGCGCGGCCTCCGCGCGCTCCCGGCGCTCCTTCTTCCCGAATCGCCCTTCGAGGGGAAACGCGACGTTGTCGATCGTGGTCATCCAGGGGAGCAGCGAGCGGCTGTAATCCTGGAAGATGACGCCGATGGAGGGATGCGGTTGACGGATCCGCTCGTTCTCCACGTAGACGTGGCCTTCGGTGGGTTGGATGAGCCCGGAGAAGATGCGCAGCAGTGTCGTCTTGCCGACGCCCGAGGGGCCCACGATGGAGATGAACTCACCCTGGTCCACTGTGAGATTCAGGTCCGCGAGCACCCGGTTCGTCTGCTCCCCTTCGCCGAAGGCCATCGACACATGGTCGACTCGAACCGCGGTGTGCGTCGCCGGCGCACGGACCTCAGTGGTGTTGGCGATGATTTCGGTGTTCATTGGGCCATGGCTCCTGACTTGAAGTACCAACGCAGCGGAAGGCGTTCGATGCGGAAGAAGATGAGGGTGATGAAGTAGCCGACCACGCCGACGAGAATCGCTCCGGCCCAGGTCTGCGCCATCTGGAAGGTGCTCGAGGAGTTCAGGATGTAGAACCCGACTCCCTTGTTCGCGGCATACAGTTCGCTGACGACCATCACGGTGATGCCGATGGGCAGCGCGACTCGAATGCCGGCGAAGATCTGCGGGAGGGCGCCGGGGAGCACGACACGGCGGAAGTATCTCGCCGGAGTGATCCGATACACCTTTCCGAAACGGCGGATCGTCGGCTCGATGCCGCGAACGCCGTCGATGGTGTTGAGCAGGATCGGGAATACGCATGCGAAGGCGATCGTGTAGATCTTCGGCCCGGGCCCGAGCCCGAACGTGCCGATGATCAAGGGCACGAGCGCCGCCTGGGGAATCGACCGGGCGAAGCTCACGTACGGGTCGAGCGCGTCCCGCAGCGGACGGATCTCGCCGATGAGCAGCCCGAGGCCGATACCGATGATGATCGCGAAGAGCAGCCCGAGCCCCAGGTTCGTCAGGCTGAAAGCGAGGTACTCGAGCAGCAGACCGCTCGAGAGGTCGCGTACGAGCGTCTCGAGGATGACAGAGAGCGGAGGAAAGAACACGTTGGTGCTCGATGCGGAAGCGAACCACCACAACAGCACGAGTGCGACGACGAGCCAGCTCTTCTCGAGAAGTTTCCGGAATGCGCTCATCTCAGGCCTCCTGCCGGTTCCATCGCAAGGCCTTCGTCTCGGCCGCCGCGATCGCTGAGTTCAACGCCCAGCCGACGAGCCCGGCGAAGATGATGTAGGCGAAGGCGAGATCCCAGCGCGAGGCTTCCTGCGCCATCGTGATCTGCCGGCCGAGACCCGGTGTCTGGCTGAGCACGCCGACGCCGATCGAGACCAGGATCGATATCGATGCCGAGATGCGCAGACCTGTCGAGATGAGAGGCATGGCCGACGGAATCGTGACCTTCCAGAATTTCCTGAACGGCGAGATGCGGAATACCGCCACCGTGTCGGCGACCGCCTGATCCTGGCGGCGGCTGCCGGCGATCGACTGGATGAGGATCGGCCATAGACACGAGAGGAAGACCATGAGCACCTCCATCCGCGCGTTCACGCCGATCACGAGCACCACCACCGGCATCAGGGCGAGCATGGGGAATGCCCGGCCGAATTCGACGACGACCTCAACCGACCGTGAAAGGAAACCGCTGGTTCCGATGGCGACGCCGAGGACGATGCCCACCGCTGCTGCGATCCCCCATCCCGCGAACGCTCCGAAGAGCGTCTGCCCGACGGCGATCCAGAACGAGCTGGTCGTGAGCACCGTGAACAGCGCCAGGACGATCTGCACCAGATCGGGTGCGACTTCCGGCAGCAGTGTGCTGATGTAGAGCAGTTGCCAGGCCCCGGCAAGCGCTACGAGCACGGCGAGCCGCGAGATGGTGAGCCGCGCCCGGCGCGAAAGCCCGCAGGCCTTCGCGCCGGGGACCACCACGGGAATGGTGAACGTTGACATGTCAGTCAGTCCTCGTCAGTGTGATCGATCTGCGACGCCCCGTCACCGGGTCGGCGCACCGCTCCACAGGATGTCTTCGATGGCGACAGGGGTCGAGACGATGCCGTAGTTCGAGAACCCGTCGGCCTGTGCGCCGGCGCGCTCCTTGTCGATGGCGACCGAGACCGGGATCAGCGCGGCCTCGGTGAGCACGTCCCGATCCACGTCGGAGATCTCCGCGGTGATGTCGAGAATCGCTTCGACGTTGGCGGGATCTTCGTAGAACGCCTGCGCCTTCGTCATCGCGCGTACGAACGCCTCCGCGGTCTCCTCGTTCTGCTCGAGCCACTGCGTGGTGACCGTCCACATGGTGATAGGGCTGCCGGCGAGGAACTCGGTCGAGGGATTGGAGATGAGGCGCACGTCATCCCGCGCCAGGAGCTGACCGTAGAACGGGGCGGAGGCGAGCACCGAGTCGATCGTGCCCTCGAGCAGCGCCGTCTCCATTCCCGAGGAGGCGATCTCCACGCGTTCGATGGCGAGCGGATCGATCCCGGCATCCTCGGCGGCGAGGAACATGCCGATCTCGGAACCGGTGTTCAGCCCCTGGATTCCGATGGTGCGGCCCTCGAGGTCCGCCACCGACTGGACGTCGCTCGACTCCAGCACGAGAATGCCCGAGGTCGCCACTTCCGAATCCGTATACCCGTTCCCGCCGATCGCGACCACCGGCACTCCGGCGGCTGCGGAGGTGATCAGGGTGCCCAGGGAGCCGGTCGTGATGTCCACTTCACCGCTCACCACACGGGCGATGTTCGAGGTCGGGTCGGCTCCCCGGATGATTTCGACGTCCAGGCCCTCCTCCTCGAAGTAGCCCTCGTTCAGCGCGATGTAGGCGGGTTCGAAGTGGATCGGCGCAACGACCAGCTTGACGGGGGTCAGCGAGGCGTCGCCGCTGGACGGGGCACCGTCGGATCCGCTTGCAAGCGGGTCCGCGCTGCAGCCGGAGAGGGCGAGGCCCGCGGCGGTCGCAAGTGCGAGAACTCCCCAGAATTTCCTCTTCATAGATGTACTACCTCCTTGTAGTGCGCACGGGTGTGCGTCTGGTGTTGGGGTTGCAGGTATGTGTGCGTGCCGAGTACGGCACGCGGGTCAGCTGTCGAGGTCGATCACGATCGTCTTGATCTCCGTGAACTGCTCCACGCCCTCGATTCCGTTCTCCCGCCCGGTTCCCGACAGCTTGACGCCGCCGAACGGGATGGCGGGGTCGATGCCGACTGCGCTGTTGAGACGCACGGTGCCGGATTCGAGTCCCTTCGCGAGCTTCAGCGCGGTGCTCATATCGCTGGTCCAGACCGAAGCGGAGAGACCGTAGTCGGAATCGTTCGCCCGGTGGAGCAGTTCGTCGAGCGGGGTGGAGTCGTCGAACGTCTGCACCGCGAGCACGGGTCCGAATATCTCCTCGCGCGCGATCCGCATCTCGGGCCGGACGTTCGTCATGACCGTCGGGCGCACGAAGTAGCCGGCGCCTTCGACATCCCCGCCGCAGACGAGCGTCGCGCCCTCTTCGAGTCCCGACTCGATGTATCCGAGCACCGTCTGCTTCTGCGTCTCCGAGATCAGTGGTCCGAGATCTGCGTCTGCGGCGCGCCCGACCTTCAACCGCTGCGCGAATTCGACGATTCCGGCGACGAACTCCTCTTGAATCGCAGCGTGCACGAACAGTCGGGATCCGGCGGCGCACACCTGACCGGTGTTCCCGAAGATGCCCATGGCGACCGCGGGCACGGCACGCGCAAGGTTCGCATCGGGGAACACGATGACCGGCGACTTGCCGCCCAGTTCGAGCGAGTACTTCTTCATCGTGCCGGCGCATGCCTGGCCGATGCTGAGGCCGACCTCTGTGGAGCCCGTGAAACTGATCTTGGCGATATCCGGGTGCGCGACCATCGCGTTCCCGACTTCGCTCCCGGAGCCGAGCACGACGTTCACGACGCCACGTGGAATTCCTGCCTCGAGAGCGAGCTCGCCGAAGCGGATCGAAGTGGCCGGAGTGATCTCCGCGGGTTTGAGCACGACCGTGCATCCTGCGGCGAGCGCCGCCGTGGTCTTGTTCACCGCCATCGGCAACGGCGCGTTCCAGGGCACGATGGCGCCCACGACTCCGAGCGGCTGCCTGATCGTCATGGCATGCCAGTTGCCCGGCCGCGACATGTCGCGGGTCGATCCGCTCAACCGCGTCGCCCAACCGCTGTTCGCGATCGCGGTCTCCGCCGCGTGCGCCACATCGAACATTCGGGCCTGCGTCAGCGGTTTCCCGGTGTTGCGCGCTTCGAGCAGTGCGAGCTCTTCGGCGTTCTCGGAGATGAGTTCGCCGAGGCGATGGATCAGCGCTGCCCGTCTCGCGGGCGGCAGGTCGCGCCACTCGACGCCGGCTCGCGACGCCGCGCGTACCGCCGCGTCCACGTCGTCGGCGGTGCCTCGCGTGGCGTTCGCGAACACCCGACCGGTCGTGGGGTCGACGAGCTCTTTCTGCCCTTCTTTGCCCTCCACCCGTTCGCCGTCCACGATCATCAGCAGCGGACGCGCGAGCATTGCTTCGACTCGCAGCGCCACGTCGGTTTCCGGATTCACCGTCATGTCAGACCTCTCCCCCGTTCGATTCCAGCAGTTGTCGGACCAATCCGGTCGTGATCGCCGCATGTGCGCGCACCGCGGCGCACGCCCCGTCGACGTCTCTCCGTTCGAGGGCCTCCACCAGCTTCTGCTGGTTGGTGGCGTCGAAGAACCGGTCCCAGGAGTCATCGGGTACCGTCCGGGCCCACACCGCACCGATTCCCATGTGGTTGAAGGCGCGCGTCAGCTCTTCCGAGCCGGCGAGACTGGTGATCTTGTCCTGCAATTGCGCGTTGAGATCGAGGAAGGCGCGCATCTCGCCGGGATTGCCCCGAAGCCGCTGCATGCGTTCGAAGATCGATCTGGCCTCGGCCGCATCGGCATCGGTGAGGGTGTGCAGGTGCGTGGTGAGCACCCCGCATTCGATCGCCGCACGGCCCTCGATGCAGCCCTGCATCAGCTCTCCGGTGATCGGCAGCACGGTGAGCTCGCCCTGGTCGTCGATCGCGAGGAGTCGGTCGACCGCCAGCTTCGCGATCGCACGACCGAGCTTCTCCCTCGACAGTCCGAGTTCCTCCCCGAGGCGTTCCAACGGCACGGTGCGGTGGCGGAGTTCACGGTGCTCCAACAGCCAACCGCGAAGGTCCGAGTAGGCGGCTTCCTCGCCCGCCGAGTGGAAGGATCCGAATGCTCCGCGGTAGTAGGCGAGCGGCTGCGCCGCCGTGGCTGCGGCATGGGTGGCCCGCCCGAGGAACACGGTGTGCGTTCCGCCGATCGCCTCCTCCTCGGTGGTGCAGATGATGTGCGCCAGAGCGCCGTGCAGTACCGGCACGCCATGACTCATCTCGTAATCGACTCCCGCGAACTTGTCGCCCTTCTTCGCGAAGCGGTACGCGATGTCGGATTGCGCGGAGCTGAGCACATTGATCGCGTACCTGCCGGATTTCTTCACCTGATCATGGGTGTTGCTCGTGCGGTTCAGGCAGACGAGCATCATCGGCGGATCCATCGACAGCGAGCTCACCGCCGATACCGTCGTGCCGTAGGGCACCCCGTCGACGGCCGTGGTGACGATGGCGACCCCGCTGGCAAAATGACCGACCACGTGGCGGAAGGTGGCGTCGTCGATGCGAGGCTCGTGCTCGACCGTTGCGTGCGCGTTCATCTTCATTCGCTCCTTTGCTTGTCGGGGTTCGGGTTCGGTCATGCGAGCAGGCCGGTGAGTTCCACGATCGATTCGAGTTCTTCGAACCGCTCGACGGTCCCCCGAATCCGATCCGCCTCTGCACGGTTCTTCCGGCCGCCGAATTCGACGTTCAAGTAGAACTTCTCGAGCACCTCGTCGCTACGCAGGCGGTTGCGGTAGATATCGCCGAGTACCTCCTCGACCCGCTGATGCAGCCGCTCCCCGGTGCGCGTCGTGATCACGACTTCGGCGGTCTGGTACTCCTGAGCGGGCAGCGAATCCACTATCGTGATCCGGTCGAGCAGTTCCCGCACCGGCGCACGGCGCATGTATTCCGCACTCAGGTGCTCCGGGCGAACGGTGCCTTCGATCATGCCGACGGCGACGTTGAACGGAATGCTGAAGATACCGTCCGTCTCCGACCTCGGGTCGCGGGCGAATTCCTGGGCGGTGAACCCGCGTTTCGTCGCGGGTGTGACGTGGACCTCGATGGACTCGACTGCGTCGTGGGTGAGACGGTGCGTCTCGCGCAGGCGCACCGTCGCGTCGAGCGCGGGATGCGCGGCACGGCACGAAGACCATGGCTTGATGATCATGTCGCCGTAGAATTTCTCGCCGAGCGAATCGAGGAGTCGCTCGGGCTCGGGATTCGGGCTGAACAGCTTGAAGAACCCGAACGGCGAGTTCACCGCATCGTGGAGCCCGGTGAAGCCGGCCTGCGCCAGGTCTGCGGCGACGATCGCGTTGCGCGCACCGAGCGCCTGCGGCAGCTTGAACGAATCGGCCTTGTCGAAGAGGCTCTGCACCGAACCGGCCATTTGGTTGAGTGCGTGGCCGAGCGCGTGCCGATACTGCTCTGCGGTGAAGCCAGCGATCTTGCCTGCGATCACGGCCCCTCCCATGACGTTCACGGTGCCCGTGTTGTCGCCGCCGCTCGCCGTGTGGAATCCGGAGGCGACCGCCAGCCGGGAGGCGAGGTCGTCTCCGAGTAGCAGCGCTTCGAGCACTCGAGCGCCCGACGCTGTCGCGCGCTCGCCCGCCGCAATGGCAACCGGCACCGTGGTACCGCTGATGTGGGCGGCGACCATGCTCGAGTCGTGCGTTTCCGCGCCCACGGCCTCGAAGTCGTACGAGCGCATCGACATGGAGTTCAGGAGCGCCGCATGCGGAGCGGATGCACGTGCGCCGGAGCCGATGACGGTCGATTCCGAGGCCCCGTCGTAGCCGAGGAACACTGAGCGCGCGGCTTCGTTTCCCGACGCGCCGACCCCGGCCAGAGCGTTCCCGATGCTGTCGAGCAACCGCTCCTTGGCCCGGGCGATCGAGTCGTCGGGCATGTTCGCCAGTCGTGCTTCGACCAGATGATCGGCGACGATAGCGGCGTAATCCTGGTGAGCGTTGTCGATGCGACTCTGCATGGACGGATCCCCTCTTTCAGCGTCGTTGCTCGGGTGCGGATCTGCCGCACCCCGGGTGTGGAACTTCAGTATTTCGCAGGGTTCAAAATTTCAAAAGTCTGAACTTTTTTCTGTATAACATCAAAAAATTAGTCTTTTGACGGAAACCCGAGCGCCGCATCCCTTCATTCGCAATCCGCGGTGCGAAGTGGAATCGATTGACGCTCGCAACTATTGCATTTTCTACCGTAGTCGCCCGCGCCCGGCCTTAGTCAGCCTCGAGCGGTCTCGCATGCCGACGCCCGAACGCGAATTGGCAGTAGTCGCCCCACCAGATCGATTTCTGGGGCGACTACTGCCAATTTGCGAAGGGATAAGGGAAAGAAGAAGG
>JBEBWI010000048.1:0-18258 GCA_040392345.1 Leucobacter soli | reverse complement strand
GACGTCGCCCGCGACGATGCGCTGGGCGAGGCCCTCGACCACGGCGGTCTTGCCCACGCCGGGTTCGCCGATGAGCACGGGGTTGTTCTTCGTGCGCCGCGTCAGCACCTGACTGACCCGGCGAATCTCGCTGTCGCGCCCGATGACCGGGTCGAGTTTGCCCGACCGGGCGACCTCGGTGAGGTTCACGCCGAACTGCTCGAGGGCGCTCTGCTCGCCGTCTTCAGCGGCGGGCTGCCAATTTGCCTGCATGGATTTCCTCTCTCGCTCTGCAAACTTGAGTGATGATGACTCAAGTTTAGCGCGAAGGGGTGGATCGCGCCAGCATTCCCCACGAATCCGCAGCACGCCTCTCGGTCGCAGCGCACTCGCCCATCCCGCCACCCGGAACGCGGGTTTGCGGCCGAGCGGCCCAGCACGCGAGGATGGCGAGCGTGACTGATCTCCTGCCCCAGCTGGCGCCCCTGGCGTGGACCGCACTGGGGCTGGCCGCGATCCTCTTCGGCATCTCGAAGACCGCACTGCCCGGCATCAACACCATCGGCATCGCCGCGTTCGCCGCGATCCTCCCCGCGAAGGAGTCGACGGGGGCGGTGCTTCTGCTGCTCATCGTGGGCGATGTCTTCGCCGTCACCATGTACCGGCGGCACGCCGACTGGCCGACGCTCCTGCGGCTGATCCCCTCGGTCGTCGCCGGGCTCGCGGCGGGCGCGCTCTTCCTCGCACTCGCCGACGACAGCTGGGTACGCCGCATGATCGGAGTGATCCTGCTGCTCGTCATCGCCCTCACTCTCTGGCGGCGCTCGCCGCTCGCCTCGAAGATCTCGGGCGGCGACACGGCTCCCGGCAGGTTCGGGCGCTTCGGCTACGGCTCGCTCGGCGGCTTCACGACCATGGTCGCGAACGCGGCAGGCCCCGTCATGTCGATGTACTTCCTCGCGGCGCGCTTCCCCGTGGCGGCGTTCCTCGGCACGGCCGCCTGGTTCTTCGCCGTGATCAACCTGGTGAAGCTCCCGGTGGTGCTCGGGTTGGGCCTGCTCAATGCGCAATCGCTGATGCTCGTGCTCGTGCTGATACCCGGGGTGGTCATCGGGGCGTTCCTCGGCAGGTGGATCGCCTCGCGCATCCGGCAGCGCACCTTCGAGTGGGCCGTCATCGTCTGCACGGTGCTCGGCGCGATCTACCTGTTGCTCTGACGCCCTCGCGCGCCGGCGCCCCGACCAGAAGATAGAGTTCGCATGTGATCGACGACACCCCCGCCCCGAAGAGTTCCTCCGCGGGCGCGCTCATGCTCGTCGCGGTCGCCCTCGTGGCTGCGAACCTGCGCATGACCATCACCGCGGTCGGCCCGCTGCTCGAGCAGATCGGTGCCGATGAGGGCATCTCCCCCGCGGCGCTCGGCATGCTCGGCGCACTGCCGCTCGTGTTCTGGGGGCTCGTCTCGCCGGCCTCGCACTGGCTCAGCGCAAGACTCGGCATGTCGACGGCGGTCTCATGGGCGCTCGTCGTGTTCGCGGGCGGCACGCTGTGGCGTTCGCTGCCGGGCAACGACGTGAACCTCTGGGTGGGCACTGCATTGATCGGTTGCGGGCTCGCGGTCGCGAACGTGCTCATGCCCGCGATCATCAAGCGCGACTTCCCGGGGCGCGTGCCGCTGCTCATGGGCCTCTACACCGCTCTGCTCAGCGGCATGGCCGCACTCGGTGCAGGGGTCGCGGTGCCGCTCTCCGAGCTGCCGCTCGCGGGCGGCGACCCGGCGGGCTGGCGGTTCGCGCTGGTCGCGATGGGCGCTCCGATTCCCATCGCGCTCGGGGTGTGGATCGCCGCCGGCCGCCGGCGCGCCCGAGTCGGGGCGGCCGGTGACCGGCGGGGCGTGCACGCGCCCATCGGCACTGCGGGCCGGCGGGTCTGGGGCGATCCGCTCGCCTGGCAGGTCTCGCTGTACATGGGCGCGCAGTCGGCGATCTTCTACACGTTGGCGAGCTGGTTCGCGCCGTACCAGATCTCGAACGGCCTGCCCGCAGCGACCGCGGGCGCGGAGCTGATGGTGTTCCAGGCGATCGGCCTCGCGGGGTCGCTCGGCCTGCCGTTCGTCGCCCGCAATGCCCGGGTGCGCCGATGGATGCCCGCGCTGCTGCCCGCGGCGGGGCTCGTCGCGTGGGTCGGCATTCCGCTGGCGCCGCAGGCGATGCCGGCGTGGATCCTCATCGGCGGGCTGGTCGGGGGCGCCTCGCTCACGGTGTCGCTCACCCTGATGGCCGAGCGGGCGCGCACCTCGGAGCAGGCGACCGCGCTGTCGGGCATGGCGCAGGCACTCGGGTATCTGATCGCGGCGGCCGGGCCTCTGCTCTTCGGTGTGCTGCTCGGGGCGACCGGCGGGTGGGTGCCGCCCTTCGCCCTGATCTGGGTTGCGGCGGCGACCCAGCTGGTGCTGGGGCTCTCGGTCGGCCGCGCGCGCTTCATTCTCGAACGCTGAGCGCGTCGCCCGCCCCGGGCGCTCAGGAGACCTCGATGACGACCTTGCCCTCGCCTGCGGCCACCCGCGAGACGCAGCAGCACATCTTCGAGTTCGGCGCCTTCTGCCGCTCCGAGTAGAACACGTCGCGGTGGTCCACGGCGCCGTCGAGCGCGAGGATGCGCACCTCGCACAGCCCGCACTCCCCGCGCCGGCAGTCGTACATCATCTCGACGCCCGCCCGCTCGAGCGCTTCGAGCATCGACTCGTCGGCCCGCACCTCGACGCGCGCGCCGTGCTGCGGCACTTCGACCACGAACGGCTCGGCCTCGAACCAGCCCGAGTTGCCGAAGGTCTCGTACCGGAGGGCGGTCGGGTCGCGGTCGCTGCGCTCCCAGAGTCGCCGAATCTCCTCCATGAGGCGAATCGGCCCGCACATGTAGAGCTCGGCCGTCGCCGGCACCGAGGCGAGCAGCTCCGCCACCTGCATGCGCCCGTGCTCCTCGGTGATGTGCGGCACCAGACGCTCGCCGTGCTCCTCTGCGAGTTCGTCGAGGTAGGCCATGCGCGCACGCGAACGGCCGAGGTAGTGCAGGGTGTAGTCGGCGCCGAGCCGACGCAGCACCCGGGCCATGCCGAGCATCGCTGTGATGCCGACCCCGCCCGCCACGAGCGTGTATGAAGCCGCGCCGACGCGCAAGGGGAAATCCTGCAGCGGCTGGGTGATGCGCACCCGGTCGCCTGCGGCGAGCGCGTGCATCGCGGCCGCCCCGCCGCGGCTCACCGGGGAGCGGAACACGGAGAGCGAGAGCCGGTCGCCGGTCTCGCTCGCGTCGACGACGGAGTAGGAGCGCACGTCATCGCGGTCGCCCATGCGCACCTCGATGTCGATGTGCGCTCCGGGCTTCACCGGAAGCGGCGACTCGGGGGCCAACTCGATGCGCTGCACGTCCTCGGCGACCGGCCGGGTGGCGACGACGGTGGCGTCCTGCCACACGGTCTGCTTGTCGGCCATGCTCAGCGCCCTCCGGCCAGAGCAGCTTCGGCGGGCCTGCCGGTCGGCCGGTACCCGGCGGCGCTCAGTGCATCGATCGCGCCGGCAGCAGCGCCGGTCGCCCCGCCGAGCCCTCCCGGGCCGTTCTCGCGCGGAGCTGCAGTACCGCGCCCCTCGTCCGCGAGGCCGCGCTCGAGCAGACGCCGCACCCACATGCCGCCGGCGTCGATGTTGAGGTTGTAGAACTCGTAGTCGGGGTTCGCGTCGATCGCGTCCTGCTGCGCCTTCAGCATGGCCTCGTCTTCGCCGAAGACGCCGTGCACTCCGTTGCGCAACTGCGTGGTGAGCAGCTGGCTGTCGAGCCGGTAGTTGCGCATGAACGCCCAGAAGTAGTGGCAGCTGCGATCCCCCTCGGGCGTGATGGTGTTCATCACGTATCCGTTGACACCGCGCGAGCGGTCGCCTTCGGGCGCACCGGTGCCCGCCTCGGCGACACCCACGTCGATGCAGATGGTCGAGGGGTAGGTGTAGTGGATGATCTGCCAGCGGTCGACCCGGCCGCTGAAGCCCGGGAACTTGTCGCGCATGTTCTTCAGCCAGAAGGGCGGCGCCTCGATGTCGAGCATCCACCGGCTGACGGTGACGGTGCGTTCGTCATGGGTGACGTGGAACTCGGCTTCGCTGAGCTCCTCCTGCCCGATGGAGGATGAGTGCACGAACTCCTCGTGGGTGAGGTCCATGAGGTTGTCGAGCACGAGCTGGTAGTTGCAGGGCGCCTCGATGGTCTCACCGTCGCCCGCCCACTCCGAAGAGTCGAGCTGGTGCATGTCGGGAATCTGGTCGGGGTCGGCGAGCAGTGGATCCCCGATCCACACCCACACGTACCGGTACCGTTCGACGAGCGGGAACGACGGCACCACGGCCGAGGGGTTCAGGGTCTCCTGAGCGGGCATTCCGGTGCAGCGCCCGGCCGAGTTGAAGCGGAGGCCGTGGTAGGGGCACTGTATTTCGTCATTGCCGATGAGCTTGCCCTGCGAGAGCGGGGCGAGACGGTGCCAGCAGGCGTCGGCGAGCGCCACGGGGCTGCCGTCGTGCGTGCGGTACAGCGCGAGGGGCCTACCGGCGACCGTGCGGGCGAGGATGCCCTTCGCGGTGATCTCGTGATCCCAGGCGGCGACGTACCAGGCGTTGAGCGGGTAGGTCAGCAGTTTGGCGGTCGAGGTGGTGCCGAGGTCGGCGCTCATGGTGGCTCCTTTGCCGTGCGCGGGCGGAATGGTGGTTGCGAGGGGTGCGGGGCACCGCGATCCACTCGCGAATATCTATCTCAATTAACTATGTCGATAGGTATTTGAGACACCACTGTACCCGATCCGGCTACGCTTGGCGAGCAGGCCCCGCATTTCGGGGGTGGATCGCGACGAACGGAGACGCAGTGAGCCTCAGAGCCGCCCTGCTCGCTCTCATCTCGGCCGGGCCCTCGACGGGGTACGACGCCGCGAAGCGATTCGGCAGTTCGGTCGGGCACCTCTGGCATGCGCCCGACTCGCAGATCTATCCCGAACTGCGCCGCATGCAGGCCGACGGGCTGCTCGACGCCGAGCAGGTGCCCTGGGGCAAGAAGCAGGCGACGAAGACGCAGTACACGATCACCGATGCGGGTAGGCGCGCCCTCGCCGAATGGCAGCGCACCCCGCTCGACTACGCTCCCGAACGCGACCAGGCGCACCTGCTCGCCGCGTACTTCGAGTGGGCGCCGGACGACGATGAGCCGCGGAAGCGCCTCACCGAGCACATCGCCTACTTCACGGAAGCCCGCGAGAGCGCGAGGCGCCAGATCGCGGGCATCGATGAGCGCAACAACCCGACTCTGGCGCGGCGCCTCGAGACGAGCGCCCCCGAGGACCACGAGCGGATCATCGCTTACAAGCGCTTCGCCTACGCCGGCAAGATCGCGCGCGCCGAAGCCGAGATCGCGTGGGCGCAGGAGGGGCTGCGCCTCCTTGAATCGTTGACAAATTCAAGTATTTAGTATTTCATTGAGTTGGTCCGCTGTCGCGAACGCGACGGCAGGAGCATGCGCTTCCATGTCGCGAAACGCGCGCTCGATCGACCCCTACTATCCACTTGAAGGAGAACCCATGTCGCTCGCAGGCAAAGTCGCCATCGTCACCGGATCGGGCCGTGGGCTCGGCCTCGCCTACGCCCAGGAGCTCGCACGACAGGGCGCCGCAGTCGTCGTGAACGACGTCGACGAGACCGCCGCGGCCGAAGCCGTCGCCTCGATCGAGGCCGCCGGCGGCAAGGCCACCGCCGTCGTCGCCCCCGTCGGCCCCACCGAGACCGCGAAGCAGCTCGTCGCCGCCGCCGTCGACACCTTCGGCCGCCTCGACATCCTCGTCACCAACGCCGGCGTACTGCGCGACACCGTGCTCTGGAAGATGAGCGATGAGGACTTCGACCTCGTCACCAACGTGCACCTGCGCGGCACGTTCACCTGCGTGCGCGAGGCCGCGATCCACATGCGCGAAGCCGGCGAGGGCGGCCGCATCATCTGCATCGGCTCCCCCACCGGCCAGCGCGGCAACTTCGGCCAGACCAACTACGCCGCGGCCAAGGCCGGCATCGTCGGCATGGTGCGCACCTGGGCGCTCGAACTGAAGAAGGCCGGCATCACCGCCAACGCCGTGATCCCCGTCGCCGCTACCGCGATGACCGCCACCGTGCCCTACTTCCACGCGGCGGTCGAGGCCGACGCGAAGGGCGAGCCCATGCCCGAGTTCTTCCGCAAAGATCTCGGCTTCGGCACCGCGGGCGATGTGGCCCCGCTCATCGCCTACCTCGCATCGGACGACGCAGCGGGCGTCACCGGTCAGGCCATCGGCGTGGGCGGCGACCGCCTGCAGGTCTGGTCGCACCCCGAGCCCGTCGAGAGCCTGTTCCACGAGGGCGGCTGGAGCGCCGAGGCGCTCGCGACCGAGGCCGGCCCCGTGATCACCGCGAACCTGCAGTCGGTGGGCGAGAAGTTCCCGGCGCTGCCGGAAGAGCTGCAGCCCCCGGCCGCCTAGGCGATCCACTCGCTGACGCAAGCCTGAGCAACGGAGCACACATGACCCGCTACGAACCCGCGATCGACCTCGAGAAGATCGAAGCGATCGACGTGCACGTGCACGTCGAGATGGACGCGCACGGCCACAACTCGCTTCCTGACGACCTGGCCGCGGCCGCGGCCGCGTACTTCAAGAACGGCGGGCTGCAGCCCGAGCTGGACGCGATCGCGAACTACTACCGCGAGCGCAACATGGCCGCCGTCGTCTTCACGGTCGATGCGACCACGAATCTGAAGCACGCGCCGGTCTCGAGCGTCGACATCGCCGAGGGCGCGGCACGCAACAACGACGTGCTGATCCCCTTCGGCTCCGTCGACCCGCATCTCGGGCAGGAGGCGATCGACCACGCTCGCCGCCTGATCGAGGATCACGGTGTGCGCGGCTTCAAGTTCCACCCGACCGTGCAGGGCTTCGACCCGAGCGACGAGCGCTTCTACCCGCTCTTCGAGGTGCTGCAGAGCGCCGGCGTGGTCGCGCTCTTCCACACCGGCCAGACCGGCATCGGCGCGGGTATGAAGGGCGGCCGGGGCCTGCGTCTCGGCCTCTCGAACCCCATGCTGCTCGACGGGCTCGCCGCCGACTTCGGCGACCTGCAGATCATCATGGCCCACCCCTCGGTGCCGTGGCAGGACGAGGCGATCTCGGTCGCCACGCACAAGCACAATACGTGGATCGACCTCTCGGGCTGGAGCCCGAAGTACTTCCCCGAGTCGCTCGTGCGGGCCGCCGGCAGCTTCTTGAAGAACCGGGTGCTCTTCGGCAGCGACTACCCGATGATCAGCCCCGAGCGCTGGCTGAACGACATCGGCCAGACCGCCATCAAGCCCGAGGCGCTGCCCGGCATCATGAAGGACAACGCGGTGCGCCTGCTGGGGCTCTAGACACGCTCGTGCTGAGAGAGCGGCCGGCCGCCGGCGTCGATTCCGACGCTCGGCACCGGCCGTTCTCTCGTTGCGCGTCGCCCGCGCTTGCCCGCGCTTCCTCTGCTTCCTCTGCTTCCTCCGCTTCCTCGCCCTCCCCGCGCAACTTGGCAGTCGTCGCCCCAGATCTTGAGTTTCTGGGGCGGTTACCGCCAACCTGCGGGGTGGATGAGCACGGTACACCGACCACGCGCAGTACCCCGACCCGAAAGGGGCCGCGGCAGGCTTCTCTTCCCGCGGCATGGAAATGAGACGCTGCCTCCCACGCGCAATATGGCAGTAGGCGCCCCAAACTTCGAGATTCTGGGGCGCCTACTGCCATATTGCGGGAAGGCCGGAGGGTGCGTGCGGGCGGCGGGGCGGCACGGGGAGAGCTTGTCAGCTCGAGCGGCGTCTCAGCGCGTCGCGCGGAAGGCGACGAACCCGCTCGCGAGCGAGACCGCGGCGAGCACGAGCACCGCGGCCGCAGCGGGCACCGCGGTACCCGGGCCGAAGATGCCGCCGAGCGGCGAACCGATCGCACCGAGCACGAACTGGCCGAAGCCCACAAGCGCCGACCCGGCACCCGTGATTCCGACCGCCTGAGCGATCGCGAGGGCCGATGCCGTCGACATGACCATGCCGGTGCCGGCGTTCAGCACCGCGACGAGCGGTACCCAGACCCACAGCCCGGTGGGCCCGGCGAGCACTCCTGAAAGGGCGAACAGCAGCAGCGCGACGCCGGCGGCGACCTGCAGCAACTGACCCACCCGCAGCAGCTGAGCGCCCGGATAGCGGCCGCCGAGCCGCCCGCTCCACCAGGCGCCGAGCATGAACGAAACGGAACCGAACGCGAAGGTCAACGAATAGCCGACCGGGGTCGTACCGAGCAGCCCCTGCACGATGAACGACGACGACCCGATGTAGACCATCATCGCCGCATAGCCCGCACCGAAGGCGATCGCGTACGCCAGGAACGCCGGCCGGCGCAGCAGCAGGAGCAGGTTGCGCAGCAGCACGCCCACCCGGAACGGGTGCCGAGCGGCGACCGGGTGGCTCTCGGGAACGACGAGGAGCGCCACCGCGAGCATGCCCGCGGTGAGCACGCCCAGCCCGAGGAGCGTCACCCGCCACCCGCCGATCTCGGTGAGCCAGGCGCCCAATGGGCTCGCGAACGCGGGGCCGAGGGCCATCATCGCGAAGAGGGTGCCGAACGCCTTCGCGGTCTCCCGGGGCGAGGCGATGTCGGAGATGATCGCACGAGCGAGCACCGCTCCCGCGGCGCCGGAGAAGCCCTGCACCGCGCGCAGTGCGACGAGCACCTCGATCGACGGGCTGAACGCCGCCGCGAACGCGGCGGCGACGAACACCGTGAAAGCGGCGACGAGCACTCGCTTGCGGCCGAGGGCGTCTGAGAGGGAGCCCACGAAGAGCTGGCCCAGCGCGGCGCCGCCGAGGAACGCGGTCAGCGTGAACTGCACAGCCCCGGCGCCCACCCCGAGATCGGCCGCGATATCGGGGAACGCGGGCAGGTACAGGTCGGTCGCGAGCGCAGCGGCCATCGCGACGTAGCCGAGAGCGAGCATGAGCCCCGGCGGAATCCGCCGGGGCTCAGATTCGGGGGCGAGGCTCACTCGTCGATCACGACCGCGTCAGAGCGGAATCCCCTCTTCGCGAGCTGGATCTGCTCGTACACGTGGTGCCGCAGCTCCGTGAATCGGGGCAGCGCGCGCGTCTCGAGCTGGTCCCGCTCGGCGGGAAGGTCGACCACCAGGTCTTCCTGCACTACCGTCGGCGAGCTCGACAGCATGATGACGCGCTCGGCCAGGTAGACCGACTCATCGATGTCGTGCGTGACGAACAGCACCGAGATGCCGAGGTCCTTGCGCACCTTGCGCACCAGATCCTCCAGGTCTGCGCGGGTCTGCGCGTCGACCGCGGCGAACGGCTCGTCCATGAGCAGCACCTCTGGCTGATAGGCGATGGCACGAGCGATCGCGACGCGCTGCTGCATGCCGCCGGAGAGCTGCCACGGGTACGACTTGGGCACGTGCCCAAGTCCGACGTTCTCGAGCGCCTCGGCGACGAGAGGAGCGCGCTCGGCCTTCGACATGCCCGCGTTCTTCAACGGGAGTTCGACGTTCTCGGCGACGCGCAGCCACGGGAAGAGCGAGCGGCCGTACTCCTGGAAGACGACGGCCATCTTCTTCGGCGGCGCGGTCACCTCCTTGCCGTCGAGCACCACCTGGCCGCTGGTCGGTTCGAGCAGACCGGCGATGCACTTCAGCAGCGTGGTCTTGCCCGAACCCGACGGGCCGACCAGACAGGTGAGTTCGTTCTTGCCGAGGTCGAAGGTGAGGTTGCGCACCGCCTCGATGTCGCCGCCGTCGGTGTGGTAGACCTTCTTCAGGTTGCGCACCGAGAGCAGGGTCTCCTCCGGGGGCAGCGTGCGCCCGTATGAGACGGTGTCGAGCGGGGTCTGCGTTTCAGGCTGCATTTTCAAGATCCTTCAATCGGTGGTACCAGCGGAGCACGCGGCGCTCCACGAAACGGAAGATGGCGGCGACGGCGACGCCGAGAAGGCCCAGCACCAGGATGCCCGACCACATCTCGGGAATCGCGAAGCGGCGCTGGAACTGGATCACGGAGAACCCGAGGCCCGAGCTCGAGGCGAACATCTCCGAGATGATCATCAGCATCAGGCCGATGGGCAGGCTCTGCCGCACACCGGCGAAGATCTGAGGCGAGGCGGAGGGCAGCACCTGGTACCGCACCCGATTGAAGCCAGAGATGCCGTACGACCGACTCGTGTCGGACTGCACCGAGTCGGCGGCGCGCACGCCCTCGACCGTGTTGAGCAGCACCGGCCAGATCGCCGCGAGCGCGATGATGCCGATCTTCATCCAGTCCGTGGTGCCGAAGAGCAGCAGCAGCACGGGGATGAGCACCGGGGGCGGGAGCGCGCGGAAGAACTCGAAGACCGGCTCGGTGAAGGAGCGCAGCGTCTGGTTGAGGCCGACGAGCATGCCGAGCACGATGCCGAGCACGATCGCGATGGTCACACCCGCGAGGAACCTGCCGATGCTCGGCAGCACGTCGACCCAGATGCGCGGGCCGATCCAGGTCTCGAAGAACGTGACGACGAGCTCGGGCGGCGTCGGCACGAAGAAGCTCGGCGACACGATGGTCCCGATCCACCACAGCGCGATGAGGATGACGGGGAGGCCGAGTGCGAACCCGAGCCCGATGAGCAGCTTCTTCATGCGTTGATCTCCCCTCGAACCGATTCGTGCCAGGCCAACTGCCACCGCTCGAGCGCGCGGGCGCCGAGGTTGATGAGCACGCCGAGCATGCCGGTGGCGACGATCAGTGCGTACATGACGACGTACTGGCCGCCGTTTTGGGCCTTCGATATCTCGAGGCCGAGCCCGTGCGTTCCGATGAGCAGCTGGGCGGTGACCGCGAGGATCAACGCGACGGCGGCCGCGAGCCGCAGGCCCGTCATCAGGTATGGCAGCATCGTCGGGAAGACGATGTAGCGGATGCGCTGCCACTTGCTGAAGCCGTAGCTGCGGCCGGTGGCCATCGCCACCTGATCCACATCGGCGACGCCGTAGAGCACCTGGATGAAGATCTGCCAGAAGCAGGCGTAGATGATGAGCATCAGCGCGGCCTGCATCTGCACGCCGAACAGCAGCACCGCGAGCGGGATGAGCGCCACCGAAGGAATCGGGCGCAGGAACTCGACGGTCGAGTGCGTAGCCCGACGCAGGAAGGGCGAGAGCCCCACCACGACACCGAGCACCGTACCTGCGACGAGTGCGCTCAGAAGGCCGATGGCCCAGGCCAGCATCGTACTGCCGACCGCCGCCCAGAAGTCGCCGAAGGTCAGAATCGTGAAGAAGGCCGGGATCACCTCGGTGGGCGGGGGGAGGAAGCGCGCGTCGACGATGCCGACGCGGGCCGCGATCTCCCACACCGCGAGCAGCGTCAGGATGCCGGCGAGGCCGAGCAGCAGCCGCTTGGGCCGCCCCTTCCGCTTCCTGGTGTTCGCCCGCGCAACGGCGACCACCTGCGTGGGGGTCTCCAGCGTCAGGGACTCACTGGTCATGAAGTCGGCTCCTTAGGAATCAGTTGCGAGTACCGTCGACCGCAAGTCGTTCTTGCGAATCTTGCCGCTCGCGGTACGGGGGAAGTCGTCGACGAAGTGGATCTCGCGTGGGATCTTGTACTTCGCAAGGCGGCCCGACAGGTGCGACACGATCTCATCGCCGGCGACCGTCTCGCCGGGCTTCGGCTGCACGTAGGCGTGGGGCACCTCGCCCCACTTCTGATCGGGGACGCCGACGAGAGCCACCGCGGCGATGGAGGGAATCTCCATGATGATGCCCTCGACCTCCGCCGAATAGATGTTCTCGCCGCCCGAGATGATCATGTCTTTCAGCCGGTCGGAGATGAAGATGTACCCGTCCTCGTCGAAGTACCCGAGGTCGCCGGATCGGAACCAGCCGTCGACGAACGACGAGGCGGTCGCCTCGGGGTTCTGCCAGTAGCCGCTGATGACATTGGGGCCGCGCACCCAGATCTCACCGACCTCGCCCGGCGGCAGCTCGTCGCCCGAGCCGTCGACGATCTTGACGTCGGTGAAGAAGTGCCTGAGCCCCGACGACCCGACCTTGAGCATCGCCTTGTCGGCGGGCAGCGCGGTCGTACCCGGCGAGGTCTCGGTCATGCCGTACCCCACCGAGAAGCCGAGCCCGCGCTCCTCGTAGGCTGCCATGATCCGCTCGGGCACCGCGGAACCGCCGCAGGTGAGGCGGCGCAGGCTGCTGATGTCTGTCGAATCCCAGTCGGGATGCTCCTGCAGCATCTGATAGGTCGTCGGTACCCCGGCGAGCATGGTGATGCGCTCGGCCTCGATGGTCTCGAGCACGGCACCGGGTTCGAACCGTTCGTGCACCACCACCGTGCCGCCCTGCAGCAGCACCGCGATCGCGCCGTTCGAGAGGGCGGCGACATGGAACATCGGCGAGATGAGCAGCACCCGCTCCCCCGGAGACACTCCGTAGTCGACCATCACGTTGAAGGAGTTCCAGGTGATGTTGCCGTGCGAGATCACCGCCCCCTTCGGATGACCGGTGGTGCCCGAGGTGTAGAGGATGATCGCGGGGTCGTCGAGCGCGACCTCGGCCTCCACCTGACGGTCCTCGCCAGAGGCGACGACCGCCTCGAACTCCTCGATGCCGGGGACCGCCTCGCCGCCGACGACGATGCGTCGCTCGATCTGCGTGGACCAGCCGGCGGCGCGCGCCAGCTCGGAGAGTTCGTGCTGGAACACGAACAGCGAGGCCCCGGAGTTCTCGAGCATGTACTCGAGCTCGGGAGCGGCGAGCCGCGTGTTCAACGGCACGAAGACCGCGCCGAGGCTTGCCACAGCGAAGAGCGTCTCGAGGAACGACGGGTGGTTGTTGCCGAGGTAGGCGACCCGATCGCCCTTCGACACACCACGATCCCGCAGCGCGCTGCTCAGGCGTGCGATGCGCTCGGCCAGCTCATCGTAGGTGATGCGCTGCTCGCCGAACACGAGAGCGACCACGCCCCGCGAACGCTCGCGCTTCCGTTCGATCCACGGACCGATGCCCTCGTTCTGCACGGGATTTCCTCTCTGAACTCCGCTGAATTCTCTGGCTCCGATGGTGAGCCGGGGTGCGGGGCGGTACCCCGCACCCCGGTCGCGCCTACTCGGCCAGAATCACCTTGCTGAGATCGGGCTGCGACTCGATGAAGCCGAAGTCGAGCGCTGTGATGCTGAGTTCTTCGATGACGTTCGGATCGAGTTCACCCGAGATGTACTCGAGGTTGATGCCTTCGACGACCGCGGCATCCATGCCGGTGTGCGAGACGACCGCGGCGCGGAAGGCCGCGGTGTCGGCCATCGCGGCCTCAGCGGTCTCGATGATCGCGGCGCGGAAGGCGGCCACGACCTCGGGGTTCTTCTCGGCGAAGTCGCCCGAGGTGAAGGTCACCATGGTGTACAGGCCGTCGATCGCCCGCAGCGGATCGCCGAGGAACTCGATTCCCTCGGTCGCGCGCGCCTTCGAGAGGAACGGCTCCGGCGTCCACGACGCGTCGATGTTGCCCTGCTCGAGCTGCGCGAGCTGATCGGGGAACGCGATCTCGATGAACTTGACGAGACCCGGGTCGCCCCCGTCCTCCTGCACCAGCGCCTTCACACCGAGGTCGCCCTGGGTGTTCAGCGCATTGATCGCGACGGTCTTGCCCTCGAGATCCTTCCAGCGGGTGATGCCCGAATCCGAGCGCACGGTGATGCCCGACGGCGCCGCATCTTCAGGATCGCTCGGGCTCTCGTAGTTGCGGGAGTAGCCCGAGACGATGCGCATGTCGAGGCCCTGGCTGGCCGCGGTGAGCACCGAGAGCGGGTTGCCGACTGCGAACTGCATCGAGCCGCTCGACACGGCCGGCAGCAGCGCAGCGCCGCCGTCGCCCAGCTGCAGGTCGACGTCGAGGCCGTGCTTCTCGAAGATCCCCTGGTCGATGCCGAGCTGCACTGCGGCGGCCGGTGCGATGGGGAGCACGCCGACGACGACCTTGGTGAGCTCACCCGAATCGTTCGAACCGGTGGATCCGCTCGAACCGCTGTCGCCGCTGAGCGACCCGCCCGAGCATGCGCTCAGCACGAGGGCGGCGGTGGCTGCGAGGGCCGCGAGGGCCGGCAGACGTAGTTTCTTCATCTTCGTTGACTCCTTTGTCTGGAAGCTGTGGGAGTACCGATACGGTCTCCCACGGTCATTCGATTATCGGTCGGCGGATCGCACCGCGGGTCACGGTGCGATCACGTAATGGGTAGGGCCGGGGCTATGCGTAGAATCGCTGCAGGCTGCGGGCGATCAGCGCGGGCTTCTCGCCGCCCTCGATCTCGATCGTGACGTCGATGGTGGCCTGGTAGCCGCCCGGCACCTCGGCGAGGTCTGCGATGACGGCGGTGAGGCGAATCTTCGAACCGACCTTCACCGGCGAGATGAAGCGCACCTTGTCGAGACCGTAGTTGACCTTCGTGCTGACGCCTTCGATGTCGAAGAGCGAGGTCTGCAGCGGAATGAGCAGCGAGAGGGTGAGGAAGCCGTGCGCGATGGGGGCGCCGAACGGGCTCTCCTTGGTGGCCCGCTCGGGGTCGACGTGGATCCACTGGTGGTCGTCGGCCGCGTCGGCGAAGAGGTTGACGCGGTCCTGCGTGACCTCGAACCAGTCGGTGTAGCCGAGTTCTTTGCCGACGAAGTCGGGCAGATCGGTGTAGTTAATGATTGTCGTCATTGACCCTCCCTGGGTGGTGGTTGCGATTCATCTAAACCCACAATACTTGAATTTGTCAACTATAGTTTTCATCTTGTAATCAAGTACACTCGACCCATGGCAGACACGACCGCAGAATCGACGACGATCGAGCACGGAAGCGACCGACTGTGGGGCACCACGGTGGGCGATGACCTCGCGTTCCTCCTGGCGCGCGCCAACGCCCTCTCCCTCTCGCGCGTGAACGTCGCCCTCGCCGATTTCGGCTTCAAGATCCGGCACTACTCCGTGCTCGCGATCGCCGCGACCGACGCGAGGCCGTCGCAACGCGAACTATCCGAGTTCCTCCAACTCGACCCGAGCCAGATCGTCTCGCTGGTGGACTTCCTCGAGAAGCGCGGGCTCGTCACCCGCGAGCCCGACCCGCGCGACCGCCGCGCGAACGTCGTCGTCGCGACGGAGGAGGGCCGGAAGACCGTGCAACAGGCACGGGCCGCGGTGCACGTGTCCGAGGATCACTGGTTCTCCATCCTTCCGCCCGAGGATGCGCAGCGTCTGTCGTCGATTCTCCGCACCCTCGCCGGCGCGGACGTCTGACCCCGGCGGGCTTCGATCTCGGGAGTCCCACGGTCGTGTCCGGCCGCACCGTACCCAGCCGGCACACCGCCCGCCCGACGCCGCGCACCCTGCCGTGCGCGGCGATCCACACCCCGGCAGCGCCTGATACGCCTGCCCTGTCCAGCCCACTCACCACTCACCAGATCTCGATGGAGAGCACCCATGCAGAACCACGGACTCGGCGCCTGGCTTCCGAAGCGCCGCCAAGCCGCCCCCGATAAAGTCGCCCTGGTCTACGGCGACGGCAGCGAGATGACGTACCGACAGCTCGCCGACGACACCGACTCCATGTCGGGGCTGCTGCACCAGCACGGCGTTCGCAAGGGCGACGCGGTCGCGTTTCTCGGCGAGAACTGCCCAGAGTTTCTGATCACACTGTTCGGGTGCGCGCAGCTCGGGGCGGTCTTCGTGCCGGTGAACACCCGGCTCGCACCTCCCGAGATCGAGCATGTGCTGGCCGACAGCGGGGCACGGGTACTCGTGCACGGCGCCGAGTTCGCCGGCGTCGTCACCGAGGTTGCCGCTCGCGCAGGAGTCGCGCACCGACTGCAGACCGGCGAGGAGGGCGTCGACGGCGAGCCCGGACTGCGCGCGCTGCTACGCGCGGGCTCTCACGGGCATATCGACGCGGCGGTCGAGCTCGACGACCCGGCGATGATCATGTACACCTCGGGCACCACCGGCAAGGCCAAGGGCGCGGTGCTCAGCCACGGAAACCTCACCTGGGTGAGCATTCACACCGTACTCGACTGCGACCTCGTGCGCGGCGACGTCGCACTGATGATCTCGCCGCTCTTCCACGCTGCGGCGCTCGGCATGGGGGCGCTGCCCATCATCCTGAAGGGCGCCACACTGGTACTCGAGCAGGGCTTCGACGCCGGGCGCGCACTCGAACTCATCGAGCGGTACCGGGTCACGAGCCTCAGCGGTGTGCCGACCACGTACCAGCTCATGGCCGACCATGAGAGCTGGGCGACCACCGACATCTCGAGCCTCACGAAGCTCACGTGCGGCGGTTCGGCGGTTCCGACGCGCATCCTCGACGCGTACGAGGCGCGCGGGCTGGGCTTCTCCCAGGGATACGGCATGACCGAGACCTCGCCCGGCGCGACCTTCCTCGTTCCCGAGATGAGCCGCGAGAAGCAGGGCAGCGTGGGGCTCCCCCATTTCTTCGCCGACGTGCGCATCGCCGACACCGAGGCGGGTGGCGTTGTTCCACGTGGAACGGTCGGGGAGATCGAGGTGCGCGGCCCCAACGTCTTCCTCGGCTACCACGGGCTGCCCGAGGCGACCGCCGCTTCTCTGACCCCGGACGGCTGGTTCCGTTCGGGCGACCTCGGTTACCTCGACGAAGACGGCTATCTCTTCATCTCCGACCGGTTGAAGGACATGATCATCTCGGGCGGCGAGAACATCTACCCGGCAGAGATCGAGGATCACCTGTACAGCCTTCCCGGCGTCAACGGCGCCGCCGTGATCGGGGTGCCCGACGAGCGGTGGGGCGAGGTGCCGTGGGCTGTGCTCACAGTGCGCGGCGGGGTGGATCCGGACACCGTCTCCACCGATGCCGTTCGGGCCGCACTCGACGGCAAGCTGGCCCGCTACAAGCTGCCGAAGCGCGTCATCGTGATCGACGAGTTCCCGCGCACCGCGTCGGGGAAGATCCGCAAGGCCGACCTGCGGGCGCAGTTCGCCGGGTAGAGGCGGGGCTCGGGGTCCGAGTCGGGGGTCGCTCCGGCGAGCGGGGAGGGTGGAGCCCACTTGCCTCCCCCTACCCACCCGGTCGGTGCGCTGCGGTCTTCAGGCGGCGATCGCTGCAGACATCTCGGCAGCCGCTGACTGCAGACTTTCCAATATGTGCGCGTGCAACCCCGCGGTCAGCCGGATCGTGGGCAGGTAGACGGCGAGCATGCCCACAAGCTGCCCCTCGTAGCGAATGCTCATGCCGACACCCGCGATGCCGCTCTCGAGTTCGTTGACCACCGCCGAATGGCCTTGCTTGCGAATGAGAAGGATCGCTTCGACGAGTTCTTCGATGTCGGTCTTCGTGTCCGGGGTACGTCGGGGATGATCCATCGATTCCAGATAGAGCCGGATCCGATCCTCAGGCTGTTCCGCGAGCACTGTGCGCACGAAGCCCGAAGCCGAATGCGCGACGACCCTTCCCTCCCAGCGCGACCGCACGCCGAGCAGCTGATTGCCCTCGACCTCGGCCACGATGCGAGCGGCGTGGTCGCCATAGGGGATCGCGAGCATCGATGTCTCCCCGACTTCTTCCGATAGCGCCAAGAGTATGCGGCGGCATTCATCACGCACGCGCAACAGCGGCGAGGTCGGGAGCGAGAGCTCCAGCATGCGCGCTCCGATGACCCAGCTGCCGTCTCCCTGCCGATCCACGACACCGAGTTCGAGAAGCGTCGCCAGCGTGCGCAACGCAGTCGATCTCGGCAGGCCGGTCGCAAGCACGATCTCCGAGGTGGGCACTCCCGCGCCCTGGCCCGACGCCACTGCCTCCAACGCAGCGAACGCCCGAATCACCGACTGGTTCTGCCCCGCGCCTGCAAGGCTCCTAGCTGTCTGCATGTCGGACATTATATGTCCGACATGCAGTTGACCTTCGAATCTTCCCTTGGTTTCATGGAACACGTCTCCTGAAACGAAAGTGATCAACGATGACCACCACAGTGCCGACTTCAACACGCACAACCAGACTGAACTGGAACCAACTGGATGCCTCCGAGGCCTCAATCGAATTCACGGATGTTGTCAAGCGCTACGCTGACGGCACCGTAGCCGTCGACGGAGTCTCATTCACCTGCCCCGCCCAGAAGATCACCGTCTTCGTCGGCCCCTCCGGTTGCGGCAAGACGACGA
>JBEBWI010000047.1:0-18316 GCA_040392345.1 Leucobacter soli | reverse complement strand
CCCTCAGAGTGTATCGGCTGCGCCTATGCGCGCGGGAGACGAGCGCGGGAAACTAGCGCAGATAGACCGGGTCGAGGGCGACGAGCAACGATGCGGTCCAGTGGCACAGGAAGGCGAGCACGGTGAGCGCGTGGAAGATCTCGTGGAAGCCGAAGACGCCCGGGAACGGGTTGGGGCGCTTCATCCCGTAGACCACGGAACCGAGGGTGTAGAGCAGGCCGCCGACGATCACGAGGATCATCGAGGCGGGGTTGGCGTTGTAGATGTCGACGATGAACATCACCGCGGCCCAACCCAGGAGCACGTAGAGCGGCACGTACAGCCAACGCGGGGCCCCGATCCAGAAGACGCGGAAGCCGATGCCGACGAGCGCCCCGGCCCAGACGAGGCACAGCAGGAGCACGCCCTTGTCGAGCGGCAGCGCGAGCAGGGAGATCGGCGTGTAGGTGCCCGCGATCAGCAGGAAGATGTTGGCGTGGTCGAGGCGGCGGAACACCCGCTTCGTGCTCGGGCTCCAGTTGAAGCGGTGGTACAGGGCGGAGATGCCGAAGAGCATCATGCTCGTGAACATGAAGACCGCGGCGGCCCACTTCGCGACCGGGCCGTGAGCGAGCGAGATGAGCACGATGCCCGCAGCGACGGCCACGGGGAAGGTACCCGCGTGGATCCACCCCCGCCAGCGCGGCTTCAGTTCGGGCTGCGGTTCGAGGTGGCGGTGCTCGAGCGCATCCTCCAACAGCGGGAGCGACAGGCTGTCGGGCTCCGGGAATGAGGCGGTGGGCGCGCGATCGGTCATGCTTCGAGTGTACGGAAACCACAGTTTCACCGAAGCATGTGTGTACGGTTCCTCAGTCGCCCAGGAGCTGAAGCACCGCTTCTCCGTAGCGTTCGCGCTTCGCCTCGCCAATACCCGGGATATCGAGCAGCGCCTCCGCGGTGCCTGGCCGGTGCACTGCGAGCGCGCGCAGCGTGGCATCGTTGAAGACCACGTAGCTCGGCACACCCTGCTGCTGCGCCTCGCTGAACCGCCATTCGCGCAGGCGCTCGAAGCGCACGAGCTGCGCCTCATCGAGATCGACCGCGGCCGCCGCCCGCTTCTTCGCGGCGGAGCCGGCCGAGCCGGAGCCGCGTCGCGCGAGCACCTCCTCGCGCATCAGGACACCGGCCTCGCCGCGGAGGATCGCCTTCGCCGCGTCGGTCGGGGCGAGCACGCCCCACTCCCCGCGGCTCTCGAGCGCGCCGATCGCCAGAAGGTGGCGCGCGACCCCGCGCCACTGCACCGCCGAGAGATCGGCGCCGATGCCCCAGGTCGAGATCTCATCGAGCCGCAATTGCTGCACCCGCTCCGATTGCACTCCGCGCAGCACATCAATGTGCTGACCGGCCGCGAAGGTGCGCCCGCGTTCCTTGCCGATGCGTACCACCGTGGAGAGCAGCTTCTGGGCGGGAATCGTCGCATCCCACAGTTTCGGCGGGTCGATGCAGACGTCGCAGTTGCCGCAGGAGTCGGGAATCGCGGAGGCCGCGCCCGCCCCGGAGGCGGAGCCCGATCCGGGGCCCTGCTCCCCGGTGAAGTACCGCAGCAGGAACGCACGGCGGCACCCGGTGGTCTCGCACAGGGCGAGCATATGGTTCAGATGGCTCAGCTGGTTCCGCTTCACCGAGTCGTCGCCGTCCGATCTCTCGATCAGTTGCCGCTGCTGCACGACATCGGCGAGGCCGTAGGCCATCCAAGCCTCTGAGGGCTCGCCGTCCCGACCCGCGCGACCCGTCTCCTGGTAGTACCCCTCGACCGACTTCGGCAGATCCACGTGGGCGACGAAGCGCACGTCGGGCTTGTCCACGCCCATGCCGAACGCGATGGTCGCGACGACGACCACGCCGTCCTCACGCAGAAATCGCGTCTGAGCGTTCAGCCGTTCTTCTGCCGGAAGGCCCGCGTGATAGGCGACCGCGTCGACACCGGACTCGCGCAACCAGCCTGCGGCCTGCTCCACCCGCTTCCGACTCAGCGCGTACACGATGCCCGCCTCGCCGGCGTGCTCGCGGGTGACGAAATCGACCAGCTGCTGACGCACCGTGCCCTTCGGCTCGATGCGGTATCTGATGTTCGGCCGGTCGAAACTCGACACGAAGTGCCGCGCGCGCTCGAGGTGCAGCCGCTCGGTGATCTCGCGATGCGTGGCCGGAGTCGCGGTGGCGGTGAGCGCGACGCGCGGCACGTCGGGCCAGTGCTCGGCGAGCGCGCCGAGCCGCAGGTAGTCGGGGCGGAAGTCGTGCCCCCATTGGGAGACGCAGTGGGCCTCGTCGATGGCGAAGAGCGCGATCGTGGCGCTGCCCAGAAGCTCCACCGTGCCCGGCGACGAGAGCCGCTCGGGAGCGAGGTAGAGCAGATCGAGCTCGCCCGCCCGGTACGCCGCTTCGACGGCGATACGCTCGGCGCCGCTCATCGCAGAGTTCAGGGCGGCCGCGCGCACCCCGGCGAGGCGCAGCGCGGCGACTTGGTCGTGCATGAGCGCCACCAGCGGCGACAGCACGATGCCCGTGCCCTCGCGGCACAGCGACGGGATCTGGTAGCAGATGGATTTGCCGCCGCCCGTGGGCATGAGCACGACTGCGTCGCCCCCGCCGACGACGTGACGAACGATCTCCTCCTGGTCGCCCCGGAACGAGTCGTAGCCGAATACCTCGGCGAGCACGCGCCGCGGATCGACCGCGACGGCCTCGGAGCTCACGACGCCCCGCTAGCCGCGCGAGTCGGCGGCGGGGTCGTTGCCCGAGGCGGCGCCCGGGCCGGCCTCGGCACCGCGATCCGCCGCCCCGTCGCCCCGGGTCGCAGCATCGCGCTCGCTGAGCTCGGCCTCGAGTTCCTGCCGGATCTCGTGCCGGTACTGGTTGCGACGCAGACGCCGCACCAGGCTGATGCCGAGCAGGATGACCGCCAGGGCGAACAGCGCCGTGAACGCGAATCCGAGCACCCCGGGAGTCACCGCGTTCGGATCGAACTGGGCCGTCTCCTCGGCGACGAACGCGCCCGCCGCTCCGATCGCCACGATGCTCATGCCGTCTCCTTCTCGATTCCCTGGAACAGGTCTGCTTCGAACTCGCTCGTCGCCACCCTGGAGGCGGCGAGTCGGTAATCTTCGTAGGGCCAGGCGTCGCGCTGCAGATCGTTCGGCCAGAAGAAGAACGAACTGTCGGGCGCGACCTGGCTCGCATGCGCGCGCAGCGCCTCGTCTCGACGCTCGAAGAAGCGCCCGACCTCGACCCGCGCGGTCACGTCGGTCGGGCGACTCTGGAATCGTTCGACCATCTGCTCGAACTGGGCGATCAGCGGCGACTCGGGGTCGCGCTCTCGCAGCGCCCCGAAGACCCGCAGCATGCGCTCGGGGTTGAAGATCGATTCGTAGTAGAGCTTTTTGATCGCCCACGGCTCGCCGGCCTCGGGGTATGACTCGGCATCGCCCGAGACCTCCCACGCGTGCTTCGAGATCTCGTGGCACCGGATGTGATCGGGGTGCGGGTACCCGCCCTGCTCGTTGTAGGTGATCATGACGTGCGGCCGGAACTCGCGCACGACGCGTACGAGCGCCTCCGCCGACACCTCGACCGGAATGTCGGCGAAGCTTCCGGCCGGCACCTCGGTGCCCGCGGGAGGCAGCCCCGAATCCTGATACCCGAGCCAGCGGTGCTGGAATCCGATGATCGCGCGCGCGTGATCCATCTCGGCGCGCCGCAGCCCCGCGAGGTCGCGGCGGCTCTTCGGGTCGCGTGCCACGAGCTCGTTGAGCACGTCGCCGCGCTCGCCTCCGGTGCAACTCACGATCAGCACTTCGGCGCCCTGGTCGAGGTAGTGCGCGTAGGTCGCAGCCCCCTTGCTCGACTCATCGTCGGGATGCGCGTGCACCGCGATCAACCTCAGCGCCATCGGCGACCTCTCATGTGACTCCCGGGAGCGCCCGGTACGCTGGCCAGAGCCCCTACTCTACTTGCCCAACTTCGGAGGAACCCGTGACGCAGACGGCTGACACCGCGGCGCGGACGATCGAGGAGCGGTACGGGCGCGGCAAGCGTCGCAGCATCGACAAGCGTCTCGGGTGGATCGTGGGTGGTGGCGCCGTTCTCGCCGGCCTCGCCTTCCTCCTGTTCAGCGGTTGGCAGCACTCGAGCACCGTCGAGTTCCGCGACCTGGCCTACTCGGTCGACAGCGACCGCGAAGTGACCGTCTCCTACGAGGTGACGGCGCCCGCGCAGGCGCGGGTCGCCTGCACCCTCGAGGCGCTCAGCACCTCGTACGCCACGGTCGGCGCGCGCACCCTCGAGCTGGAGCCGTCGGAGCAGCGCACCCGCCGCTTCGAGCAGACGCTCGTCACGACCTACCCCGCGACGACGGGCACCGTGCGCTCCTGCTGGGTCGTCACCGAATCGGAGTGATCTCGGCCGGGTCGCCGCTCCCGCGGCTTCCGTGCGGCTTCCGGCACTCTCCGCGGACCGACTGCTAGTCTTTCCTCTACGCCCCGGCACTGCCGGGGCACAGCTACATCTGCGAGTACCGCAGTGCCAGACCTTAGGAGGCAGCATGGCAGAGAAGCAGACCTGGCTCACCCAGGACGCCTACGACCGGCTCAAGGCGGAGCTCGACGAGCTGTCGGGGCCGGGCCGACGAGACATCGCTGCTCGCATCGAGGCCGCGCGCGAGGAGGGCGACCTCAAGGAGAACGGCGGCTACCATGCTGCAAAGGACGAGCAGGGCAAGATGGAGGCCCGCATCCGCGACCTCACGGAGCTGCTCAAGCACGCGGTCGTCGGCGAGGCGCCGGAGAGCCGCGGCATCGTCGAGATCGGCACGGTGATCTCGGCCGAGATCTGGGGCGACGAGGAGCGCTTCCTCCTCGGCAACCGCGAGATCGCCGACGGAAGCGGCCTGGACGTCTACAGTGCCGAGAGCCCGCTGGGCGCCGCCATCCTGGGCCTCAAGATCGGCGACACGGCCAGCTACCATGCGCCGAACGGCAAAGAGATCGACGTGAAGATCCTCGGTGTCGAGACCTTCACCGGCTGAGACCTGACACCGGCCGGGAACGAGTAGCGCCCGGACCGAACTGCGGGCCCTCGGTGCATCACCGAGGGCCCGCAGTCGTACGGAGATCAGTAGCGTTCGCCGACCCTCACGCGGTAGCCCGCGTCGCGAAGGGCGCTCACCACCTCCTGCCCGTGCTCGACACCGCGCGTCTCGATGTGGAGTTCGAGTTCCACATCACTGATCGGCAATTCGGTGGCGTGCCGGGTGTGGACGACCTCGACGACGTTCGCGTTCTTGCTCGCCACGATGCTCGCTGTGCGCACGAGCTGCCCGGGAATGTCTGGGAGCAGGATGCGCAGCTTGAGGTAGCGGGAGGAAGCCGAGAGGCCGTGGCCGATCACGCGCTGCAGCAGCAGCGGGTCGATGTTGCCGCCCGACAGGATCGTCGCGGTCGGCCCGGTCGCGTTGATCTTGCCCGTGAGCAGGGCAGCGACTCCGGCCGCACCCGCCGGTTCCACGACGAGCTTGGTGCGCTCGATCAGCGTGACGATCGCGCGGGCGATGTCGTCGTCACTGACGGTGACGATCTCGTCGACGAGCTCCCGCACCATCTGAAAGGTGAGGTCGCCGGGTCGCGCCACCGCGATGCCGTCGGCGATCGTCGGCCCGGTCGTGATGGTCACCGGCTCTCCGGCCTCGAGCGAGGGGGTGAAGGAGGCGGTGTTCTCTGCCTGTACGCCGATGATACGGATCGTGCGTCCATCGCGCTCGGCGACCCGTTTGGCCGCGGCCGCGACGCCGGAGATCAGCCCGCCACCGCCGATGGGCACCACGAGCGTCTCGATGTCTGGCGCCTCCTCGAGCATCTCGAGCGCCACGGTGCCCTGCCCGAGAATCACGGCGGGGTGGTCGAAGGGCGCGATGAAGATCGCCCCGGTCTGTTCGACGAACTCGCGGGCCGCCTCGAGTGTGGCGTCGAAGTTGTCACCGACGAGCTTGACCTCGGCACCGTAGCGGCGGGTCGCCTGCAGCTTCGGCAGGGCGACGCCGAGCGGCATGAAGATCGTGGCGGCGATGCCGAGCTCTCGGGCGGCGAAGGCCACGCCCTGCGCGTGGTTGCCGGCCGATGCCGCGACCACGCCGCGCGCGCGCTCCTCGGGCGTCAGCTCCACGAGCCGGTTGTAGGCGCCGCGCAGCTTGTATGCGCCGGTGCGCTGCAGGTTCTCGCACTTGAGGTAGACCTTCGGCACGCCGAGAATCTCGGCGAGGAACCGAGACGACTCCAGCGGGGTGGACCGTGCGACGCGGTGCACGATGCCCGCCACCCGTTCGAACTCCGAGAGCTCGGGCACCAGCGAGGCCCCGGAGTTCGGGGTGGCGGCGGGCCCTGAGACAGCCTGCTCGTTCATGCGGTTCCTTCCCTGCGGGTGATGCGCGCGAGCTTCCGGGCTCGTTGTCGCGCCTTGCGGTACGTCTTGTCTCGGCGTAAGAAGTCGGCGACGGGATCCTCATCCGGATTCCACCTGCGTTCGACGAGCGCGTTCACGATCGCGCTCGCGGAGGCGGCGATGGGAACCGCGAACAGCGCGCCCGGAATGCCGGCGAGCAGTGCACCGGCCGAGACGGCGAGTACCACGCCCAGCGGGTGCACGCGCACCGCGTTCCCCATGACGAGCGGCTGCAGCACGTGACCCTCGATCTGGTTCACCAGGATGACGACGCCGAGCATGAGCAGCGCGTTGACCGGCCCGTTGTAGACGAGCGCGATGAACACCGCGAGCGCACCGGTGGTGATGGCGCCGAGGAAGGGGATGAACGAGCCGAAGAACACGAGGATTGCGATGGGGATCGGCAGCGGAACGCCGAGAATCGCCGCGCCCAGACCGATGCCGACGGCGTCTACGAACGCGACGAAGATCTGCACGCGCACGTACTGGCCCACCGAGATCCACCCGGCGAGCCCCGCGTGGTGCACGGGCGCGTGCGCAGCCTTCGGCAGGAAGCCGAGCACCCAGAACCAGATGCGCCGGCCGTCGATCAGCAGGAAGATGAGGGAGAAGGCCGTGAGCAGTGTGCCGGTGACGAGCTGGCCCGCCGTCGTCGTGACCGCGAGCGCTCCCGTCCACAGCTCCGACTGGTGGGTCTCGATGGTGTGCACGAGCTGCTCGATGTAGCCGTTGATCTGATCGGCGCTGAGCCCGAGCGGGCCCGACTCGATCCACTCGAGGAAGTCGTTCCAGGCGACGGTCGAGCGCCGCGCCACGTCGCCCAGGCCGCTGCGGAACTGGCTCACGATCAGCCAGATGAGCGCGAACATCGCAACGATCAGGGTCACGAGCGCCGTCACCACGCCCACCCAGCGCGGCAGGCCCCGCCGCACGACGTACGAGACGATGGGCTGCAGCAGCGCCGTCAGCAGCATGGCGACCATGAGCGGCACCACGAGCACCCGCACCTGCACGATGAGCCAGAGCAGGCCCGCCACTGCGATGCTGATCAGAATCAGGCGCCACGACCACGCCGCCGCGACGCGCACACCCAGCGGCAGTTCCGATTCCGCGCGATCAGGCGCCTTCTGGTCTTCCACGGACTCATCCTAGCGAGCGCGACCTCGCGCAGACGCATGCGGGCTCATATGCCTGTTCCGCCAGGCGTTCGGCGGGCTATCGCAGCTTGCCGAGCCAGCGTCTCGCCAGGGTCTCCTTCGCCGCGGTGTAGGGGGGCATGACGGTCGGGCCGAGAGTGTCGGGCTGCAACGGCTTCGACAGCACCGCCTTCTCGTGGCTGAACGTCAGGAACGAGCGCTCGCCGTGGTAGGCGCCCTGGCCGCTCTCTCCCACACCGCCGAAGGGCAGACCCTGAACGGTCAGGTGCAGCACCGGCGCGCCGTAGGTGAGGGCGCCCGAACTGGTCTCGGCCTCCCAGCGCCCACGGGTGGCCCGGTCGTGGCTGAACACGTAGGCGGCGAGGGGCTTGTCGCGCCCGGTGACGAAGCCCAGGGCGTCGTCGAGATCTTCGACCTCGACGAGCGGCAGGATCGGCCCGAATATCTCGTCGCGCATCACAGCGGCGTCTCGGGAGACCCCTGCGAGCACCGTCGGCTCGATGAACCGGTCCGCGGCGTCGTGGCCGCCGCCCGCCACGATCTCGCCGTCGCCGAGATACCCGACCAGACGCTCGAACTGCGCGTCGTTCACGATGCGCCCGTAATCCGGGTTTCGCTGCACCGAGCTGCCATAGAGTTCGTGGATCGCTGCGGCCAGGTGCGGCGCGAGGGCGTGCAGCACCGCGCGACTGCCGAGCACGTAGTCGGGCGCGACACAGGTCTGCCCCGAGTTCAAGAACTTCGCCCAGACGATGCGCTTCGCCGCGTCGGCGAGCGGCACGGTCTCGTCGACGAAGACCGGAGACTTGCCGCCGAGTTCGAGGGTGACCGGGGTCAGGTGCTCGGCCGCCGCGCGCGCGATGATGCGCCCGACGCGCCCGCTGCCCGTATAGAAGATGTGGTCGAAACGCTCCTTCAGCAGCGCCGTGGTCGGCTCGACCCCGCCCTCGACCACGGCAACGGCGCGGCGGTCGAGATAGTCGGGCACGAGCATGCCGATCAGCCGGCTCGTCGCCGGTGCGAGTTCGCTGGGCTTCAGAATGACCGCGTTGCCCGCCGAGAGCGCCCCCACGAGCGGTGACAGCAGCAGCATGAGCGGGTAGTTCCACGGTGAGATGATGAGGGCGACCCCGAGCGGCTCGGGCACCACGTACGAGGTCGCCGGCTGCAGCGCGAGAGGCGTCGCGACGCGGCGCCTCTTGATCCACTGGGGAAGCTGCGCGAGCGCGGCGTCGACCTCGCCGACGACGAAGCCGATCTCGGTGAGCTGCGATTCGATGCCCGATTTGCCGAGATCGTCGAAGAGCGCCCGCTCGAACTCGGCCTCGCGCTCGGTGAGCATGCGGCGCAGCCCCAGCAGTTGCCGCCTGCGCCACTGCTCGGACCGCGTCACCCCCTGCCCGAAGCCGTGCCTGACTCCCGCGACGATCGTGGGGATCGCGGCGAGCTCCGTGTCAGGAGCTTCGGCGGGCTCGAGCCTGGGCATGCTGCCAACCTAGCCGTGCAGCGCGGGCACGATCAAGTAGATGCCGCCGATCACGCAGACCACCGAGAGCCCGAAGCAACCGTATGCCGCGGCGGTGGCCCACCTCGGCCTGCCGAGGTCGTCCACGTCGTCGTCCTCGTCATCGCGCGCGGCGCCGTTCGGCACGGCCTCCTCACCGTCTGCGATCACGACCGGGGCCGGGGTCGCGAGGAAGCGGATGCCGAGCGAGTAGAGGGCGACCACGAGGCACGCGGAACCGAGCGACGCGGCGAACACGATCAGAAATGCGAGCCAGTCGATCACGACTTCTTCCCCTTCCGACCGCGGATGCGCACGGCGGTACCGGCCTTGTTCACGTCTGGGATGGCATTCGAGTGATCGACGCGGTTTCGGCGCGACCGCCAGAAGATGAAGAGGATGAAGAGGAAGCCGACCGCCGCGTCGATGATGATGCCGACCGTTCCGAGGTGGGCGACGAACGCGGCGACCGCGCCCACGGCGCCCGCGGCAGGCAGGGTGAAGAGCCATCCCGACGCGATGCGCCCGACCGTGCGCCACTGCACGCTCGATCGCCGGCGGCCGAGGCCCGAACCGATCACGGAACCGGAGGCCACCTGCGTGGTCGAAAGAGCGAAGCCGAGGTGGCTCGAGGCGAGAATAGTGGCCGCCGTGCTCGTCTCCGCCGCGAATCCCTGGGCGGGCTTGACCTGCGTGAGACCGGCACCCATGGTACGAATGATGCGCCACCCGCCCGAGTAGGTGCCGATCGCGATCGCGAGCGCACAGGCGACCACGACCCAGAGGTGCGGGCCCGTGCCGGGATCTTGCAGGTTCGCCGCCACGAGAGTGAGGGTGATGACCCCCATCGTCTTCTGCGCGTCGTTCGTGCCGTGCGCGAGGGCGATCAGCGACGAGGAGGCGATCTGCGCGTGGCGGAAACGGCCACGGCCGTCCTTCCTCCCGTCGTTGCGGCGCGTGATCGCGTAGGCCACCTTGGTGGCGGTGAAGGCGACGATGCCGGCGGTGAGCGGGGCGGCGATCGCCGGGATGATGATCTTCGACAGCAGCACGCCGCCGTTGATCGCGGCGAAGCCGGCGCCCACGATCGCAGCGCCGATCAGACCGCCGAAGAGCGCGTGAGACGAGCTCGACGGCAGGCCGTAGAGCCAGGTCACCAGGTTCCAGACGATCGCGCCGATCAGACCGGCGAAGATCATCTCAGGGGTGATCAGCACCCCGCCGTCTCCCTCGTTGATGAGCCCGCCCGAGATGGTCTTCGCCACCTCGGTCGAGAGGAAGGCGCCGACCAGGTTCAGGATCGCCGCGAGCAGCACCGCGGTCTTCGGCTTGAGCGCCCCCGTTGCGATCGGGGTCGCCATCGCGTTCGCGGTGTCGTGGAAACCATTCGTAAAGTCGAAGAAGAGCGCCAGCACGATGACTAGCAGCACGATTAGGGTGAGTTCCAACGGCATCTTTCGTTTGAGAGCTTGCGTCACCTCGCATGCCGGCCGTCGGGCAAAGGTTCATCGAACCGTCACCGCACGGACGCTTGCAGTTCATGTTTACACCTCGCCAAAGCGAGGTCAAGTTCAGGCCGGAAATGGCGGATTCTCCCAGCCGCCGCACGGCGCGGCGAACGCGTGCGCGGTCGGGCTCGGAGCCAACGTCCGGGGCCCGGGAGTAGACTCGCACCTGCGGTGCAGACACCGCGACGTCACAGTCTTCGGAGGTGCTGGTGAGCAACGACTACGTTCCAGAGAACGGCCGGATCACGATGTTCTCGACCGAGTGGTGCGGCTACTGCAAGCGGCTCAAGAAGATGCTCGACAGCGAGGGCATCGGCTACACGGAGGTCAACATCGAAGAGGTGCCCGGCACCGCCGAGCTGGTCGAGGCCGTCAACGGCGGCAACCGAACGGTGCCGACGGTGATCTTCCCCGACGGCACGACGGCGACCAACCCCTCGTTGAACGACGTGAAGGCGCGACTGAGCGCCTGAGCACGAGTACTCGGCGCAGGCCGACTCGACGGGAACCGGATCGGTGCGGCCGGCCGTGGTCGGCCGCACCGATCCGCTACTTCTCCGCTGCGGCGAGCGCCTTCGTCAACACGTCCATGAGGGCGAGCAGCTGCACCGAATCCTCGTCCTCGCGCTTGGCTTCGGCACCGTCGAGCGCGCGCCCGGCAAGGCCGGCCTTCGCGTCGATGAGTTCCGCGATCTTCGCATCGATCGTCTGCGCGGCGACGATGCGCCACGCGGTGACCGGCTCCTCCTGACCGATGCGGTGCACGCGGTCGATCGCCTGCGTCTGTTCGGCGTCGGTCCAGCTGAGTTCGGCGAGCACCACGTCCGAAGCGGCCTGCAGGTTCACGCCCACGCCTGCGGCGGTGAGCGAGCACACGGCGACGGCCACGTCGGGGTCGGTGTTGAACGAGTCGATCTGCGACTGCCTGAACGCGGCGGTCTGGTCGCCTCGGATCGAAACGGTGCGCAGACCGCTCTCGGCGAGTGCGCGCTCTGCGCGATCCATCACGTCGATGTGCTTCGCGAAGAAGACCACCTTGCCGACCGAGCGCGCCAGCTGCGCGGCGTAGTCGGCTGCGAGGCCCGCCTTCGCCTGGCCGATCTGCCGCACCATCGTGAAGACGTTGATGCCGGTGGCCGAGGCGTTCGACTCCTCCAGCTCTTGCGCGCTGACCATCCGCACGATGGCGGCGTCGCTGAGTTCGCGCCCGAGCCTGCCGGCTCTGATGCGCTCGAAGCGCTCGAGCAGCTTGTTCGCGAGCTGCCGTTCGGCGTCGCGAATGCTGCGGCCCAGATCGTCGTCGAGCTCGACCGGCAGGTCGACCACGCGCTTCGCCGGAAGATCTGCGGCGACGTCGAGCTTGCGGCGACGCACGATGCCGAGGTCGATGACACTCTGCCTGGCCGCCGGGTAGAAGCCCGCGTCTGCAGGAGTGAAACCGTTCGACTCGAGCGATGCCATGAGCTCGGGGCCCGGCTTCTCCGCGTCGGCCCAGCCGAGGAACCGCCAGATGGCCCGGAAGTCGTCGATGTCGTTGATGAGCGGGGTGCCGGTCAGGGCGAGCAGCAACGGGCGCCCGCCCGGCACGCGACCGCGAATGCTGTCGGCGATGGCGAGCACGTTGCGAGACCGCTGCGACTGCACGTTCTTGATCATGTGGGCTTCGTCGACCACCATGCCGCGGAATCCGAATCGGGAGATCCAGCTGAGGTGGCGGTCGAGGATGTCGTAGTTGACGACGAAGACATCGGCGAACGCGTCGATGTCCTCCCCATCGCCGTGGATCACGGTGACGCGTCGCTGCGGCGTCCACCGTTCGACCTCGCGCGCCCAGTTCATCTTGACCACGTTGGGCACGACGACGAGCAACGGGTAGGCATCGGCGACGGAGGCCGCGATGACCGACTGCGCGGTCTTTCCGAGGCCCGGCTCGTCGGCGAGCAGGTAGCTGCGGTGACCCTCGCGCACGCTCTCGAGGAAGCGCACCTGGTGCGGCATGAGCTCAAGGCCCTGCGGAGACAACCGGTCCGGGCCCTCCGGCTCCGGCAGCTGCATGCAGGCGGAGCCGCCACCGCCCTGCTCGAAGGATTTCAGCAGCGGGCCGAGCAGCTCCCAGTTCGCGAGCCGCACCACCGGGGTCGGCGTCTTGCGCCGATCGAGGTCGGGCTCGAGGAAGGGGTTCGCGAGCATGCGCGATTCGATGCCCTTCGGCTCGACCTGGCGCTCAGCGAGCTCCGGCGGCACGTAGGCGACGACGGCCTGCGGCTCGGGCTCGAGATCGGGCAGCTCGATGCCGGCTTGAGTGAGCATCTTCCGCTTGAGCGTGCGCGTCGCCTCGGTGATGGGCGCCGTCGGCTCGAGCAGAGTGATGAGCGAGGTGTCGCGCGCGGCGGTCTTCGCGAGAATGGCCGCGACTCCGTCGAGGCGCTTGAGGGTCTCGGCGCGCTCGGCGTCGCTGATGCCCTCCTCGGTCTTCACCCGTGCGCGCTCCTCGCGCATCAGCAGCGCGATGACGTGGAACTTGGTGCGGTTGGCGGGCGTCGCCTTCCCGCGCTGCGCCGAAGCCTCGACCTCGCGCACCGCGCGCGCGAGCAGCGGGATGAGCCCGCCGTTGTTCGTATGACGTTTGCGCCCCTGGGACCGGTTCTGAACCTTGGTCTTACCCGAGCGCGTGGCAGTGGTCGTTGCCATGGATCTCCTGATCAGCGTAAACGCGGCCCCTCCCCTGAGAGGGGTGCGAGGTCATCCGGGTTCTTCTGCCTGATGACGTGCATGGCACGGCGGCTCGCGGAACACGCGCGGATGATACCTGTGGCAATACTAACAGTTGCAGCTCTTGCGAGGCCACCACCGGTGGGCGAACACTCGGCTCGCACTCAGTGCCCGGCGAGGATCTCGCGGGTCTCGCGCACATCCTCGTGCATACGCGCGATGAGCGTCTCGATGCTCGAGAAGGCCACCATGCCGCGCAGCCGCTTCGCGAACCGCACCTCGATCCGCTTGCCGTAGAGGTCGCCGTCGAAGTCGATGATGAAGGCCTCGACCCGCGGCGTTCCCTCGGGGTCGAAGGTGATGTTCGCCCCCACCGAGATCGCGGCGTGGTAGCGCACTCCGTCGACCACCGCCCAACCCGCGTACACGCCCCCAGCCGGTCTGATGCCCTCGATCTCGCCGCCGAGGTTCGCCGTCGGAAACCCGAGTTCGCGCCCCCGCGCATCCCCGTGCACCACCGTGCCGCGCAGAGTCGGCGGCCGATCCATCATGCGCCCCGCGAGCGCCACATCGCCGGACAGCACCGCCTCGCGGATCGCCGATGACGACACCCGCCCGAGCTCGGGATCCTCGACATTGCCGATCACCTCGACGGTGAAGCCGAGCTGCGCACCCATCTCCCGCAGCAGCGCGACGTCGCCGCGGCCGCCATTCCCGAACTGAAAATCCTCGCCCACGCACAGGTGACGCGTTCCGAGCCGGCCGACAAGAATCCGCTCGACGAACTCCTCCGCCGGAACAGCGGCGAGCTCCGCGTCGAACGGCACCATCACGCAGGCCGCTGCACCGAGCTCGGCGAGTGCGTCGAGCCGCTGTTCGGGGCTCATGATGGGCGGCGGGCAGATCTCGGGCCGCAGCAGGCTCAGCGGGTTGTTGGCGAAGGTGAACGTGAGCGGATCGAGGCCTTCCGCGGCGGCGACCTCCGCGATCCGCTCGATCAGCGCCCGATGCCCTCGGTGCACACCGTCGAACTTGCCGATCGCGACCGCGCTGCCGCGTGCGAAGGCATCGGCCGGGATCGCATCGAGCGAGAAGTAGGTCAACATCAGTACAGGCTCTCCGTGGTTCGGGGGTTCGCGTCGGCGTGCGAGGCGCTCTCGGCGGCTTCGCGCCCCTCGCGGCGCAGCCAGATCATGCCCAGCACCGGGAGCACGAGCGGCACCCAGAAGTAGTTCATACCAAAGAACGACCACACGGAGTCGTGGGCGAACCATTCGGGAATCACCAGGCTGAGCGTACCAACGACCAGCACGCCGACAAATTCGAACACCAACGCCGTCCAGGCGATCGCACGCCAGACACCCGTGCGCCGCATGAGGGCGATGGTCGCGACGACGTAGACGATGCCGGAGGCGAGCGACAGGCTGTAGGCGACGGGCGCCTCGTCGAACTTCGCGATGATCTGGTAGATGCCGCGCAGCGTCGCGGCGAGCGCGAGAATCAGGTAGACGGTGATGAGCACCCGGCCGAGCCCATCGGTGCGCGGTTCCTCCTGCGGCGACGCACGCAGAGCGCCGGGGTCGCCGATGTCGGAATTTCGCACGTACTCCAGCCTACCCCGCACGCACCTGCGCGGATCCGGCGAACGGCATCGCCGCCCGCCCCCGCCCGGAGAGCCGCCTCAGCCCCAGATGACGAGCATGCGGAACACCATGATCGCGACCGAGAGGTGCATGACGAGCAGCACGAGGTTGGCGGTGCGCTTGCGATCGATGAGCGCCCAGAACCCCACCCCGAAGGGCAGTGCGGCCGCCGTGATCAGATACATCCAGAACTCGAGCGGATCGCCGGCGGGCGCGTTGCCCGTCAACGGCGCGACGATCGACACCACGATCTGGGCGAGCAGCAGCACGCCGAGCAGCAGCGCCGCGCCGAGCGTGTAGTCGTTCGGGCCCGCCTTTCGGGCGAACGCCCACAGGCTCACCAGCGCGCCGAGCACCCCCGCGATCATCTGCACGATGCCGAACCAGAGCACCATCAGGCCGCTCCTCCGTCCGACGCCGCACCTGTTCCCGAACCCGCATCCGGCTCCGCCGGAAAGTTCGTGACCACGCGCGTGCGCCCGCGCTTCACCTCGACGAGCCCGACCAGGCGCCCTGTCCCGGCGATCGCCGCCACGAGCGGGGCGTCCTCGCACTCGCCGGATTCGAGCTGCAGCCGCTTCCCGTGGCCGAGATCGACGGCCTGCTCGGCCGTGAGGTTCAGCACCGGGAACAGCCTCCCCGCGACCTCCGCCGGCGAGGTCAGCGCCTCCACGCCCACGCCGCCCTCCGCGAGGCCGGCCGTGGACACCGCGCCCGTCACGGAGAACGGGCCCACCCGGGTGCGGCGCAGTGCGGTGAGGTGCCCGCCGACGCCGAGCGCGCGGCCCAGATCCCGTGCGAGCGCACGGATGTACGTGCCCGAGGAGCAGCGCACCGTCGCCTCGACATCGATCACGTCGAAACGCTCGCCTCCCGCGCCCACCGCGGTCGCCCGCACCGGCTCCCCGATCTCGAAGGCGTGAATCGTCACGGGCCGTGTCTTCAGCTCGACCTGCTCCCCCGCGCGCACCCGATCGTAGGCGCGCCGCCCGTCGACCTTGATCGCGCTGACCGCGCTCGGCGCCTGCTCGATCGCTCCCGTGAGCGCGGCGACGGCGGCGTGCAACGCCGCCCGGTCCGCCAGAACCTCGTCGATGCGCCCCGGAGGCGCCTGCTCGATGATGTCGCCCTCGCGGTCATCGGTGACGGTCGCGGCTCCGAGCCGAATCGTCGCCGTGTACGTCTTGTCGAGGCCCACGAGGTGCGTGAGCAGTCGGGTGGCCGGGCCCGCACCGAGCACGAGCAGGCCCGTCGCCATGGGGTCGAGCGTGCCCGCGTGGCCCACCTTGCGGGTGCCGAGCGCCCGCCTGGCCTTGGCGACCACGTCGTGGCTCGTCCAGGCTTCGGCCTTATCGACGAGCAGAATGCCGTTCGGGGTGTGTTCCATCGCAACCAAGCCTACGGTGTCGGGCGCGCACGCCGATCCACCCGCGGTGAATACACTGGGCGGGTGGCACGAAGGCAGACGGAGATCGCGACGGCACTGAACCGCTGGTTCTCGGAAGCCGCACGCCCGCTTCCCTGGCGCGGCCCCGCGGTCGACCCCTGGGCCGTGCTCGTCTCGGAGTTCATGCTGCAGCAGACGCAGGTCGAACGCGTGCTGCCCCGCTTTCTCGAGTGGATCGGGCGCTGGCCGCGCCCCTCGGCGCTCGCCGCCGCCGAAGCCGGCGAGGCGCTGCGCGCATGGGACCGACTCGGCTACCCCCGCCGTGCGCTCTGGCTGCACCGTGCAGCCGGCGAGATCGCGATCGAGCACGACGACCGAGTGCCGAGCGACGTCGAGACCCTGCTCGCCCTCACCGGGGTCGGCCCCTACACGGCGCGCGCCGTCGCCGTGTTCGCCTACGGGGAGCGCCATCCTGTCGTCGACACCAACACCCGGCGCGTCATCGCCCGCCTGTCCCACGGGCTCGCCGCCGCCGGCATGCCGCGCGCGAGCGACCTGGGCGACATGGAGGCCCTGCTGCCGGAGGATCCGGTCGAGGCGCAGGTGTTCAATGCGGCCGCGATGGAGCTCGGCGCGATCGTCTGCACCGCCCGTGCACCCCGCTGCGGCGAATGCCCGGTCGCGGCCTGGTGCGAATGGCGCGGTGCCGGCTACCCCGACAACGCCCCTGAGAAACGACCGAAGCAGGCCGCGTTCACCGGCAGCGACCGCCAGGTGCGAGGCCGCATCATGTCGTTGTTGCGCGGATCACGGGAGACCGTCGCGCACGAGGAGGCGCTCGCCGCAGCCGCCTCCGGGCAGCTCAGGGACGAGGCGCAGCCGAGACGCGCGCTCGACTCGCTCATCGCCGACGGGCTGGTGGTCGAGCTCGAAGGACGCCTGCGGTTGCCCTGAACCGGTCACCGCGGCCCGGCGCGCTGCCACGATCGCCCCTGAGTCGACGGCCGAACCGCGCAGCGAGAGCCGGGCACGAGAGGTTCGATGCCCGGCGCCGGAGGTCTGGATCAGTCGCGATCCTCGTCGTCCTCGATCTCCTCCTCGTCGAGGCCGTCCTCGTCTTCATCGCCGAAGTCGTCGTCGGCCTCATCGGCCTCGAGATCGCGCGGTTTCACATAGGGGTCCGCATCACCGGCGTACTGGGCCCCCGCTGCCAGCGCCTGCGACTCCTCGTCGCGACGCTTGGCCTCGGCGAGGAGCTCGCTCAGGTGCTCCGCCGTCTCGGGCAGCTCATCGTGAATGAACTCGAGCGTCGGAGTGAGCCGGGTGCCCAGCTGCTTCCCGACCTCAGTACGCAGCAAGCCCGTCGCCGCTTTGAGCGCCGCAGCCGTGCCTGCCTGCTCCTCTTCGCTGCCGTAGACGGTGTAGAAAACGCTCGCATGCTGCAGATCGCCCGTCACACGCACGTCGGTGATCGTGACGAAGCCGATGCGCGGGTCGCGCAACCCCTTCTCGAGCCGCCGGGCGATGATCTGCTGAATTCGCTCTGCAACCTTGCCTGCACGTGGATTTGCCATGCACCCAGCCTACCGCTGCGTCGACAGGGCGCCCGCAAGAAATACTGCGTCGAATGCTGGCGGCCCCGGGGATGCGCCCCTACTCTGAGACCGACGGAACCATTCCGCAACACGTCAATCCAGACGGCCTCCGACAGGAAAGAGACCATGAGCGAACAGCCTCAGGGAGCGAATCAGCCCCCGCAGTACCCGAATGCCGCCCCCGCATACGCACCACCCGTCGCCGCCGGGGTTCCCGGACCGGGCGAGCCATTCGACGGCGCGACGAACCCCGACCAGCTGACCCGCCCCCTGTACGGGGCGAGCTTCGGCCAGGCCGTCAAGCGCTTCTTCAAGAACTACGCGAACTTCAAGGGCCGC
>JBEBWI010000046.1:0-18401 GCA_040392345.1 Leucobacter soli | reverse complement strand
GCCGCCGACCTTGCGGAAGACGTTGAGGAAGGTCATCATCTCCTCCTGCTGCGCCCCGCCGACGAAGATGTCGCCACCGGTCGCGAGCGCCGCGGACGCCCAGCTGGCGGCCTCGTTGCGATCGAAGATCGCCCGGTGGTCGAACCCGCGAAGCCGATCCACGCCTTCGATGAAGATGACCCGGTTCGGCTCGACCGTGATGATCGCGCCCATCTTCTGCAGAATGCAGATGAGGTCGATGATCTCGGGCTCGATCGCCGCGTTGCGCAACTCGGTCTGCCCCTTCGCGAGCACGCTCGTGAGCAGCACCTGCTCGGTCGCTCCGACCGACGGGTAGGGCAGCTCGATGTTCGCGCCGGTGAGCCCGTCGGGCGCGGTGAGGCGAATGCCGCTCGGCAGCTTCTCCACCACCGCGCCGAACCTGCGCAGCGCGTCGAGGTGGAAGTCGATGGGACGGTCGCCGATGCGGCAGCCACCGAGGTCGGGGATGAACGCCTCGCCGAGGCGGTGCAGCAGCGGACCGCAGAACAGGATCGGGATGCGCGACGAGCCGGCGTGCGCGTCGATGTCGGCGTGGTGGGCCTGCTCGACGTTCGACGGGTCGAGGTGCCACTCGCCGGTCTCCTCGCCCCGGGTGATCATGACGCCGTGCAGCGCGAGCAGCCCTGCGACGACGCGGATGTCGGAGACGTTGGGCACGTTGCGCAGCACGCTCGGGGTCTGGCCGAGCAGTGACGCGACCATGGCTTTCGGCGCGAGATTCTTCGCGCCGCGCACCTCGATACGACCGCCCAGGGGCCGGCCGCCGTTGATGATGATCTCGTCGGAGGTCAGCCCCACACGGGCACCCGCCTTCTGCGCGTCCTTCTTGAGGCCGGCGTCGGAGTCGATCTCAGTCTTCGCTGTGTTCTCGATGATTTCTCCGCCGTTCAGTTCGGGGCCGCTCTCGTCGGCCGTTCGCTCGAAGCCGTGCGTCGGGCTGTTCGCCCGAGTACTTGCGATCACGCAGTCTGCACCGGGAGGGTTCTCGGCATCCACGCCGGGCGCTTCGCTTCGAAATCGGTGATCGCCTGCTCGTCGCGCAGCGTCAACGAGATGTCGTCGAGGCCCTCCATCAACCGCCACCGAGTGTAGTCGTCGATCTGGAAAGGCACTGTGAGATCGCCGACGGTGACCGTGCGATCCTCGAGGCTCACCGTGACGGTCGCGCCGGGGTGCGAGTCGAGCACTTCCCAGATGCGCTCGACGTCGGTCTCCTCCACCTGGGCGGCGACCAGACCCTGCTTGCCCGAGTTGCCGCGGAAGATGTCGGCGAACTTCGGCGAGATGACGACCTTGAAGCCGTAATCGCGCAGCGCCCAGACCGCGTGCTCGCGCGAGGAGCCCGTACCGAAGTCGGTGCCCGCGACGAGCACCTCGGCGCCCTGGTACACGGGCTGGTTCAGCACGAACTCGGGGTCTTGCCGCCAGTGGTGGAAGAGCGCGTCGTCGAAGCCGGTCTTGGTGACCCGCTTCAGAAACACCGCGGGGATGATCTGATCGGTGTCGACGTTGGAGCGCTTCAGCGGAACCGCGACGCCGGTGACAGTGGTGAACTTCTCCATGCTTACGCCTCAACCTTCTCGTGCGAGACGCCCTGGGCCGCATCCGACTGCAGATCCCACGGGCTTGACAGGGTGCCGCGAATCGCGGTTGCCGCTGCGACGAGCGGAGAGACCAGGTGGGTGCGACCGCCCTTGCCCTGACGACCCTCGAAGTTGCGGTTCGAGGTCGAGGCGCAGCGTTCGCCCGGGGCGAGCTGGTCGGGGTTCATGCCGAGGCACATCGAGCAGCCGGCGAAGCGCCATTCGCCGCCGAATTCCTCGACGATCTTGTCGATGCCCTCGGCCTCGGCCTCCAACCGCACGCGCGCGGAGCCCGGGACGACCATGAGGCGCACACCCTCCGCCTTCTTCCTGCCCTTGATGATGGAGGCGAACTCGCGCAGATCGTCGAGCCGGCTGTTCGTGCAGGAACCCATGAAGACCGCGTCGACGGGGATCTGCTTCATGGGTGTGCCGGCCTCGAGATCCATGTACTCGAGCGCGCGCTGCGCGGCGGTGCGCTCGTTCGGATCTGCGATGTCGGCCGGGTTCGGCACGACGTCGCTCAGCAGCACGCCCTGGCCGGGGTTCGTGCCCCAGGTCACGAACGGCTCGAGTTCGTTCGCATCGATGAAGACCTCGGCGTCGAACACCGCGCCCTCATCGGTGGGCAGCGACTTCCAGTACTCGACGGCCGCGTCCCACTCAGCACCCTTGGGCGCGTGATCGCGACCCTTCACGTACTCGAACGTCGTCTCGTCGGGGGCGACCATACCGGCGCGGGCGCCGGCTTCGATCGACATGTTGCAGATGGTCATGCGCCCGTCCATCGACAGATTGCGGATCGCGGATCCGCGATATTCGAGCACGTAGCCCTGACCGCCGCCCGTGCCGATCTTCGCGATCACCGCGAGAATGATGTCCTTCGCGGTGACGCCGGGGCGCAGCTCGCCCTCGACGTTGATCGCCATCGTCTTGAACGGCTTGAGCGGGAGGGTCTGCGTCGCCATGACGTGCTCGACCTCGCTCGTGCCGATGCCGAACGCCAGCGCGCCGAACGCCCCGTGGGTCGAGGTGTGGCTGTCGCCGCAGACCACGGTGATGCCCGGCATCGAGAGACCCAGCTGGGGGCCGACGACGTGCACGATGCCCTGCTCCTTGTCGCCGAGCGGATGCGCGCGCACGCCGAACTCCTCGACGTTCCTGCGCAGCGTCTCGATCTGCAGCCGGCTCGTGGGGTCTTCGATCTGCTTGCTGATGTTGAGCGTCGGGGTGTTGTGATCCTCCGTCGCGATCATCAGGTCGACGCGGCGCAACGGCCGGTTCGCGACGCGCAGGCCGTCGAAGGCCTGGGGACTCGTCACCTCGTGGATGAGGTGCAGGTCGATATAGATCAGGTCGGGGTCGCCGTTCTCGCCCTTCACGACCGTGTGGTCGTCCCAGAGCTTCTCGGCCAGTGTGCGGGGTCGGGCTTCAGTCTGCTGCTCGGTCATAGGTATGCATCTCTACTTCGTGGCTGGGTGCCGTGGCTGGGTGCGCCAAGGCACGAAATGGGTCGGCCATGCCTGAACTCCGCGACGGGAGGGCCGAATGGCTAGACCCCGTCGCGGCAAGGAAGAAGAAGCAGCTGCCGCATACGCATGCGACGAGTCTACCACCGGCGACCCCGATCAGCCGCAAGCCCGGGCTCGGCGCTCGCCGTGGGCGAGCACGCGCGAGCCGCACGGGGCGTCTACTCCGCGGCATCCTCGTGCGCGCCGAAGTGCAGTCGCTCGCCGCTGGCGCGCGCCACGCGGCGCATCTTCGCCACGCTCGCGATCGTGGCGACCGCCATGGCCAGCACGATGAAGCCCAGCGAGAACCAGATGCTGATGTCGGGCACCCACTCCACGTGCTGCCCGCCGTTGATGAACGGCAGCTCGTTCTCGTGCAGGGCGTGGAAGACCAGCTTCACTCCGATGAACGCCAGAATCGCCGCGATGCCGTACTTGAGGTACTCGAGCCGGTCGAGGAGGCCGCCCAGCAGGAAGTAGAGCTGGCGCAAGCCCATGAGCGCGAACACATTGGCGGTGAACACGATGAACGGGCTGCGCGTGATACCGAAGATCGCGGGGATCGAGTCGAGAGCGAAGAGCAGGTCGGTAGTGCCCAGCGAGACGAGCACCAGCAGGAACGGAGTCCACATCCGCTTGCCGTCGACCGTCGTGCGCAGCTTGCCGCCGTCGTAATGATCCGAGATCGGCACGACCTTCTTGACCTGGCGAATGACCCAGCTGTCGCCTCCGTGCGCTTCCTCGCCCGGCTTCACCTGCTGCCAGGCGGTCCAGATGAGCCACGCGCCGAAGATGAAGAAGATCCAGATGAACCGCTCGATGAGCGCTGCCCCGGCGAGGATGAATACGCCTCGGAAGATCAGCGCGAGCACGATGCCGATCATGAGCGCCCGCTGCTGGTAGGCGTGCGGCACTTTGAAACTCGCGAGGATCAGCACGAACACGAAGAGGTTGTCGATCGACAGGCTGTACTCCGTGAGCCAGCCCGCGAGGAACTCGGTGCCGTGCTGCACGTCGCCGAGCAGGAACATGCAGCCCGCGAACACGAGCGCGAGCAGCACGTAGAAGCCGACCCAGAGGCTCGCCTCGCGCATGGACGGCACGTGCGGGCGCTTGAGGATGAGGAGCAGGTCGATGACGAGGATGACGACGAGCACCACCATCGAGCCGATCTCGAACCAGAGCGGAAGAACAGGAGTCACAGGGGAACGATTCACCTTCGGTTGGGCGCGAAGTGCGCGAACGACCGAAGGTCTCTCCCCGGCACCCCCACCTGCGTGGTTCTCGTGCCGCACCCGCACCGGCCGGGCCGCGGAGCCCTGCGTGATGACGATGCGGGTGAAACGGAATACTCCCCTTCGCTCCGACGAGTCTACAGGGCGACGCCCCAGCCGGTTTCAAGCTCGCCGGCGCTACGATCGTGCCAACCGCACACGCATATGCCACCTGACGCATTTGAAAGGACGCCCGTGACCGCGCGCCGCCTCCCACCCATCGAACGCTCCACCGCGAACGGCCCAGGTGCGGCCTCGCGCACGCTCGCAGGGTTCATCTTCGCGAGCCGTTGGCTGCAGGCGCCGCTCTACCTCGGGCTGATCATCGCCCAGGCCATCTACGTGGTGCTCTTCTTCATCGAGCTCTGGCACCTCATCGAGACCGCCATCATCGACGGCAACTTCACCGAGACCGAGGTCATGCTGAGCGTGCTCGCGCTGATCGACATCGTGATGATCGCGAACCTCTTGATCATGGTGATCATCGGCGGGTACGAGACGTTCGTGTCGAAGATCAACGTCGCCGGGCATCACGACGAGCCCGAGTGGCTCTCGCACGTCAACACGAACCTGCTGAAGGTGAAGCTGGCCGTCTCGATCATCTCGATCTCGTCGATCCACCTGTTGAAGACCTTCATCGAGGTCGGTCGCATGGACGGCGGTGTCGTGATGAACTCTGACGGCACCGTGATCTATTCGGGTCAGGGCGTGATGTGGGAGGTGCTGATCCACCTCGCGTTCATCGTGTCGGCGCTCGCGCTCGCGTGGATCGACAAGATGAGCCACGCTCACGCGCCGAAGAAGCACTCCGGCGGCGGTAAGAAGCACCGCTCCACGGAACCCCTCGCGGTGGCCGAGGCGCGCGCCTACGCGGGTGAGAGCGATCACACGGGCGATGTCGAGTACGTCACGGTGCGGGTGCCCGCGGGCAGCCGCCTGCCCGACGGCGCCGAGGTCGTGGAGCGGTAGCGGCGGGCACGACCCGACCTCGCCGAAAGGTCGCGAGTACTGCAGCCGAGAGCGTGCGGTGCAGTGCTCGCGACCGCTCGACGAAGGATCGCGCGCCTCGCCTAGGCGAAGCTCACGCCGCCGTTCACTGCGACCTTCACACCGGTGACGTACGAACTGTCCGGTGAGGCCAGCCAGCTGATCGCCCCGGCGATGTCCGCGGCGGTCCCGTGACGCCGCAGCGGCACGAGGCTCCGCAGTTGCGCGAAGCGTTCCTCGGCGGTGATCCCCAGTGCTTCGGCCTGCATCTCGACCTCGGCCCGATGCATGTCCGTCAGGATGAACCCCGGCGCCACCGAGTTGCAGGTGACCCCGGAAGGGCCGAGCTCCACCGCGAGCATCCGGGTGAGCGAGTGGATCGCGCCCTTGCTGAGCGTGTAGTCCGTGCCGCCCTCGGCCGGATCGTCGGCGAAGAGCGAGCCGAGATTCACGATGCGGGCTCGCTCCGAGCGCTTGAGATGCGGCAGTGCGAGCTTCACGAGTGCGACGACCGCGACGGTGTTGATCTCGAGAGTGGTGCGCAAGTGATCGAGATCGAGCACCTCGACCCGTTCCCCGAACCCTCCGATCGCCGCATTGTTGACGAGCACGTCGATGCCGCCGAAACGCTGCGCTACCCGTGCGACGAGTTCGGCACGGTCCTCTGCGCTCGAGACATCGCCCACGACCGCGATCGCGCGGCCCGCCCCGCACTCCGCCGAGAAGCCGGTCAGCACCTCTGCGTCGCGATCGAACGCGCCCACCGCGAAGCCGTCGGCGAGCAGCCGCTCCGCGACCGCGCGACCGATTCCGGCGGCGGCTCCCGTCACGATCGCCACGGGCGCCCGCACTCCAATGGCATCGTTCACTGCTGACTCCACAATCACTGCTGACTCCACAATCTCGAACTCGCCGTGCGCCGCCGCCCTACCAGGGCAGACGACAATTCTTCATGGTGCCGAACAGCTCAGGGCTCAGAACGACGGAGCGCCCCGCCTGGATCTGAGAGGTGAGCAACGGCAGACCCAGAGTCGGGTCGTTGGTCTCATCGGGATAGCTCAGCGGGGTCTGGGTCTGCCCTCCGAAGAAATAGGTCCCGTTCAGCCCGCGATACATCGTGCTGCGCAGCACCTTCGCCGTCTCCTCCGGATCGATCTCGCCGGCCTGACGCCAGCTCCACGCGAGCAGCTGCACCTGGTCGAAGGCCGCACTCGCCTGCGCGGGGCCCGGCTCCGTGCCGTATCGAAGGGCGTAGTCGCGCCGGAAGCGCTGCGACAGGGCGGAATCAGTGAGCGTCGTGGACGAACTCCACACCACCCCCTCGGCGCGCGGGCCGAGTTCCTGCAGAAACCCCGGCTGAGACGCCGTGTAGACGTAATAGGTCAACCCCGCGTACCCGGCGCGAACGAGTTCCTGCTGCAGCGTCACGACCTCGCCGAGCGAGAAATGGGAGACCAGCAACAGCGACGTGCGCGCCTCGATGATCTCGGCGACGATGCTCTCCCATTCGACGCCCTCCACCGGTACCCTGCGGTGGAGCCGCACGTCCCACCCGTGCGCAGCGGCCGTCTCCAGTACGGATTCATCGGCGATCGACGCGCTCGGCACATCCATTTCCACGATGCTGAGCACACGCTCCACGCGCTCGGGCACACGCTCACCGCTGAGTTCGCGGAGAAACCGTGTGAAGGCGAGAGAGTAGGTGCGCTCCGACGGGCAGGTCTGGAAGATCATGCCGTAGCGGAACGGATCGTTCGCCACCATCTGCGCGTGCTTCTCGTAGGTGTCGAGGTGCAGGAACGGGCGCCCCAGGTCGGCCGCCATCTCCAGCAGGAACCCGTTCTCGGCGCTGACATAGCTGCAGGCGATCGCGTCGACGCCGGCGTCGACCAGCTGCTGCATCGCCTTTCGCACGGTGCGCTCGTCACTGAGGTCGGCGCTCGCCGCGACGCTCTGCAGCTGCCTGCCGAGCACCCCGCCCGCGGTGTTGATGTTCTGGATCGCGAGATCGACACCGCGCAGATGCTCGACCGCATCTCCGAGCGAGTATCCCTGAAGACCTGCGATCGTACCGATCTTGATGGTCCGCGCGGGAATGACCTGGGCAGGCACCTCGCGAATCATCGGCTCGGTGCCGTGGGCGAGCGAATCGGCGAGCGCCTCGATCGCGATCGCGCCGACGGCGACCAGATCCTGCACGCCTCCCGCGATCGGCAGCGCGATGAGCGACCCGTCGACGGCGACGGAGGCGAGCCCCGCGCGGTTCCGGATTCCGAGCTTGCGCATGATCCGCTCGACCTGCGTCGAGACCGTGCGCGGACTCGTGCCGAAACGATCCGCGATCTGCTGGTTGCTCAGCCCCGCGGCGATCAGGGTGAGCACCTGGATCTCGCGCTTCGTGATCCCGCCCGGGAACTCCGCCGACGAGACGCTGACGACCGCCCGCTCCGTGCCCTTCGAGCCGACCCGGGTGCGTTCGAGCGAGACGCCGCGCCACTGCGAACCGCGGATGAAGTAGAACTGCAGCGCAGGCCGATTCAGCATGAGGAACGCGCGCGAGTACGCGATCAGCTTCTCCGGGGGACGATCGCCGTGAAGCACCCGGACGTCGCCGGAGTACTCCACGAGGAACTCGCTTTTAGCGTGAGCGATCATGCGCTGCACTCCGATCAGCGCTCGCGCGCATCTCGGCCCTCTTCGGCTCGGTTCGGAACGGGGACGCGCGCCACGAGCGCCGCTGCGGCATCGATCGCGTCGCGCTGCCACGGCTCGATCCGCAACTGGGGGTAGGCGGCCATGAAGACCATGTACGGGTCGTCGACCCCCGAGGGGGCACCGCTGAGTTCCTCCAGCACGGCCATACCGCAGAAGGGCACGTACTCGGCCGAATAGCCGCCCTCGTGCGAGAAGACGATCTTTCCGCCGGTGAGCCGCTCGGCGGCGCCGACCATCTCGCGAGAGATGGCCCGGAAGCCCTCACTCGTGACCACCATGCGGCCGAGCGGGTCGGTGGCCGCCGCATCCATGCCGCTGCCGACGATGATGAGTTCGGGCTGGAACCGGTCGAGCGCCGGAAGCACGACCTCGCGGATCGCCGTCAGATAGCCCTCGTCGCCGGTTCCTGCGGGGAGCGGCACATTGATCGAGGCGCCCTCGGCACCCGCACCGCCGTTCTCTTCGCGGAAGCCCGAATCCACGGGGTACAGCTGCTCCTGGTGCAGCGAGACGGTGAGCACGGACGGATCGTTCCAGAACACGGCCTGCGTACCGTTGCCATGGTGCACGTCCCAATCGACGATCGCCACCCGTGAAATGCCGAACTCGGCCTGGGCGATGCGCGCCGCGATCGAGGTGTTCGCGAAGATGCAGTAGCCGCGTCCCCGATCCGGTTCGGCGTGGTGGCCGGCCGGCCGCACGAGCGCATAGGCGTTGTCGACCTCGCCAGAGAGCACGGCACGCACCGCTCGGGCGGTCGCCCCGGCGGCGAGTCTCGCGATGGGGATGCCCTGCGGGCCGAAAACGGCCGACTCGCCCGCGTCGCCGCCGGTCTCATTCATCTCCTCGAGACGGGCCAGGTACTCCGGCGTGTGCACGCGGAGCACCTCCTCGTCGGTCACCGGAGTCGGGCGAAGAGCGACCAACTGCTCGTCGTACCCGCTCGCCTGCACCAGGGCGGCGAACCGCCCCTTCGTACCCGGATGGTCGAAGGACTGGCCCGGCTGCACGTGCCCGCCGGGCGCGAAGAACCCGGAGCCGTTCCCGGTGTTGTGCCAGTTGAATGATTCGTGCCAGACCCAGCCGGTGCGCTTCGTCACGCTCATGTCCTATTTCTCCTGTTTCCTACGCTCTGGTGTTCGTGCCGGCGTGATCGTTGGTGAGCCGCATGGCCGGCTGCTCGGCATCGAGTTCCGCAAGCGCCTGCCTGCCGCGTTTCGCCCAGGCCCGCTTCACGATCTTCTGGATCGATTCATCCAGCGAGACCGCGAGCACCAGCGTCAGACCCACGATAACGGTCTGCAGGAACGGGGAGGCCTGCATGAAGACGAGGCCGTTGCGCAGGACCCCGTAGAAGAGCAGACCTGCGATCACCCCGCCGAATCGGCCCGCACCGCCGGCGAAAGCGACTCCGCCGAGCAGTACGACGGTGAGCGCGTTCATCTCCATGCCGACACCCAGCGACGGGCTGATCGACTGCAGCTTCGCCCCGAGCATGATGCCGGCCAGCGCCGAGAGGAACCCGATGGCCACGTACAGCCCGAAACGGGTTCCCACGACGTTCAGGCCCATCATGTGCGCGGCCCGCTGACTCCCGCCGATCGCGTAGATCGCGCGACCGATCCGGTGCCGTGCCAGCAGGTACCAGGCCAGCAGTGCCACTGCGATCAGCAGCACGAGCCGGAACGATACGGGGCCGAGGGACAGATTGCCGAGCATCTGGAACGCCTCGGGAAGATCCGACCGGGGAATGGTGCGACCGTTGCTCATCAGGAGCGCGAGTCCGCCCCAGACGCTCAGGAAGCCGAGCGTGATGACGATCGGGTTGAAGCCGAGGTAGGCGATGAGCACCCCGTTGACAGCCCCTGCCAGCAGGCCGAACCCGAGACCCGCCAGCAGGCCGAACGTCAGGGAGCCGGTGTTCGCCATGGTGATGCCGGCGATGACCGCCGCCGCCGATGCGATCGAACCGACCGACAGATCGACGACTCCCGCGATCAGGAGCATGGCGAGCGGGATCGCGATGAGCCCGAGTTCGGCGACCTGCTGCAGAATGTTCAGCCCGTTGTTGACAGTCAGAAAGTTGGGGTTCACCGAGGCGAAGAAGATGATGAGCAGGATGAGGGCGATGAACACGCCGTTCTTCGCGAGCTCGGTCTTGAGATCCAAGCGCTTCAGTTTCATGAGACAGTGCCTTTCGAGGCTTCCTCGGCGAGGTTCAACAGCGTCGCCAGCAGGGAGCCGCTGAAGTTCTCGCTGCGTTCGAGCGAGGTGAATTGCGTATCTGCGATCACGACCGCGCGGTCGCAGAGGAGATCGATCTCGTCGGACTCGGAGGACGCGACGAGAACGGTGGCGCCCTGCTGCGCGATGGCGTGAACCGCGCGAGCGATGTCGATGCGCGCCCCGACGTCGACGCCCTGAGTCGGTTGAGAGAGCAGTAGAAGCTTCGGCCGTTCGACCGAGGCCCATCGGGCGATCAAGTGTTTCTGCCTGTTGCCACCGCTGAACTCGTCGATCGGAGCTTCACCGCCCGGGCCCACGACCTGGAAGTCCTCACGGGCCTGCGCGTACGCGGTCTCTCCCGTGCGCGCCCCGATCCACATCCCCTTGCCGGGGATGCGCGAGTACCAGGGCAGGAAGACCGTGTCGAGCGCGCTCTGCCCTGTGATGAGCCCATCGCGCTCGCGATCGGCCGGAACCAGGTGCACGCCTCTGAGCATCGCCGCAGACGGCGAGCCGATGACGATCTCCTCGCCGCCCAGCTCGTACCGGTATCTGCCGTTCAAGCCGAACATGCTCTCGAGTATCTCGAACTGGCGGCCGGCCGCCATGCCGAACAGTCCGAGAACCTCTCCTTCCGCGGCCGAGACCCCCGCGAAGGTGCCGCGCAATGAGACTGCGGTCGTGGAAGACACTCGACGGGTGCGGTAGGCCCCCTGATCGAGGCCAGGCGCCAATGCCCGAGCGAGGGCCGCTCCGTCATAGTCCGAGGCCGGCCCGTCCTCCTGCACGCGGCCGGCCCGCAGAATGACGATGCGCTCGCACACATCGAGAATGTCGGGAAGTCGATGCGACACGTAGATCACCGTCGTGCCCTCACCCGCGAGCTGGCGGATCAATGCGTGCAGCGCATCCGTCTCGGCACGACCGAGCGCCGCCGTCGGCTCGTCCAGCAGCAGCACACGCATCTCGCCGCGAACGATGCCTCGGGCCAGATCGACCAGTTGCCGCTCCCCCAGCCCGAGAGTCGCCACCGCGGTATACATGTCGACTTCGGCGCCGACCCGCTGGAGCGCCATGGCGGCCTGGGCCTCGCCGCGGCCCCGCTCGATCAGGTGCTCCTGGCCCAGAAAGATGTTGTCCAGAACCGACAGGTTGTGCGCGAGCGCGGGCTCCTGGTGGATCACGGTGATGCCGAGGCCCGCCATCTCGTGCGGCGTGGGCCTCGCTCCCGCTTCTCGCCCCGCCACACGCACACTGCCCGCCGTCGCACGAAGCGCTCCCGATACGACGTTGAACAGCGTCGACTTGCCCGCACCGTTGTGCCCCAGCAGTCCCACGATCTCGCCCGCCGCGAACTCGAGGCTCACGTCGTCGAGCGCTCGGGTAGCGCCGAAGTCGACTCCGACGCCCTCGAGTTCGAGCTGCGGCGCCGATAACCCGGTCGCCGGAGCGGCCTGGATTCGGCTATTCGACGATGAAGTCATCTGCGTTCTCCGGAGTGACCTTCGTCGAAGCGACGACAACCGTCTCGACCGACTTCCCCTCGGCCGCACCGAGCACGAGGTCGAGGATGTGATCGGAGAGCATCTGAGCCGGGAGGATGTACGCGAGGCGCCAGATCGAGTTCGCCTCTTGAATGATCTCGAGCGATTCGTTCGTCGCGTCGAGCGCACCGAGGAGGTAGGCGTCGTCGTCGGGCGCGACCCCCGAATCGAGCAGTGCACGATAGGCGCCGATCATCTGATCCGATCCCACCGAGAGCCAGACCTTCGTGTCGGGGTTGGCCGACAGCTGATTGGTCGCGCCGTCCATTCCGTCCTGAATCGTGAGAGCCGAGGTCTCGGCGATCTCGACGTTCGCGCCTGCCTCGACGAGTCCGTCCTTGATGCCGTTCGAGCGGTCGATGCCGAGGTCGTTCTCGTAGTAGCTGAACAGGAACACCGGCACCGTCTCGTCGCCGTAGTTCTCCACGATCCACTCGCCGGCCTCGGTTCCGAGCGTGAAGCCGTCTTCGTAATTGTCGATGAGGAGTGACGCCTCGGTTCCCTCCCACGCGGTCGAGTACCCGAGCACCGGAATTCCCGCGGCGTTCGCCTGGTCCGTAACGGCCTGCACCGAGTCGACCTGCACGGGGCTGCCGAAGAGCACCTTCAGGTCACCGCGCTGCACCCATGATTCCCAGCTCTGAACCTGGTTCTGGATGTTCCATTGCGGGTCGTCGGTGAGGAACTCGTAACCGGCTTCCTCGACCTTCGGTTCCATGTAGTCGAGCATGTCGACCCAGATCTGAATATCGAGACCGGGGAAGCTGACCGCGATGGCGCCCTTGCTGTCGGCGGCGTTCCCGCCGACATCGCCCGACGAACTGCAACCGGTGAGCGCTGCGGCAAGCCCGAATGCGCCGAGCGCTGCGATACCGATAAGACGCTTCTTCTTCATGATTTTCCTCCGTGACTGTTCCCTCATCCTTGATGGGCATGCTCACGTTAACCCCGACGGAATCCTCCTGTCGTGCGTAAAAATACGTATATCTAGATCTCCATTGCGCATCAGGTGAATTTACTCGAATACGCAGAAATACGCATGCGCCGCACTTCACTCCGCTCGCATAATCGACGATAGCCGAGATGGAGCCGCATTTCGTTCTGCGCACGGCCCCACCGAGAGCACTGAACTTGAGAGGAGAAGCAGGTGACGCACTTCGCATGGCCGGACGGGCACGCATACGGCGCAACGGTGAGCTTCGATTTCGACGCGGAATCCGTGTGGATCGGAGAGAACCCTGAGAACGCCCGGAGACCCGGCGTGCTCTCCCAGGGCGCGTACGGGCCGAGACGCGGAATACCGCTCATCCTGGACCTGCTCGAGCGCCACGGGATCTGCGCCACCTTCTACATCTGCGGGTCGGACGCCGAGCGGCACCCGGACTCGGTGCGCGCGATCGCGGAAGCGGGACACGAGATCGCCCACCACGGCTACACGCACACGTCGCCCACCGAGCTCGCCGAGGGTGAGCAGCGGGACGAGTTAGAGCGCGGCCTGGCCATTCTGCGCGAATACGGCCGGGTCACGGGCTACCGCTCCCCGTCTTGGGAGGTCACGGCCTTCACGCGTTCAGTGCTTCGCGAACAGGGTTTCACCTACGCCTCGAACCAACTCGATGACATCTTCCCGTACATGAACCCCGATGGTCTCGCCGAGCTCCCCGTCTCATGGATCCTCGATGACGCGCCCCACTTCTGGTTCGCGAACGACACCTGGAGCAAGACCATTCGATCGCCGCGCGAGGTGCTCGATGTCTGGCTCCCCGAGATCGACGGCATCGCAGCGCAAGGAGCCCATGTCATGCTCACCATGCACCCGATGCTGATCGGGCGTCCCTCACGTCTCGAGATGCTCGACACGGTGCTTTCGCACCTGCGCCGCACCGGCGCATGGATCGCCAGCTCGCATGAGGTCGCGGAACTCACACGCGCCGGCACGCGCGCCCTCCCGTCGATCTGATCCGCCCCCGAACACCCGAGGTCACACCATGAACCGCACCCGAGAGTATCCGCGCATCCGTGTTTCAGGGGATGCCTACACGCGCGGGGTCCAGTACGGCACCCTTGCACGCACCCAGGTTCGCGCAGGGCGCGACGGCTACGAGCGGAACTTCGCCAGCAGCGGGATCGACTGGCCCGGCGCACGCCGCACCGCAGAGCGCTACGCAGCCCCCGTGCAAGAGCATTTCCCTGAGATCTGGCGGGAGATCGAGGGCATCGCCGCCGGGGCCGAACTCGAGACCATCGATGTACTCGCGATGAACTGCCGCACGGAGATCATGTGGGAGCAGGCGAACCGAGACGCCTCGTCCGCAGGGATCCGCGGGGAATGCACCTCCTTCGGGCTCGCGCCCGGACGCACCGAGATCTCCCGCACCCTGATCGGTCAGAACTGGGATTGGCTCGTGCACTCGTTCGACAGCGTCGTCGTTCTCGAGGTCGAACGCGAAGACGGCCCGAACTACGTGACCGTCGTCGAAGCGGGACTCGTGGCGAAATTCTCGCTCAACGCGTACGGATTCGCCGTGAGCGTGAACACCCTGGTGACCACCGCGGACTCCGGCTCCCCGGGCGTCCCCTTCCACGTGCTCCTCCGCGCGCTCGCGGAATGCCGCACGACGTACGACGCCGTGGAGCTGCTCGCCGGGGTTCCCCGCGCGGCATCGGGAAACTTCCTCGTGGCCACGCCCGACGGCGCGATCCTCGACATCGAGTGCGAGCCGGGCGGTGTCGCCGGCGTGCACGTGCGACCCGCCTTCGACGGCCAGGTCTCTCACGCGAACCACTTCCTGTCGCGCACCGGAGCAACCGACCTCGCCCCCACGCAGCTCTCCGATTCGTATGTGCGGTACCAGCGCATGAGCGATCTGCTCGCCAGCAGGCGCGAGCACGGAGCCGACTCGCTGCACACGATCCTCTCCGATCACGTGGGTGCTCCCGGAGCCGTGTGCTGCCATCCCGACTCCCGCTCGCCCGGGCCCAAGCAGTGGGCCAGCATCTGCTCCGTGATCTTCGACCCGCTCGAGCGCGAGCTGTGGATGTGCGAGGGCATCCCCTGCGAAACCGAGCGTCGAACGCTGAGCTACGCCGGCTTCCTCGCGGGGCCACGATGACCGGCGCGACTCTCGCAGTGACCGGCGCCGGGTCCGGCATCGGCGCCGCGGCGGTGGCGGTGCTCCGCAAGCGCGGCGACCGCGTCATCGCGCTCGATCTCGCGCACCCGGAATCGAGCGACGAAGCCTCCCCCGATCCGGGCGTCTTCCCGGCGATCTGCGATGTCACCGACTCCGAGGCGGTGGCGGCAGCGCTCGACGCGGGCATCGCGCATTTCGGCGGAGACCTCGGCGGGCTCGTGCACTGCGCGGGCGTGTACCTGCAGACGCCCACCGAGCAGCAGGATCTGCGCACCTGGAAACGCCTCCTGGACATCAATCTCAGCGGCTCGTTCGTCGTCGCCTCGGCCGTCGGTCGTCGCCTGCTCGATGCCGGGAACCCCGGCAGCATCGTGCTGGTGAGCTCCACCGCCGCCTATCTGGGCGATCTCGTCGAGCCGAGTGCCGGGTACTCGGCGAGCAAGGGAGGCGTCATCTCTCTCGGTCGGCAGCTGGCGGTCGAGTGGGGCGGTCGGGGCATACGCACGAACGTCGTCGTGCCCGGGGTCATCGACACGGCCATGACCACGATCGTCAACCGCCCGGAGGCGTTCGCCCAGGTGCTCGGCAGCATCCCGCTCGGCCGGCTCGGCACCGCCGAGGAAGTCGCAGAGGTCTGCGCATTCCTGGCATCGGAACGGGCCGCCTTCGTCAACGGCGCGGCGATTCCGGTCGACGGCGGCCAGATCGTCGCCTGACGCGCGGGCCGCATCCGAGCTACTGCGCGGGCGCCTCGAGCGAGTGGAACCTGCGGTCGTGGTAGACGAGCGGTGCCGTGCGGCGACCCGGAATGATCTCGAGCACCTCGGCGATCACGACACTCGACTCGCCGACCGGGAAGACCTGCAACGGTCGACACCGCAGTGCAGCGCGCGCGTTCACCAGGTGCGGTTCACCGGTCGGCAGCGTCTCCCAGCCCTGCGCATCGGTGAACCGTTCTCCGCCGGTGAACGAGAATTGACGCGCCGTCTCCTCGTGCTCGCTGTCGATGAGGTGCACCACGAACGTCGGCGCCGCGAGTATCGCGCCGGCGCTCCCCGTCGCCCGTGTCACCGAGAAGACGACGGCTGCGGGGTCGAGCCCCACCGAGGCGACACTCGACGCGGTGAGCCCGTGCGGCCCGTCCTCGGCAGTCGCCGTGATGACGGAGATGCCTGCCGGGTGCGTGCGGAAGGCGTCCTTGAAGCGGTCGATCAGTTCCATATCCCCAGCATAGTTCCTTGAACATTCAAGAAACCGCGGCTTCGGGTGCGGATCCCGAGAATCGATCCATCGGGCCCGCCAGCGCTACCCTGAGACGATGGCGATCCTCATCGATCCTCCGTTGTGGCCGGCGCACGGCACCCTCTGGAGCCACCTCGTCTCCGATACGAGCTACGCGGAGCTGCACCTGTTCGCGGCCCGCCTGGGCGTGCCCCGCCGCGGCTTCGACCTCGACCACTACGACGTACCGGCCTCGCTGCACGATCGGGCGGTCGCGCTCGGGGCTCGAGCCGTCGGTACCCGCGACGTGGTGCACCGCCTGCGCGACTCGGGTCTGCGCGTGCGCCAGGCCGACCGAGCAGCGGAACGCCCGCTGCGACGCCGACAATACCTCGTCGCCGAGTGGTCGGCGCTCGCCGGGCCTGCAGGGGCCGGCGGATCCACCGGGCAACTCGACGTCTGGCACGGCCTCGGCACCGAGCTGATCACCCGCTGGAACGAACCGCACCGCAGCTACCACGACGAGCGCCACCTCGAGGACGTGCTGCTCTCGCTCGACCAGCTCGCCACCCGCGGCGAGCGCCTCTCCCCCGCGACCCTGCTCGCGGCCTGGTTCCACGACTCGGTGTATTCGGGAGCCAGCGGGTCGGACGAGCACGATTCCGCGCGCCTGGCCGCCGACGCGTTGGGAGCCCTGGGGCTCGCACCCTCCGTCGTGCGGCACGTGGGCGAACTCATCGTCGCCACCACGCCTGCGATGCCCCATCTGCACGTCGATGCGCCACTCGCGCACCTGCTCGACGCCGACCTGGCGATCTTCGCGTCCGGTGACGCACGATACCGGCAGTACACGTCCGCGGTGCGCGCCGAGTACGCGCACCTGAGCGGCGACGAGTTCAGAACGGGGCGGGCCCGCATTCTGGGAAGCTATCTGGCTCAGCCCACGATCTATCGCACGCCGGTCTCCCAGCAGCTGTGGGAGGAGCGCGCCCGCGCGAACCTCACCCGCGAGATCGACGAGCTGCGGACGCCCGGCGGAACTAGTACCGGGGTGCCATGAGCGATCAGCGGAATCATGCCGCGGTCTGACGACAGGCGAGCCGGCTGCGAGTGGAATGGAAGCACACGACAGCCACCGGCCGTCGCGAACGCAACAGCCACTCACGAAGGGCGGACACCATGACCTCCACGATCTCCGAGCAGACCACCGATCCGGCCGCCAACGCCGACGTCACCGGCAGCAGCGCGACCGATGGCATCGTCGCAGGCAGCGACATCCCGAATACGAATCGGGCGACCGCTGATACCGCGGCACCATCCGGTGCACCGGCGACCCCCGGCGCACCGGTTCCCGTGCGCGAGAGCGGCGCGTTCTCGATCACGAGCTTCGTGCTCGGCATCGCCTCGGTCACGATGGGATGGACCCTGGTCGCCCCGATCATCGGCCTCGTCCTTGGCATCATGGGTCGTCGCTCCGAGCCCGGGCACCGCGCTCTCTCGCTCTGGGGCATCATCCTCAACGCGGTAATGCTCACCTTCACCGTGCTCGCACTGGTCTTCGGTCTCATCGTGCTGCTGGCGGTGCTGCCGTTCGTCGCGATCGACTCCGTCAACTTTTCATAGACGCACCGGGCCAGAAGTCGGTCGACGCGTCTCGAAAGGGATGCGGGGGACGGGGTTCGATCCTCCACGGCACGATGCCGGCGCAGCGCATGCAAGAGACCACAGTGTGCGATGCGAATCCGGTGGAGCCGCGGGGAATTGCCGCGTCTGCTCCGCAGCCGCACCGCTCGCTTCACGGAAGCTCGCGTCGCGACCGGGCGAACGCGTCGCGTTCGCTGAGCCGGTCGCGCCCTCACGGGGTTCGATTCCCCACGGCACGATGCCGGCGCAGCGAATGCAAAAGACCACAGCGTGTGATGCGAATCCGGTGGAGCCGCGGGGAATTGAACCCCGGTCCACTTCGATGATTCCGTGCCTTCTACGGGTGTAGTTCGTGAAAGCGTTCTACTCGGCCCCACTCTTTGTCGCGAACACCTAGAGTGACAGGCCCAGTCTCAGAAAAAGTCCCGGTGCGCCCTGAAACACGACGAACCAGCAAGCCTCCTAAATGACGCCAGGAAACCGGGGCGGAGGCCCACCCGGCCTGACGGACTCGGTCTCG
>JBEBWI010000045.1:0-18470 GCA_040392345.1 Leucobacter soli | reverse complement strand
CAACCGCCAGGCGCGGTCACGCCGACGCAATGCCGTTCTGAGCCGAGGACTCCTCAGCCGGGCGTGTGCATGAGCCCCAGTGCGTCGGATCCGTATACGGAGCGCACCTCGGCGATCACCACACGGTACGCGCCCAACCACTCGCCCGACCGGAGCTTCGCGATGCGATGCGTGTCCATGCCCACGAGTTCGCGCAACGCCTCCATGCTCGACCAGTAGTAGACCTCCGAGTGCAGGCCGAGTTCCTCGTTGTGCCACGCCTCCTCGCCGAGGAAGCCCGGGATCTTCCGCGCGCGCTCAGCGATCTCGTCGTTCAACCGGTGAAACTCGTCATCGCGCTCCCCCGTCTCGAAGATGAACGTCGAGGTGTACTTCGGGCCCAGCCCGCGCCTATCAGCGGAGCCCGGTCGTTCGGCAGCCATCACGCCTCCTCCCTCGGGTGCGCCTCGAGCCAGGCGAGCACCTGTTGGGCGTGCGTGTTCGGCGGGAAGATCGGGTAGAAGACGTGCTCGATCACCCCGTCGCTGACGATCAGCGTCAGCCGCGCATACAGCCGTGCGTGACCGGGCGCGCTGAACGTTGGCAGGTCGAGCACCCGGTCGAGTTCGAACGCCTCATCCGAGATCATTGCGAAGGGAAGCCTCAAGCGGTCGACGACCTCCGCCTGATACGCGGGACCCTGACTCGACATCCCGAAGACGCGTTCCGCACCGGCTGCACGCAGCTGCTCGAAGTGATTCCGGAAGTCGCACGCCTCGGTCGAGCATCCGCGCGCGCCCGGAATGGAGTCCCAGCCCTCGGGAAGATCGACGCCGGGCCGGCCCGTCAACGGATACAGGTAGATGACGGAACGACCGGGCCCAAGCGCGGCGAGATCGACGTTATCGCCGTCACTCGTCGGCAGCACCAGCCCGGGCAGCGATGCTCCCGGCAAGTGAGCCGCCGCGCCGTCGTCCTCGGGCACCGGCAACCCCTCCGGCAGCACGGAGAAGTCCGCCGGGGGCCCGCTCTGCGCGAAGCCCCGTGCGGCGCTCTCGTCGAGCCGCCGCTGCAGATCGCACCGTCGCCGAGTCAACGCATCGAGCACCTGATCGATCTCGGCGATCGCATCGCGGTACACGGCGAGCGAGCTGACGCACTCGTCGCCGTGTTCGTGCCCCGCCTCCAGACACTCGAGGAACGGGCCGGCCCGACCGGGGCCGATGCCCAGGTCGCCGAGCTCGCGCACCTCGATCACGGCGCGCAGGTCACGATCATCGAACGTGCGGTACCCGTTCCGCTCGCGCCGCGGCTCGATGAGGCCGAGCCGCTCGTAATAGCGGATCGCCTTCACCGTCACCCCCGCGCGCGACGCGAGTTCACCGATATGCATGTCTACCTCCGGGTTCACCGTAAACCCTGCCCCTGAGGGCAGAGTCAAGCCGGTGCGCCCCTCGGTGCTCCCGCCGGAGGAGTCGTGCGCTACTCGCCCGCGGCGGCCTCCGCCGTGAACGGCAGCACCAGCCGCGACGGATGCTGCGCATCGCGATAGATCTTGTGCGTCACGGGACGGCCGACCGGCAGGTGGAACGCGTCCGGCGGCAGCAGCGAGTTGTGGTCGTCGGTCAGCGGCTCGTCGCACGAGAGCTCGAGCTCGAGGCGATGCCCCGGCAGGAACGTCGTCGCGAAGGGGTACAGCCGAATGACGTACTCCTCGATCTTGCCCGGCTCCACCGGCTCGGTGCGGGTGTGGGGGTGGTGCGGATCGCCGTGGCTGGTGCGCTCCTCATCGAGCTCGCGATGCGAGGCCTTGAGGAATCCGGTGGTGACGAGCTGCCGCCCGCCGCCCGGGGCGACATCCCACAGCCGCAGGATGAAGTTCGAGTCGTCCTGGTCGATCGACGCGAAGATGTGCGCGGCGCCCTGACCGATCATCTCGGTGGGCTCCTCGAACTTCTCGGTGCTCCAGCTGATGATCTCGACGCGGTCGGTCACGGTGAGCGGCGCCTGATAGAACCCGTCGGGCGCGGCGAACTCGGGCCCCATCAGTTCGGCCTCGGGCAGCAGCTTGCGGCGCGGACGCAGGAAGAGGTCCCGGTGCACGACCTGCTTCGGCGGCCACTGAACACCCGAGACGGTCTCGCGCGAGCCCTCGACGAAGACGTTGACCGCCGGCTCATCCATGATGCCGTTGTCGATGCCCTTGATCCAGTAGTCGTACCAGCGGAACATCTTGTCGTGCTCTTCGATGAACGGGCGAGACTGCATGGGCGGGTAGGGGCCGATGTCGAGCCGCTTCGGGCCCGAGAGGGTATTGAACAATTCGATCGTGCCGTCGATCGTCCAGCCACGGCCCTGATCGATCTGCAGATAGACCGGAATGTCGATGTCGCGCGCGAGGTTCACGGGGTTGCGCTCCTCGTACCACTCCCCGTCGAGCTCGTTCATGACGATGTCGAACCAGGCCTCGTGGTTCGTCGGGTAGTGCAGGGTGTGCACGAGGTTCGGCCAGGCCTGGATGTCGGGGTCGGCGAGACGCTTCTCCACCTTCGCCTTCAGCTCTTCGGGGCTGCATGTCTCGAGCATGCGCGACTTGACCCGGTCGGTGAACGCCCAGCCCGAGTCGCCGCCTCGGCCCTCGCGGGCGGCGCGCGGCATGAACCACATGACGCCGCCGTGGTAGGTGGTCTCGTAGAAGTCGTAGTGGCCGCCGCTCACGAAGATCGCCTTCAGGCTCGGCGGGCGCTCGGCCGCGGCGAGGATCTGCATCGAGCCGAAGTACGAGATGCCGATCATGCCGACGTTGCCGTCGCACCAGGGCTGCGCGGCGACCCACTCGATGAAGTCGTAGGCGTCCTCGCCGAGCGAGACCCCGCCGGCGTTGTAGTTGCCGATGTGCTCGCCCTCCCTGGCGCCCGAGCCACGCAGGTCGCCGATGACGTGGACGTAGCCCTCGCGCACCACGCGCGCGATGTCGCCGGCCTCGATGCAGCCGTCCCACATCGGGCTGGGCCGCTTCTGCGGGGGCATGGTCAGCGCGAGCGCCTGCAGCTCCTTGCCGTACGGGCTGAGCGCGACGAGCGCGGGGCGGGGCGCGTCACCGGGGGCCTGGTAGGTGTCGGCCGCGAGCTCGACTCCGTCTCGCATCGGCACCCTGAGGTCTTTCCGAATAGCGATGGGCTCGCCCCCGGCGTTCCACGTCTGAAAATCAACCATGCTGGCGTCAACCCTTCTCCACGACATCGTATTTCTATATTATTATGCCAAAGATACGAGGATGGCAAGATCGCACCGTTTCATCCCCGTTCGCACCCCATACTGGGAACCACCCAGCACGTTGAACACTGAGCAGATGCCGGAGCCGCGATGACGCACGTGAACGTTCACCCCCTGATCTCCCCCTGGGGCCGCTTCGGCCTGTACAGCTACTTCATCGATGCGCCCGAGCCGGCGATCATCGACACGGGCATCACCACCTCCCCCGAAGCGGGCATGGCACCGGCGCTCGCCGAGATCGGCCGCAGCATCGAAGATGTGCGGTGGATCCTCCTGACCCACGGCCACATCGACCACCTGGGCGGCGCCCACGCCCTCTGGGAGCTGACCGACCGTCGCGCCAACGTGGTGATCCACGAGGCCGACGCGCACCTGCTGCGCTCGCGCCGCGCCCACGTCGACCTCTACCTCGACGTGCGCCAGCAGTACCTCGACAACCCCGACGCCGAGGCCGAGCAGACCGCAGCGACCGGTGCGGCGATCTCGGGCGAGCTCGAGCCGACGCTGCTGCTGCAGGGCGGCGAGCGGCTCTCGCTGGGCGGCGGGGTCACCGTCACCGCGCACCGCGTGCCCGGGCACACCGCCGGCTCGGTGGCGTACGCGATCGACGGCCAGAACGATGTCTTCGTCGGCGACGCCGTGCAGATCCACGGTGCGGCGAACGGGTTCCCGGGCTACGAGGATCCGCTCGCCTACCGCGCGAGCCTCGAATACCTGCGCGACGAGGTGCGGCCGAACCGCCTCTTCCTCGGCCACCCCTACCGCGGCGCCGACGGCGTGCCCTACGGTGTCGAGCTGGATCGCCGGGCCGCGGAGCGCGCGCTCACCGAGAGCCTCGAGATCGAAGATCGGGTCGCCACCGCCGCGCGCGCCGCGGCCGACGCCGGCTACCCCTCGACCGACTCGCCCTACTCCCCCTACGAGATCGCCGCGACGCGATTCGGCTACACGGGGGACCCGACGCTCGAGCCCTCGCCGTTCTTCACGACCATGCACGGGTACCGCACGCTCTTCGCCGCCGAGCACTGAGGCGGTGCGCGAATCTTCCAGCCCGCGTGCGCGCAGGTGCTAGTGGATCGCGCAGCGCGCGGGTCAGACTGGCCGCACCGTTCAAGAATGGAGTGTGCTCATGGATGAGACGATTCAGCATCGCACGTGGTCGAGGGCGACCCAGCACGTGGAGGGCGAGGTCGCGCAGAACGACGTGATCGTGGTGGGCTCGGGCCCGACGGGAGTCGCGACGGCGCTCATGCTGGCCCGCCACGGCGTGCGGGTCACGGTGGTGACGCGCGAGACCTGGGTGGCCGATTCGCCGCGCGCCCACATCACGAACCAGCGCACCATGGAGGTGCTGCGCGCGGTCGGCCTGGAGCAGGCGGTGCGCGCCCAGGCCTCGTCGCGCGAGACCATGGCGAGCCAGGTGGTCGCGACCGCGCTCACCGGCACCGAAGTGGGCCGCGCCTGGTCGTGGGGCAACAACCCGGGCCGGCAGGGCGAGTACCTGACCGCGAGCCCGGCCGAGGGCTGCGATATTCCCCAGGACCGCCTCGAACCGATTCTGCTGGGCGAGGCCGCGCGCCTCGGCGCCCGTATCCGCTTCCAGACCTCCTTCACCGGCATCGAGCAGGACGCCGAGGGCGTGCGCGTGCACGTGGTCGACGGCCTCACAGGCAAGGCCGAGACCCTGCACGCCTCGTACGTGGTGGCAGCCGACGGCGGGCAGAGCCCCATCGCGAAGGCGCTCGAGATCCCCTTCGACGGCGAGGCCGGCATCGCCCCGGCGATGAACATCAGCTTCACCGCCGATCTCTCGCACCTCGTCGCGCACCGCCCGGGCTCGCTGTACGAGATCATCCAGAACCGCCCCGAGGGGCCGACCCGCGCGATGATCCGCATGGTGCGGCCCTGGAACGAGTGGTCGGCCTCGCTCGTCTACCTGGGCGGCGGCAAGTCGAAGCTCACCGAGGAGGATGCCCTCGCAGAGCTGCGCCGGGCGATCGGCGACGACTCGGGGGAGATCACCATCACCGGCCTCTACCCGTGGCGCATCAACCGCCTGGTCGCGGCCCGCTACGGCGAGGGGCGGGTCTTCCTCGCGGGCGACGCCGCCCACCGCCACCCGCCGACGAACGGCCTGGGGGCGAACACCTGCATTCAAGACGGCTTCAACCTGGCGTGGAAGCTCGCGTTCGTGGTCAAGGGGCTCGCCGGCCCGGGCCTGCTCGACAGCTACAGCGCCGAGCGCCAGCCGGTCGGCTCGCAGATCGTGAACCGCGCGGTCGACAGCTGGGCGCTGGGGCAGGGTCTTCTGCCCGCCATGGGCCTGCACCCGGGCGACCCGTACGAGACGCGCGAGGCGCAGTTCGCCGAGCTCGCCGAGGATTCGGATGCGGGCGAGGCGCGCCGCGCCGCGCTGCGTGCCGTGCTCGACGAGGAATCGTACATCTTCGAGGCGCACGGGGTCGAGATGAACCAGGTGTACCGCTCGCGCGCCGTGATCGACGACGGCACCGAGCTGGTGTACGACCGAGATCCCCAGCTCTACACGCAGCCGACGAGCCACCCCGGGGCGCGCATTCCGCACGCCTGGGTGGGCGACGCGACCGGCACCGTCTCGACGCTCGACGTCGTGGGCGGCGAGCGCTTCACCCTGGTCGTCCGCGACCGCGGGCAGGCGTGGATCGCCGCCGCCGATGCGGTTGCGGCCGAACTGGGGCTGGATATCGCGACCGTGCGGGTCGGCCATGCCGGCGATGTGCAGGATCTCTACGGCGATTTCGGCAGGCGCAGCGGCATCGGCGAAGCCGGCTGCCTGCTCGTGCGACCCGACCAGCACATCGCGCTGCGCAGCACCGGCGCGACCGACGACCCCGCCGCACTGCTGCGCTCGGCGCTCACGCAGATTCTGGATCGCTGAGGGCCGCCCCGTCGGCCACGACCCTCTCCCGCCACCGGCTCGGCGTCTCGCCGAAGCGCGCACGGAAGCTGCGGGTGAAGTGGGAGTGGTCGGCGAAGCCGTGGGCGACCGCCACCTGAGTCAGGTCGGCGGTCGCCCACGCCGGGTCTGCGAGCGCGAGACGGGCCGATTCCAGGCGGCGCTCGCGGATCCACCCGGATACCGACATGCCGCGCCGCTGGAACAGAGACTGCACGTAGCGGGGCGACATGCCGCACGCCTCGGCGATGCGCGGCAGGGTGAGCGGTGTCGCGAGTTCGCGGTCGATCATCGAGACGACCCATTGGAACGCGTGCTGCGCGGCGTCGCCCGGATCGGCCTCCTCGAGCCGACCGACGAGCATGGTGCCGAACAACCCGGCGACGTCGTTCACGATGCGGTGGCTCGACGCGCCGACCGGCAGATCACGCGCCTCGAGCACCTCGCGAGCGAACCCCACGGCGAGCCTGGGGTAGCCGTGATCCGCGTCGAAGGCGCGGCCCAGCATGGGCTGCAGGGCCGCGGGTGCGATCGGCAGGGCCGCGGGCGGGGCACGGAGCAGCATCAACTGGAACGGTCCCTCGAACTCCCACCGATAGCCGACGAACGCGTCGCCGTAGCTCACGGTGCCCGGCTCGAATCGCACGGCCCCGGTGCCGTCGAGCGGAGTGAGCACGCTCGTGCCGGCGAGCTGCACGACGACGACATGGCGGATGTCGCGGGTGCGGGCGACATGGGCCGGCGTGCGTTCGACCACCATATGCGGCGCATCGACCGTGATCAGGTCGAGCTGGGTGCGGTCGGCCGCGCCGCGCACGAGCTCGCCGTCGGAGGGAATCCACTCGCCGGGGGCTCGGGTGCGACCGTCGGGGCCGGAGAAGAGGCCCCAACGATCGAGCGCGCGACCGAGATCGCCCGCGGAGCGCGACCACGCAGGCTCGGTCACGCGCCACCTCACTTCCTCAGCGCTTCCTCACGGCCGGTTCAGAAACGCCGCCACTTCCGCGAACACGGCCTGGTACTCGGGCAGCCAACCGAAGTGCTGCACGAAGCCGTGCGTGGCCCCAGCGTAGCGCGAGACGGTCACGTCGACGCCGGCCTTGCGCAGCCGTTCGGCGTACGCCTCGCCCTCGTCGCGCAGCGGATCGAACTCGGCCGTCACCACGAGCGCCTTCGGCAGACCGGCGAGGCTCTCCCGCTTGATCGGGGAGACGAGCGGGTCGGCGGGGTCTGCCCCGCTCTCGAGGTAGAACGAGTTGTGCGGTTTCAGCGCCACGGTCTCGAGCCCCTTGCCGACGGCGTTCTCGCGGAGGGACGCGTAGCGATCCACATCGAAATCGAGATCGACCGACGGGTAGAGCAGCACCTGATGGGTGATGAGGTCGAGGCCCGCGTCGTGCGCGAGCGCGGTGACGGCCGCCGCGTAGGTGCCGCCCGAGCTGTCACCCGCGACCGCGAAGCGCTCGCCGTTCCAGCCGAGCTCATCGCCGTGCTCGGCAGCCCAGCGCACCGCGGCGAAGCAGTCGTCGAGACCCGCCGGAAACGCGGCCTCGGGCGCGAGCCGGTAGCCGACCGAGACCACCGTGAAGCCCGACGCCTTCGCGAGCGACCGCGCGATCGCATCGTGCGTTTCGAGCGATCCGGAGAAGAAGGCCCCGCCGTGCAGGTAGACGAGCAGCGCGGTGCTCTCGGCGTCGGTGGCGCGGTAGATGCGCACCGGAACCTCGCCCGCGTCGGTCGGGATCAGGCGCTGCTCGACCGAGTGCAGCGGCAGGCGATCCTCGAGAGCGGGCAGGTGCGCCTCTCCCATGGCCCGCCAGGCCGCCACGTCGGGCGGGGTGTCGTCAGACGGCGGCAGGGTAGCGAGAAACTCGGCGATCTTCGGGTGCACGGGCATGATGACGGCCGACCTATGCTTGCGTGGTGGCGCCGAGCTCGCCGGGCTTCTGGCCCGGGAAGACGTCTGCGAGTTCGTCGTCGGTCCAGCCGTTGCGCGAGAGGCGCTGCAGTTCGTCGGTCATCGGCTTGCGGGTCCCCTGGTACTTCGTGAGGGCCGCCGCCACCGACTCCTCCGAGGCGAGGCACTCGGCGAGCACTCCCGCGTCGAGAATGGCGGAGTTCGCGCCCTGGCCCTGATGATGGCACATCGCGTGGGCCGCATCGCCGACGAGGGCGACGGAATCGGAGTGCCACGTGTCGACCGGGTCGATGTCGTAGACCGCGCGAATGTTGACCTGGCTCATGTCGAGATCGCGGGTGGTCGCGATGATGCGCTCGTCGAAGCCCTCGACCGTCTTCAGCAGGTCTTCGAGCGTGGCGGTCGGGTTCGGCGTCGGGTCGGCGCTCAGAGCGGTCACGTCGTAGGAGACCTGGCCGCGGTGCAGCAGCGGCAGGAAGTAGATCTTGGTGCCGCGGCCGATGTACATGCGCAGGTTGCTGTCGTACGGCAGGCCATGGGTCGCATCCGCATCGATGACGACGCGGTACGCGTGCTCGCCCGCGAAGACCGGCTGCTGATCGCTGAAGAGCTGGCCGCGCACCTGCGAGCGGATGCCGTCGGCACCGATGATGAGGTCGGCGGTGACGGTGGTGCCGTTCGCGAAGGTCGCGGTGGCGGTCGTGCCGTGATCCTCGATCTTCACGAGCTTGTGGTCGAGGTGCACCATGCCCTCGGGCAGTTCGGCGATCAGGGCGTCGAGGAAGTCGCCGCGGTGCACGAAACGGGTGGTGAGGCCGTAGGTGTCCGACTCGGGCCAGTTCTCCTTGGCGATCTGGTCGCCGCCCGGGGTGAGTATCTCGAAGGATTCGCTCGGCGAAGTGACCTGCTCGATCGCTTCGAGGATGCCCCACTTGCGGAACTCGTTCAGCGAGGAGGGTCGCAGACCGATGCCGGCGCCGACCTCCTTGATCTCTTTCGCCTGCTCGTAGACGTTGACGGTGGCGCCGCGCACGCTGAGCGCCTTGGCAGTCGAAGCGCCCGCGTAGCCGGCACCGATGATGGCGATGTTGAGGCCCGAGATATCCATGTGAGTTCGCGTCCTTGCTGTGGTGGTGTGGTGAGTGCTGGAGGGGCTGCGGCTCAGCGGCCCATGGTGAGGAAGTCGGCGGGATTGTCGACGAAGATCCGCTCGATCGTGGCATCGTCGACGCCCTCGGCGCGCAGGTCGGGAATCAACTGCTCGTAGATGTAGTTGATCGTGTGACCCTTCACACCGGGCCAGCCGAGAGGGCTGCAGTTGGCGTCGGCCGAGGCGAGCAGCTGCGAGACGCGGCCCGCGCGCACATGGCCGAGGAAGTGCTCGAGGCGCTCTGAGCGGTGACGGCCCCAGAAGGGCGGATCGGGCAGTTCGAGGTCGTAACCGAAGGTGTCGAACCCGAGACGCCCGCCGCCCGCGAGGATCGCCTCCTCGTTGACCTTGCCCTGGCTGACGCCGTCGTCGACGTGCCCGAACATGACGCGGTCGAGCGGCAGCCCCTCCTCGCGGAACACCGTGAGCGCGGGCTCCACGTCGACGGCGAGGTGGGTGAAGATCGGCACCCCGGTCTCGCGGGCCGCGCGTGCGGCGGCGCGGTAGATGCGCAGGTCGAGATCCTTCATCCGGAAGCCGCGGCTCACACCGACCTTGATGATGCCGGCCCGGGCGTTGGTTCCCGCGATGCCGACCGTGATCTCGTGCACGAACTGCCGGCGCAGGTAGTCGACGCTCGCGTCGGCGAAGTGCTTGAGCGCGGTGTCGCCGCCGACGAAGCCGGTCGCCGCGACGATGTGCACGCCGGTCTTCTCGGAGAGCGACTGGTAGTAGGGGATGTCGCGACCGTTGCAGATGCCCGTGGCGTCGACGAAGGTGCCGCCGCCGTACTCGTGGAAGGCGCGCAGCTTGGGCACCGTCTCCTCATAGCGGGTCTCGGGGCTCTTCCACCATTTCGTGTCGAGCTCGGACCCCGGCATGCCGTAGCCGATGTGCTCGTGCACGGCGACGAGACCGAGCTGCTCGGTCGCGATCGTGCCGAGAACGGTGTTGACGCGTCCCATCTCAGGCCTCCTTCACGGCCAGCAGGGCGGCCGGGTTCGTGGTCAGAATGTGCTGCACGTCGGCCTCGGCGACGCCGCGCTGCGCGAGCACCGGGGCGAAGTCGGCGAGCACCGACTCGTACGTGCGGTCGTCGTCGGCGTGACCCTTGGCGACACCGACCGTGCCGGCCGAGAGCAGTACGCGGTCGCGGTGGCCTGCGGCCACGAGCTGGGCCACGACGTCTGCGCGCTCGGCGTCGCTCAGATAGGCATCGCCGTCCTGCCCGACGCTGTCGAGCGCGACGTTCGCTCCGCGCGCGGCGATCGCGCCGGCGGCGCCCGCGAACTCGCGGCGGTCGAGGCCGCGCACCGAGACCCTGGCGGGGTCGATGCCCTCGGCGAGCATCAGCTCGAGCTCGGCCACGGGATCGGCACCCGGCAGGAACGCGACGGCGACTCCCGTGGCGAGCCCCGCGCGGGCCGAACCCTGGAACAGGCTCTCGTCGGTCGGGGTGAGCCGCCCGCGGGTTCCCGTCGTCACGATGAGGCCGGCGGCACCGCGGCGCTCGACGCGCGGCACGACCATGCCCTCGGTCGCCTCGTTGCCGAAGAGCTCGGCGAACTTCTCGGCCGGCCACGGCGTGGGCGGATTCGTCTGCGGAGTCAGGAAGTAGCCGCCGAGGTTCTCCTCGGGGCCCATGCCGGTGGAGGCGACGATGTGCACCCCGGTCGCTCGCGAGAGCGCCTCGAGCAGGGGCACGTCGCGCCCGTGGAACATGCCGGTCGCGTCGACGATAGTGCCGCCGCCCGCCTCCTTGAACGCGCGCAGCCGCTTCGCGAGCGTCTCGAATATCTCGGCGCGATCGATGACGATGTCGTAGGCGTACTGCGCGCCGGGCACCACCGAGAGCAGGGCCTCGTGGATCGCCACCACGCCGAGCCGGTCGACGGGCACCGGGCCCAGCACCGTATTCGCCACCGCGTTACTTCGAGTCTGCTCGTCTGCCATTGACGTGACCTTTCTGGGGCCTGTTGCTGCCGCGCTGCTTGCCTGTTGCGAGTGGGTTCCGGAGGCCGAAACCGCATTTAGCATATCATCATAACAAAGTATGCGGCGAGGAGAACCGGCCTCATCGATCCGCTACGCCTGAGTGACGAAGTTGTACTTGAACTCCTCGGGCAGGTGCGCGGCCGATCGCCAGCCCACCGGCACTCCCCCGCGGGCGAAGAAGACCGTGTCGATCATGAGCAGCGGACTGCCCGGCTCGATGCCGAGCAGCGCCGCCTGCTCGGCATTCGCCGCGGTCGCCCACGCCTCGTGCTCCGCGCGCTCGAGGGTGATGCCGTAGCCGCGCTCGAGCAGCGCGAACGCGCTGCCGCCGTCGACGAGCTCCGCCTCCCGCGGCTGAAAATCCTCGGGCGCACGAATGTAGATGTCGTTCTCGGCGAAGGGTCGCCCCTCGGTCAAGAGCACCCGCTGGAAGTGCAGCAGCAGCTCGTCCTGGGCGAGCCCCAGGCGACGGGCCACCGCGGCGGGCGCCAGGGCCCGCTCGATGCCCGACACCGTGGAGGTCGGGTGCATGCCTCGGTCGGCGAGGTAGCTGTACAGGAAGCCGGGCTTCAGGTCGGCCGGTCGTTCGACGCGCGCGCCGACGACGGGGAAGGTGCCCTTGCCCTGCTTGCGGTAGACGTAGCCCTCGGTCGTGAGATCGCGCAGAGCCTGGCGGATCGGCGCGCGGCTCACGTTGAAGCGATCGAGCAGCTTCGCCTCGGTCACGGGTTCGCTCGGGGACACCTCGCCGGAGAGTATCTCGGCGCGCAGGATCTCCATGATCTGCCGGTAGAGCGGCACGCCCGACACGAGGTCGAGTTCGGATGAAGCCATGGGGCTACATTACAGCGCCCGGCACTACAGCGCCCGAAGCACCACGGCGCTGCCCTGCCCGCCACCGCCGCAGATGCCGACGGCACCGAGCGCGCCCGCACCGAGCTGCGCCAGCTGCCGGGCCAGCGTGCCGACGATGCGCGCGCCCGAGGCTCCGATCGGGTGGCCGAGGGCGATGGCCCCGCCGTGCGGGTTCACGATCTCGGGGTCGACGCCGAGCTCTGAGACCGACTGCAGACCCACTGCCGCGAACGCCTCGTTGATCTCGACGGCCGCGAGGTCGCCCGCCGCCGCGCCGCCGGGCACCTTCGCGAGCGCCGCGGCGATCGCACGTGCGGGCTGCGAGTGCAGGTGGGTGTCGGGGCCCGCGACGAACGCGGTCGCCTCGACCCGCGCGATCGGGGTGAGCCCGAGGCGCTCGGCCGCGGCCGCGCTCACGAGGACGAGCGCGGCCGCACCGTCGGTGATCTGCGAGGCGTTGCCCGCGGTGATCGTGCCCTCCTTCGCGAAGGCCGGGCGCAGGCCCGCGAGCGACTCGGCCGTCGTGTCGGCCCGCACGCCGTCATCGGCCGACACCACCGTGTCACCGCGGCGCGAGGTCACCGTGAACGGCTCGATCTCGCCCGCGAAGAACTCGGCGGAGGCGGCGGCGAGCCGGTGAGAGCGTGCCGCGAACGCATCCTGCGCCTCGCGCGTGAGGCCGAGCGGGCCGTTGCCCTGCTCGGTGAGTGCGCCCATCGCGATGCGGTCGAAGGCATCGGTGAGGCCGTCGTGATCGACCGTGTCGATGAGTGCTGCAGGCCCGTACTTGTGCCCGGCGCGCAGCGGCATCACATGCGGGGCGAGCGACATCGACTCCTGCCCCACGGCGACGACGATCTCGGCCTCGCCCGCATTGATGAGGCGCACCGCCTGCGCGACCGCCTCGGCGCCCGAGAGGCACACGGCGTTCAGCGTGATGGCGGGAACGTTCATGGGTATTCCGGCGCCCACGGCGGTCTGTCGCGCGGGGTTCTGCCCGGCACCGCCCTGCAGCACCTGCCCGGCGACGACCTGGTCGACCTGCTCGGGCGAGACGCCGGCGCGCGACAGCGCGGCCCGCACGGCGTGCGCGCCCAGCACGGTCGCCGGCTGCGCGGCGAACTGGCCGGTGAACTTCACGAACGGGGTGCGTGCGTACCCTGCGATGAGTGCGGTCATCAGTTACTCCTCTGTGCGTGCAGGCGGGTTGCCGGGCTCGTGGCCGGATTCGAGGTCGACGGTGAAGGCGGCCCCGGTGATCGAGCGTATCTCGTCGACCTCGTGACCGGGTGCGACTCGTCTGAGCACCAGGCCGTCTTCCAGCACATCGAACACCGCGCGGTCTGAGATGATGCGATCCACCACCCCTGCGCCGGTGAGCGGGAGGGTGCACTCGGCGACGATCTTCGGGCTGCCGTCCCTCGAGACGTGGTCGGTGAGCACGATGACGCGCGGGGTGCCCGCCACGAGATCCATCGCCCCGCCCATGCCCTTCACGAGCTTGCCCGGAATGGTCCAGTTCGCGAGGTCGCCGTTGCCGGCCACCTCCATCGCGCCGAGGATCGCGGTCTGCACGTGACCGCCGCGGATCATGCCGAACGACGTCGCCGAGTCGAAGATCGAAGCGCCCGGAACGAGTGTCACCGTCTGCTTGCCCGCGTTGATCAGATCGGCGTCCTCCTCGCCCTCGTAGGGGAAGGGGCCCATGCCCAGAATGCCGTTCTCGCTCTGCAGCTTCACGGTGATGCCGTCGGGCAGGTTGTTCGCCACCAGGGTGGGGATGCCGATGCCGAGGTTCACGTACTGGCCGTCCTCGAGTTCCGAGGCGGCGATCGCCGCCATCTCGTCGCGCGTCCACATGGCTATGCTCCCTTCGCGGCGGATCCGACGAGCGCCGCCTCGCGCGGACGCACCGTGATCTGCTCGATGTCTTTCGTCGCATCTTCGACGCGCACGACGCGTTGCACGAACACTCCGGGGGTGTCGATGCGCTCGGGGTCGAGGAACCCGTCGCTCAGGTGCTCGACCTCGGCCACGGTGATGCGACCCGACATCGCCGCGAGCGGATTGAAGTTGCGGGCCGTGAGACGGTAGCGCAAGTTGCCCTCGGCGTCCCCCGTGTGGGCGCGCACGAGCGCAAGATCTGCCACGATGCCGCGCTCGAGAATCGCGCGCGCGCCGTCGAACACCGCCTCCGGCTTGCCCTCGGCGATCGGAGTGCCGACACCGGTGGGCGTGTAGAAGGCGGGAATGCCGGCGCCACCCGCGCGCATGCGCTCGGCGAGGGTGCCCTGCGGCACGAACTCGACCTCGAGCGCACCGCTCAGATACTGCTCGGCGAAGAGCCTGTTCTCGCCGACGTACGAGGCGAGCACCTTCGCCACCTGCCGGTTCTCGAGCAGCAGCCCCAGCCCCTTGCCGTCGACGCCCATGTTGTTCGAGACGATCGTGAGGTTCTTCGCCCCCGTGTCGCGCAGAGCGAGGATCAGGTTGCGCGGAATGCCGCTGAGCCCGAACCCGCCGACCGCGATGGTCATACCGTCCTCGACGATGCCGTCGAGTGCCTCTGCCGCACCCGACCTGACTTTCGAAGCCATCACCCTCACCTTCCGTTCATCATGTGACCGATGTTGCCAGCGTAGGAATTCGCAAGTGCAACGGTCAACCGCGGGAGGGATGATCCACTCGCATTGCTCGCATGGTGAGCGCGACGCGTTAGACTGTCCATATTATGAACTCATTGACCGCGGTGGATCCGCCGCAGCCCGGGGCGCAGGTCGTCGGGCGCGTCGCCGCGGTGCTGCGCGCCGTGAACACCGCCATGCCCGAGGGCGCGGGCACGAGCGACATCGCCCGGCACGCTCGGCTGACACGGCCCACCGCGCACCGGCTGCTCGCCTCGCTCGCCGCCGAAGGGTTTCTCGACCGCGACTCGCGCACGGGCCACTGGCTGCTCGGGCCCGAGCTCTACCTCATGGGCGCGGTCGCCGCCGAACGCTACGACGTCACCGACGTCGCGCGCGAGCACGTGACCGCTCTCGCCGAGGCCACCGGCGAGAGCGCGTTCCTCTCCGCGCGGCGCGGCAACGAGACGGTGTGCCTGCTGCGCGCCGACGGGGCGTTCCCGATCCGCTCGTTCGTGCTGTACGAGGGGAAGCGGTTCCCCCTCGGCGTCGCCTCAGCCGGGCTCGCGATCCTCTCCTTCATGCCGCCCGACGCCGTCGAGCGCTACCTCGGGCTCGCGCGGCTGGAGGAGGAGTTCGGACCCGAGCACTCCGCCGTCGCGCTGCGCGACCGCATCGCCGAGACCCGCCGCACCGGCTACTCCGTGAACCCGGCGCTCATCGTCGAGGGCAGCTGGGGCATGGGCGCCGCGGTCTTCGGCCCCTCGGGGCAGCCGTCGTGGGCGCTCAGCCTCACCGGAATCGAACCGCGCTTCTCACCCGAACGGCGGCCCGAGCTCGGCCGCCTGCTGCTCGAGCACGCGCACCGACTCACGCAGCGGCTCGCGCACGCGGGCTGACCGCGCCCGCTCGGGTTAGGCTTTCAGGGTGACAGACCCCACCGCCGCAAGCGCCGCCCGCCGCCGCATGCTGCGCCGCCGCAGGCGCGCGATCGCGGGATTCGTCGCCATCGTGCTGCTCGCTGGCGCCGGGTACACGGCCGCGGTGGCGGTGGCCCCGGTTCCCGAGCCGACGGTCGAACTCGCGGTCGAGAGCCCGCAGGTGCTCGCCGCCGATCCCGGGGCCGCGCAGGCGGTCGTCGACGCGCAGAGCCTGCCCACGGCGATCGGTTGGGCGGGCGGCGAAGCGGTCTGGTCGAACGACGACACCCCGTACCCGCTCGCGAGCGTCTCGAAACTCATCACCGTGCTCGTGGCGCTGGAGGCGCAACCGCTCGAACCGGGCGCGAACGGCCCCGCCTACACCTGGACGCAGGCCGATCGCGAGCGGCAGGACTACTACCTCTCGCTCGACGGCGTCGCCTACCCGATCCCGGCCGGCACCGAAGTCACGATGCGCGAGATGCTGCAGTTCATCTTCCTGCCCTCCGCGAACGACTTCGCGGCAGCGCTCGCCTACTGGGTGTTCGGCGACAACGACACGTTCCTCGCGGCGGTCGACGACTGGAAGACCCGCAACGGTCTCGAATCGCTGACCCTCGTCGAGCCCACGGGCATGGACGAGCGCAATCAGGCGAATGCGGCCGACCTCGTGCGCATCGCGCGCATCGCGGTGGCCGACCCGACCGTGCGCGAGTTCAACGGCATGCAGAGCGCCGAGATGCCCTGGGGCGTCGGCACGATCGAGAACACGAACCCCCTGCTCGGAGTGGTGCCCGGCGTGATCGGCGTGAAGACGGGCGCGCTCAACGTGGTCGGCTACAACCTCGTGCTCGCGCAACAGGTCGACGCCTACGGGCGCGAGATCGTGCACATCTCGGTGACGCTCGCCCGCCCGACGAAGGAGGCGCGCGCCGAGTCGGGGGCCGAGATGCTGGGGCTCATGGCGCCGCTGCCGCAGCAGTTCGAGCTGCTGCCGGACGGCGCGACCGAGGTCGCGACGGTGACGACGGTCACGGGCGAACGCATCCCGCTCGTCTCAACCGACCCGGCCTCCGCGGTGCTGCTTCCCGGTGAAACGGCGACCCTCTCGCTCGAGCTGGGCGAGATCGACACCTCGGCCGCGGGCGGCGCAGCCGGCGAGTGGATCGCCGACACCCCGACCGGCGAGACCCGCATCGGCATCGTGACCGCTGCGGCGGCCCGGCAGCCCGGCTTCTGGTGGCGGTTCACCCACCCGGCCGAGCTCTTCGGCTGGGGCTGAGCCCGGCCCAGCCCGACTGGGCCCGGCTACTCCGCGAGGGCTCCCGAAGCCAGGCGCCGCACGACGCCCGTGAGATGGTGCACCCCGGCGATCAGATCCTCGTCCCGGGTGAATTCATCGAGGTTGTGGGACACCCCGTCGACGCTCGGCACGAAGAGCATGACGGTGGGCACCGCATCCTTCATGTTGGTCGAGTCGTGCCCGGCGACCGTCATCACCCGATCGTGGGAGAGGTTCAGCTCTTCGGCGACCTCGCGGGCGAGATCAACCCCTGCCTCCGGGTAGGGGTTCTGGTCCCAGCTGTGCTCGGCGACGATCTCGATCTCGACACGGTCCTCGCGCGCGATGCGCTCGACGGTGCGCATGAGCGACGCGTGCGCCTCGCGGATCACCGCTTCGCTGGGCGACCGCAGGTCGATGAGCAGGCCCACTTCGCTCGCCACGACCACGGGCGAGTTCGGGTAGACGTTCAACTCGCCGCAGGCGGTGTGCAGCATCCCGGTCTCGAACTCGTCGACGAGCTCGCGGGCGGCGACCACGAGGCGCGCGGCGCCCAGCAGGGCGTCGCGCCGATCCACCATCAATGTCGACCCGCTGTGAGCCTGCTCGCCGGTGACGCGGAACTCGAACTTGTGCGCCGCCCAGGTGGCGTTCACGAGACCGATCGCGACCCCGTCCTGTTCCATGCTGCGGCCCTGCTGCACATGGATCTCGGCGTACGACGCGACCTCGAGACCGCCCGCAGCGGGCGCGCCGCCGGTGCGTTCATCGACGACGAAGACGTCGACGTCTCCACGCTCGCCGATGGCGTCGAGCGCCTCGCGCACGGTGACGCCGCGCGGGTCCGGAGTCGCGAGAGCGGAGTCGAGGTCGAGTTTGCCGGTGAGCACCGAGCTGCCCATCATCGAGGGTTTGAAGCGCGAGCCCTCCTCGTTGAACCAGTTGACGACGGCGAGATTGAACCGCGCGCGCTCGGGCGCCTCCCGCAACTCGTCGGCGACGCGGAAACAGGCGTGCGCCGACGCCATCACCCCGTAGGCCCCGTCGAAGCGGCCGGCGGTCGGCTGCGAATCCATGTGCGAGCCGGTCAGCACGTAGGGAGCGCCGGGAACGACTTCGAGCAGGCCGAACTGGTTGCCGATGCGGTCGCGGCGCACCGCGAACCCGCGCGACTCGAGCAGCTTGGCGAACCACGCCCGCTGCTCGCCGTCGGCGGAGCTCGCGGCCTGTCGGTCGACCCCGTTGGTGCCTTCGACGGCGCCGAAGCGCGAGTGCGTCGCCCAGTCGGCGAGGAATGCGTCGTCGTGGTGCATGTGGCCTCTCAGAGTCGTGATGTTCGGTGTGCGTCCGCGCTAGTTCACCGTCACCAGCGGGGACTTCTCGGGCTTCCTCGGCGCAGTGCCGAGGTTGTTCCACGTGCGCTTGAGAAGGCGCTGGATGGACCCGTCGAGCAGCACCGCGATGACGAGCGTCGCTCCGATGAGGATGGTCTGCAGGAACTGCGAGACGCCCATGATCACGAGGCCGTTGCGCAGC
>JBEBWI010000044.1:0-18480 GCA_040392345.1 Leucobacter soli | reverse complement strand
TCGGCGAACCCGACTATGTGCTGCGGGTGCTCGCGCGCGACATCAGCGCATACCAGGAGCTGTTCGACGGAGAACTGGGCCGCCTCCCTGGCGTGCAGCGCATGGTGTCGACCCTGGTCATGAAGCGACTGCGCGAGAGCCGAGTCATCCCGGTCTAGCTGCGTCGCCGCGCCCGTTCTCATCAGGGCGCGGGTGGATCGTCTCGATCTGGTCGCGAAGATGCACGAACACCGAGGTGTTGATGCATTCCGAGAAGGAGATCAGGCGAGCTCTCAGGTCGAGAACCCTCTCGAACGGTTCAACGCGAAGGCACCGGCGGCGGGTTCTCGGGCACGATCTGAGCCGCAACCTCGGTGGCGATCTCGGCAGCGAAGTTCTTCAGCTTTCCACCCCATTCGTCTGAGGTGTAACTCTGCGGGCCCGGCACGATCGAGAAGGATACGGTGACCGCACCCATCGGTGACACCGCCTCCGGCAGGGTGGCGACCGCAGCCTGATACCCGCCGAACAGCGGGGTCTGCATCACCCAATCGCCGCGGAGGAAGACCCCCAGCCCGTACGTCCATTCCTCGGTGAGGGTGTGGCACGAACGGCAGCCGTCAAGCGGAGCCCCGAACCCGACGAGATCCTTCGAGATCAACGCCGCATACGATTCAGCGCTGAGCAGTGCACCGCGCCCCACGATCGCGTCGAAGCTCGACGTCATGTCGCCGATCGAGGTCGTCTGGATCGCGCCGTGCGGCAGGGTCCACGAGGGATTCCAGTACGTCGAGTCTTCGAACACGCCCCGTTCCGCGGTGAAACCGTGCACCACCGGAGCCGGGACGAACGCCGTGACGTCCGCAACGGTCGCGTCGAGGCTCAGGGGCTCGAGCACATATCGGGAGATGAGGTCTTCGAGGCTCTGCCCGCCGGCGGCTTCCAGCACATGCCCGAGAATGATGTAGCCCGCATGCGAGTAATCCCAGTTCTCGCCCGGAGCGAAGAGCCGCGGGCTCGCCTCACTGTACGCGAGCAGTTCTTCCTCGGTCCAGGCGCGAAACGCATCCGCCTCCTGGGCGGCGATGAAGTCCGCGTTCGCCACATGGTCGGGGTAGCCCGCGGTCATCGAGGCGAGCATGCGGGGCGTCGCGCGGTCGCCGGCGGGCGCATCGGGAAGCCAGCGCGAGATGGGCTCGTCGAGATCGATCGTACCGTCATCCGCCATGGCGAGCATTGTGGCGGCCACGTACATGATCGCGACAGCGCCGTTGCGAAACCGACCGTCTTCGCTCAGGGAGTGCCCGGCCATCGACTCGCCGAGTGCGACCGTGCCGACCACGCGCCCATCGACCATTACCTGGGCCGCGAGCGAGGTGAATCCGTGCTCCTCGAGTTCCTGCTGCGCGACCGATTCGAGCAGCAGGGCAATGGCCAGATCCGCCTCGCTCCGGGCCTCCGATTCGGATGCCACGGGCTCCTCCGCTTCCCGGTCGGCATTCGGTACTGCCGAGCACCCGCTCAGCACGAGTGCGCCTGCGACCGCAGCGGCCAGCAAGCCCGAGTGGATCACCCTGGTCACCCAAGACTTCGAATCCTGCGTCGCGCGAAGAGCTGCCATGCCGGGTAGCCTATCCGCATGTTCCGGGGCCCGAGTCGCCCGGCTCGCAGTTGCCGCACCGGCCTTGCAGGTTGTTCGAGCTCAGCAACAGGCGCGTCGACTTTTCTGTACGGTAGAGGTTGGCCCGATTCGATCAGAGAGACGTGAGTATGACCGCCCTCCCCCGCCTCATCGCCTTCGACCTCGACGACACGCTCGCCCCCTCGAAATCGCCGGTCGATCCGCGCATGCTCGCCGTGTTCGGCCGCTTGCTCGAGCGCACGACCGTGGCAGTCATCTCGGGCGGCAACTTCGAGCAGTTCGAGGCGCAGCTCGTCTCTCGCCTCGACGGCATCGACGAGGCCGCACTCGAGCGCCTGCACCTGCTGCCGACCTGCGGCACCCGCTACGAGCGCCGTGAGAGCGGGGCCTGGCGCACGGTCTACCGCGAGAACCTCAGCCCTGCAGAACGCGATGCGGCCTTCACCGCCGTGCGCGAAGAGGCCGGGCGGCTCGGCTACTGGGAGAGCGAGACCTGGGGCGACATTCTCGAAGACCGTGGATCGCAGGTGACGTTCTCGGCGCTCGGCCAGCGTGCGCCGGTCGACGCCAAGCAGGCATGGGACCCCGACGGGTCGAAGAAGAATGCGCTGCGCGCGGCGGTCGCCGCCCGGTTGCCGCAGCTCGAGGTGCGCAGCGGTGGATCGACGTCGGTCGACATCACCCGCACGGGCATCGACAAGGCGTACGGCATGCGCAAGCTCGCAGAGCAGACCGGCATCCCGCTCGACGAGATGCTCTTCGTGGGCGACCGCCTCGACCCCGACGGCAACGACTACCCGGTGAAGGCCATGGGCGTCGCCTGCCATGCGGTCACCGATTGGGAAGACACGGCCGATTTCTTGGAGCAACTGCTCGCGACCACGCGGTAGCCCGATCGGGTGGTGCCGCGGCGCCGCCCCTGCTCGCCCGCCTGCCCGCTCGCCCGCCTGCCCGCCCGGGGACGCAATTTGGCAGTAGACGCCCCAAGAATTCGGGCGGTTTCAGGGTGTTAGTGCAACACCTCCATCTGTGGAGGTCTCCATCTTGTATATCCGTTCCTGGCCCGTTGTCGAAGAGCTCTTACTCCTCCTGACCCAGGGCTATTCCACGCTCGAGATCAGTCGCAGAACTGGTGTCCCCAGGACCACGGTCGCGGTTTGGGGTAAGCGTGTGGGTATGGAATTCGCTCAGGGCCCCCACGGTGGTGCTCGCATGGTTGATCTGATGGAAGCGGTACCGGAGAATGCATCACGGAAGTACCGAAGACTCACACTCGCGGACCGCGCCTTCATTCAGGCCGCGAGATCACTCGCGGTTCCCCTATCGGTTCGGAAGATCGCGTCCGAGCTTGGCGTGGCCCCGTCAACGGTGTCACGCGAACTCGCTACCCATCACATCCAGCACGGGTACGAGCAGAAGTACATCGCCGAGGTGGCGCATTACCGGGCCCTTACCGCCCGTCCGCGCTCCCGTCCGGGGAAACTCGCCGAGCCCGTGTTACGGGCGCGGGTCGTGGCAGGGTTGAATCAGAAGCATTCCCCGCAACAAGTCGCTCACAGGCTCCGCGTGGACTATCCCGACCATCCGGAGCTGCATGTGTCCCACGAAACGATCTATCAAGCACTCTACGTGCAGGGCAAAGGTGCGCTCCGGCACGAACTCACGGTTGAGAAAGCACTCCGGTCCGGGCGCACGGGCAGGGTTCCGCAGTCGAAACTTCCTCGCCGTTCGAGCCGGCCCTGGCTCGCCGGGGCACGGTTATCGGATCGTCCCGCCGAGGTGGAAGACCGGGCGGTCCCCGGGCATTGGGAGGGTGATCTCGTGGTCGGTCCTGGGAACTCCGGCCTGGTGACGTTGGTAGAGCGGCAGACCCGGTTCGCGTTGATCGGGCGGCTTCCCGGAACACGGGAATCGATGACGGTGATCGAGTTGATGCAGCGCATGATCCGTTCGTTGCCGTCCGAGTTCGTGCAGACGATCACCTGGGATCAGGGGCAAGAGATGGCGCAGCATCGGAGCTTCACGATCGCGACGGGATGCGAAATGTATTTCTGTGATCCGCACTCGCCTTGGCAGCGCGGATCGAACGAGAACCTCAACGGTCTGATCCGGGATTTCTACCCCAAAGGCACGAACTTCAACCAGGTCACCAGTAACGAGATCGCGCACATGCAGGACCTCCTGAACGATCGCCCCCGCAAGACTCTGGACTGGGCGACACCGCGTGAGAAGCTAGAGACCCTACTCACCGGTGTTGCACTAACACCCTGAAACCGCCTCGAATTTTAGGGCGTCTACTGCCAAGTTGCGCCGGGTGGTGGGCGTCAAGACGAAGCGTGCGGCGCACCGGTCAGTCGGAGCGTCGCACGCTTCAGGTGCTCACTTCTGAGTCTGGGTCAGGCCGACACTGCCAAGTCGAGGCCGAGCGTTTCGGCGGTCGCCGCGAGCGAGGCCGCAGCCGCGGCCGCGTCGCCGTTGAGGCCGTTCTCGAACGCGGGCACGTGCCGCACGAATTCGCCCTTCCAACGCGACTCGAACTGCTCGGGGAAGCACTTCTCAAGCACGCCGAGCATGGCGTGCACCGCGGTCGAGGCGCCGGGCGAGGCGCCGAGCAGGCCGGCGATCGAGCCCTCGCCGCCCGTGATCACCTCGGTGCCGAACTGCAGCACGCCGCCCTTCTTCGGGTCCTTCTTCATCACCTGCACGCGCTGACCGGCAGTGATCATTTCCCAGTCCTCGGTCTTCGCCGAGGGCATGTACTCGCGCAACGATTCCATCTGCTTCTCGCGGCTCGCCAGCACCTCGCCGAGCAGGTACTTCTCGAGCGCGAACTCGGTGAGGCCGACCTTCAGCATCGGGCCGAGGTTGTGGGTGCGGATAGACCCCGGCAGATCCCACCACGAGCCCTTCTTGAGGAAGTTCGGGCTGAACCCGGCGTAGGGCCCGAACAGCAGGCTGGTCTTCCCGTTCACGACGCGCGTATCGAGGTGCGGTACCGACATGGGCGGGGCGCCGACCGCGGCCTTGCCGTACACCTTCGCGCGGTGCTCGTTGACGATCTCGGGCTTATCGCAGCGCAGGAACTTGCCGCTGATGGGGAACCCGCCGAAACCACGAATCTCGGGAATGCCCGACGACTGCAGCAGCGACAGCGCACCGCCTCCGGCGCCGACGAACACGAAGCGTGCATTGAGCGTGACCGTGCCGTACCCGGCGCGGCTGCGCACATCCACATCCCAGGTGCCGTCGGTGCGACGCCGCAGATCCTTCGCCTCCTGGCCGAGGCGCAGGTTGGCGCCGTTCGCGGTGAGGTGCGAGATGAGCTGTCGGGTGACCTCGCCGAAGTCGACATCGGTGCCGCTCGTCGACCGCGTCGCCGCGAACACCTCGCCCTTCGCGCGTCGTTCGACGATCAGCGGCGCCCACTCGGCGATCTGCGCGGCGTCGTCGCTGTACTCCATGTCGGAGAAGAGCGGCTCGGGCTTCAGCAGTTCGAAACGTCGGCGCAGGTAATCGACGTTCTTCTCTCCGTGCACGAACGTCATGTGCGGAACGGGGTTGATGAAACCCGCCGGCTCGCCCAGCACGCCCTGCGTGACGAGCGACGACCACCACTGGCGCGACAGCTGGAACTGCTCGTTGATCACCACCGCCTTATCGACGCTGAGGCTGCCGTCTGCGCCCTCGGGCATGTAGTTCAGCTCGCACAGGGCGGCGTGCCCGGTACCGGCGTTGTTCCACGCGTTGCTGCTCTCGGTCGCGACCTCGAGGCGGGACTCGACGATCTCGATCGACCAGTCGGGTTCGACCTGCTTGATCAGCGTGCCGAGGGTGGCGCTCATCACGCCGCCACCGATGAGGACCACATCTACAGTGTTATTACTCACAATCTTCAATTCTACCCCTCGAAACTCAGTGCCAGCTCCCGCGCCCGGGACAGCGTGCCCGCCTCCGCATCGATGAGTCTCGCGTAGCCGAGCCGGCGCGCCTCACCGGCCCGCTGAGCCCCGCCCACGACGGGCCGGATCTCCCCCGCCAGGCTCAGCTCGCCGACCGCGGCGAGGTCGTGCGGCAGCGCGCGATCACTCGTCGCCGAGAGCACGGCGAGCGCGATCGCGAGGTCTGCTGCGGGCTCGTGCAACCGCACACCGCCGACGGTCGACACGTACACGTCTTTGTCGTGCAGCCGGGCTCCTGCCCGCCGCTCCAGCACGGCGAGAATCATGGCCACACGCGCCGAATCGACTCCGCTCGTGACGCGGCGCGGATTCGGGGTGGCGCTTGCAGCTACGAGCGCCTGCACCTCGACCGGCAGCGCGCGGCGGCCCTCCATCGCCACGGTCGCGCAGGTACCGCTCACCGGCTCCGTGCCACGGCTCAGGAACAGCCCCGAGGGGTCGGGCACCTCTGCGATGCCCGTTCCCGTCATCTCGAAGCAGCCGATCTCGTCGGTCGGCCCGTAGCGATTCTTCAGTGTGCGCAGGAATCGGAGCGCCGTCTGCCGGTCGCCCTCGAAGTGGCAGACCACATCTACGAGGTGCTCGAGCAGCCGAGGGCCGGCCACCGAACCGTCTTTGGTGACGTGCCCGACGAGGATCACGGGAACACCTCGCTGCTTCGCCACGCGGATCAGCGCCGAGGCGACTTCGCGCACCTGCGAGGGGCCGCCCGCGCTGCCCTCGACCTGATCGCTTGCGAGCGTCTGCACGGAATCGACGATGACGAGGTCGGGCGCGACGGCCTCGATGTGGCCGAGCACGGTACCCAGATCGTTCTCGCTCGCGAGGTAGAGCGTGTCGTGCAGCGCCCCCGTGCGTTCCGCCCGCATCCGCACCTGCCCGGTGGATTCCTCGCCGCTCGCGTAGAGCACCCGGCCGCCGACCGAGGCGACTCGCGCGGCGACGTCGAGCAGCAGCGTCGACTTGCCCACGCCGGGCTCGCCCGAGAAGAGCACTGCCGCGCCCGGAACGATGCCGCCGCCGAGCACTCGATCGAGTTCCGAGATGCCCGTGGGTCTATGAGCGACGGCGTTCGCCTGCAGCTCGGTGATGGGCCGGGCCTCTCGGCCGATCGCGGGAGCGCTGGCCCGCACGGTGCGGCCGAGCGTCGCCCCGGGCTGCTGCGCCTCGACCACGGTGCCCCACTGCTGGCATTCGCCGCACCGGCCCACCCATTTCGATGCCCGCCACCCGCACTCGGTGCACACGTACGCGCTCGTCGTTTTCGCCATGCTGCGACCCTACAGCGAGCACCCGACAACAGAGCGCCCGGCGGCTCCCGCGCGGCCAGGGCGGCGGAGTAGGCTGGGCCCGCAACCCTACTCCCAGCACCCCGAGGAGCACCCGTGGCCTCCAGCTTCTTCGCACTGCTCGACGACATCGCGGTGCTCGCGAAGGCTGCCGCCGCTTCGGTCGACGACGTGGTCGCGGGCGCGGCCAAGGCGTCGGTGAAGGCGACCGGCGTGGTGATCGACGACGCGGCGGTCTCGCCGCAGTACGTGCGCGGCCTCAGCCCGAGCCGAGAGCTGCCCGTGGTCTGGCGCATCACCCGCGGCTCGCTGATCAACAAGGCCATCATCATCGTGGCGATCATGCTGCTGAGCGTGTGGGCTCCCTGGGTCTTCCCGTGGCTGTTGCTCGTCGGCGGTACGTATCTCGCGTTCGAGGGCACGCACAAGGTCTGGCATTGGGTGATGTCGTGGCGCGGGCTGGAGCACGAGCCGGCGGCCGAGGAGATCGCTCAGCGCACGGAGACCGATGAGAAGGGGATCGTCTCGAGCGCGGTGCGCACCGACCTCGTGCTCTCGACCGAGATCATGCTCATCTCGCTGAGCAACATCGAGGCGGACTCGTGGATCATGCGTCTCGCCATGCTCGTCGTCGTCGCGGTCGTCATGACCGTCGCGGTATACGGGGTCGTGGCGCTGCTCGTGAAGATGGACGATGTGGGGCTGTGGATGCGGCGTCGGCGACCGCGCTGGATCAAGGTGTTCGGCGTATGGCTCGTGAAGGCGATGCCCTGGGTGTTCAGGCTGCTGACCGTGGTGGGCGTCGTCGCGATGCTGTGGGTCGGCGGCCACATCCTCATCACCAATCTGGCCGAGGTGGGCGTGCCCTGGTTCGCCGATGCGCTGCACGCGGTCACTCACGCCGCGCACGGCCCCGCACCAGTGACCTGGCTCATCGACAGCGCCCTCTCAGCCGTGTTCGGCCTCGCCTGGGGCGCCGTCATCGTCGTTCTCGTCAACACATTCGGGCGTCTGCGCGCGGGCGCCCGGCGCGCTACTTCTTGAAGAGGTTGCGCAGCAGCTGATTCACCACGGTGCGCGCGCCCGACGTCACCACCGAACCGACGCGATCCGCCGTCTTCTTCGCCGCAGCCTGGCGCTCCCGCTCCCTGCGCTCCTGCTCGCGCTCGGCCTTCTTCTCGGCGGCCTCCGCCTCGCGCTCGGCCTTTCGCGCGTCGGCAGCGGCGGCCTTCTCGGCCTCCTTCGCGGCCCGCGCCTCCTCCGCGGCTTTCGCCGCCTCCTCCTCGGCGGCGGCGCGCGCCTCGGCGGCCTCGGCCTCACGCGCATCGAGCATCTCGGCGGCCGAGTGCGGGTCCACGGCCGTGCCGTACTTGGCCTGCAGCGGCGACACGAGCACCGTCGCCTGCATCATCACCGCGGGTGTCGGCTCCATCGACCCCTGCGGTGCGCGCAGCCGGGTCCACGCGACCGGGGTGGGGGCGCCCTTCTCGTTCATCACGGTGACGATCGCCTCACCGGTCGCGAGCCCCTGGAGCACCTCGCCCAGGTCGTATCCCGATTTCGGGTACGTGGAGACGGTCGCCTTCAGCGCCTTCGCGTCGTCGGGGGTGTGCGCCCGCAGCGCGTGCTGCACGCGCGAGCCGAGCTGCGCGAGCACGTCGCTCGGCACGTCCTTCGGCGTCTGCGTCACGAAGAAGATGCCGACGCCCTTCGAGCGAATCAGCCGCACCGTCTGCGTGATCTTCTGCAAGAAGGCCTTCGATGCATCGGCGAACAGCAGGTGCGCCTCGTCGAAGAAGAACACAAGCTTCGGCTTGTCCTGATCCCCGACCTCGGGCAGCGCTTCGAAGAGCTCCGAGAGCAGGAACATGAGGAACGTGGAGAACAGCGCGGGCTTGTCCTGCACCCCGGGCACCTCGAGCAGGCTCACGATGCCGGTGCCGTCGGGTGCGGTGCGCAGCACGTCGGCGGCCTCGAACGCGGGCTCGCCGAAGAACGTGTCCGCGCCCTGCTGAGCGAACCCGATGACGGCACGCTGAATCACCCCGGTGGTCTGCTTCGACAGCCCGCCGATCTGCTGAATCTCGGCACGCCCCTCATCGCTCGTCAGGAACGAGAGCACCGACTGCAGGTCGGCGAGGTCGACGAGCGGCAGACCCTGCTCCTGCGCGTAGTGGAAGATGAGGCCCAGGCTCGATTCCTGCGTCTGGTTCAGCCCGAGCACCTTCGACAGCATCACCGAGCCGAATCTCTCGATCGTGGTGCGAATCGGCACGCCGATGCCCATGCCGCCGAGCGTGTAGTACTCGGTCTGTGCGGCCCGCGCCTCCCAGTTCTGCCCGATCGCCTCGGTGCGCGCGAGCAGCTTCTCGTTCGAGGTGCCGGCGGTCGCGATGCCTGAGAGGTCGCCTTTGATGTCGGCGGCGAATACGGGCACCCCGTGCGCGGCCACCTGCTCGGCGAGCACCTGCAGGGTCTTCGTCTTGCCCGTGCCGGTGGCCCCGGCGATCAGGCCGTGCCGGTTCAGCATGCCGAGCGGAATGGTGATCTGCACGTCGGCCCGCGCCTCGCCGTTCACGAGCGCGCCGAGCTGCAGCATCGTCGCGCCGCTCTCGGCCGCCTGCGCGTATCCCGAGTGGATCGCCGCCACCTGCTCCTCGCTCAACGGCCCGGCGGCAGGGGCAGCCCCATGCGGCGCAGCGGCGGCGGTCTGCGCTTGTGATCGCTCCCCCGGCATCGCGCTCTCCGACTCCGCGTTCACGGCTTCCGCCGTGTGCTCGCCTGCCTGTTCGGCCGTCTGCTCGTCCGCCGCATCCGCCATGGTTGCACCCTCTCTCGATCGCCGCGTCGCCCGTACGCCCTCAGTTTAGGGTTCGGGGCCGCGCACGCACCATCACCGGCATCGACAGCAATCAATGCGTCGCGAATGCCCCTGAACCTTCAATCTGAAGGGGCATTCGCGACGCATTGAATCGGAGCGTGGGCCGGCGCTCACCGATCGCCGCGCACATACGGCGTTGCGAGGGCGGCGGGCAGTGCGGACCTCCGGCCGAACGCGCACAGCACGATCATCACGACCACGAACGGCGCCATGGTGATCACGTCGTTCGAGACGTTGAGCCCGGTGAACTGCAGCACGGTGCCCAGCGCCACGAGCACGCCGTAGCCGAGCGAGGCGAGCACCACCCACACGATGCGACCGCGCGCGAGCATCGCGACGACGATGGCGAGAAAGCCCAGCCCGTGCGTCATACCAGGGGTAAAGGTGCCCGCCGACACGAGCGCGAGGTATGCGCCGCCGGCGCCGGACATGGCCCCGCCGAACAGCACCGCGAGCGAACGCGTCAGCGCGACACTGCCGCCCGCGAGATCGAGTGAGGCCGGGCGCTGCCCCGCCGCGCGCAGACGCAGCCCGCCGGTGGTGCGGTACAGCCAGATCGAGGTGAGCACTGAGAGCAGCAGCGAGACCCCGAACATGCCGTGCTGAGCGAACAGACCGGGGCCGATCACCGGAATGTCGGAGAGGAAGGGGACGGTGAACGCGCCGGCACTGCCGAGACGCGGTTTCGTCGTCGCGTACGAGGTCTCGTAGAGCACGCTGCTGAGCCCGGTGCCGAGCAGGGTGATGCCGATGCCGACGACGATCTGGCCGAGCCCGAACAGCACGGAGAGCACGGCGAGGATCGCCGAGAGCGCCACCCCCGCAACGGTGCCGGCCAGGAACCCCAGCCAGAAACTGCCCGTTGCAAGCGCCACCACGAAACCGAAATAGCCGCCCACGAGCAGCAGCCCCTCGATGCCGAGGTTCAGCACCCCCGACTGCTCGCCGACGGTCTCGCCGAGCGCCGCGAGCATGAGCGGCACCATGCTCGCGATCACCGCGACCACGAAGGCCGTGAGGAACGCCTCGGAGAGAAGGGGGCTCATGACGCACGCCCCGTCCCGGAGCGAGCCGCACCGAGGTAGCTCGCCCCGAGGTCGCGGCGCCTGCCCAGCAGTTCGATGACGGTCATGAAGAGGAGGATCAGCGCGACGACGATGAGGAGGAAATCGACGGAGAGCCCGACCTGCTGGGCCGCGATCGTGCCGCCTGTCGCGAGCACGGCGTAGACGGCGACGAGCGGAATGGAGCCGAGCGGGTTCTGCCTCGCGAGAAACACGAAGGGCAGAATCTTGTCGCCGTAGCCCGGGTTCCAGTTCGTGCGCATGTGCCCCCAGAGGCCGAGCATGTCGACCGCTGCGGCGAGCGCGATCGTGCCCGAGGAGAGCAGGAGGACGGCCACGATGAGCGACCGCACGTTGATGCCTGCGTGCGCAGCCGCCTTCGCGCTCGCGCCGAGCACGTCGACCTTGAGGCCGAACGACGACCGCGTCAGGATGAAGTGGAAGAGCAGCACGATCGCGAGCGCGATGAGCACGCCGACGTGCACGCGGGTTCCCGGAATGTACGGCAGCATGTAGGCGAGGTCGAGCACCCGGGTCTGCGGCACCGTCACCCCCGGGTCTTGGAACGGCCCCTTCACGAGCATGTTCGCGAGGCTGATCGCGATGAACGACATCATGAGGCTCGTGATGATCTCGTTCGTGCCGAACCGGGCCTTCAGCAGTGCGGGCAGCAGCCCCAGCGCCACGCCGACCGCGGCGGCGAGCAGGCACAGCACTGCGACGCCGAGCCCGAAGGGCAGCGCGCCCATGATGCCGGGTGCGGTGCCCGCGACGACCGCCGCGGCGAGCACGTACGTGCCGCCGTAGCCGAGGTTCCACAGTCGCGCACGAAAGGCGATGATGAGCCCGAGCGCCACGAGCAGCAGGGGGGCCATCGCGGTGAGGGTGCGCTGCCACCCGTTGCCGCCGATGCCGAGCGCGATCACATCGCCGTAGAAGCGCAGCGGATCCACGCCCATCGCCCACATGACGAGCCCGGCGGTCGCGAGCGCGAGCACGATCGGGGCCACCGTGCGCACGAGCACCTCGATCGCATCGCGCGGGCCCCTCACGCGGCACCCACCATGAGCGCGCCCACCCGCTCGGCGATGCTTCTCGCATCGCCCCGACCGTTTCGGTCTGCCGCGCCGATATCGCCGTTCACGCCTGTGGCCCCCAGCGGATCGGACGTCTTGCCCGGTACCTCGCCGACCAGGCGCCCGTGAGACAGCACCGCGATGCGGTCTGCAAGGTCGACCAGTTCGTCGAGGTCGGATGAGATGAGCAGCACCGCACCTCCGGTGCCCGCGAATTCGCGGATCGCGTCGCGCACATGCGCGACGGCGCCGAGATCGAGCCCGACGGTGGGCTTGTGGAAGACGACGACGCTGGGGTGATGCGCGAGCTCGCGCGCGAGCAGCAGCCTCTGGATGTTGCCGCCCGAAAGGCGCCCTGCCGGGGTCTGCGCCGAGGGGGTGCGGATGTCGTACTCGGCGATGCGCGCCTCGGCCTCCCGTTGCACGGCCTGCCGCTGCAGGCGGCCGAAGCGCCAGAACGGGCGCTCGCCGATGCGCTTCAGCACGAGGTTGAGCGCGACGCTCAACGAGCCGACGATGCCCTCGTGCAGGCGGTCGTCGGTGACGTAGCGCACGCCGAGCCGCTGCCGGGCCTTCACCGGGAGCCGCGTGATGTCGCGAGTCGGTGAGCCCGAATCGGCGGCGCCCGGTTCGGGAGCCTCGGCGGCTTCTGTTGGCAGCGCGCGCTCGGCCGCGACGCGCAGCTCGATGCGGCCCGACTCGGGCACGAGCTGGCCGGCGATCGCCTCGGCGAGGTGCCGCTGCCCGTGCCCGTCGATGCCGGCGACGCCGAGGATCTCGCCTGCGCGAATGTCGAGGCAGATGCCGGAGACGGGGGTGCCCGGGGTGACCGCACCGGCCCGCCCGGTGGTGAGGTCGTGCACGCGCAGCACGACCGGGGCGTCGGCGGAGAGCGGGGCGCGCGCCGGCGCAGAGCCAGGCGGCGCGTCGGCGACCGCGCGTTCGCCGAACATGGACGCGAGGATGCGCCGCCGCACGATCGCGACGTCGGAGGCGCGCAGCTCCCGCGGCGAAATGCGATCCACCACCCGGCCTCCGCGCAGCACCGTCACCTCGTCGCCGATCTCGAGCGCCTCGGCGAGTTTGTGGGTCACGAAGAGCACCGCGATCCGCTCGCCGCGCAACCGCCGCACGCACGCGAGCAGCGCGTCGACCGCGTGAGGAGGCAGCATGGAGGTGGGCTCGTCGAGCACCAGGAGCGCGGGGCCGGCCCAGAGCGCCTTCGCGATCTCGACCTGCTGCTGTTGACCGAGCGCGAGCCCGCCCGCGACCGCGTCGGGATCGATCTCGGCTCCCAGCAATTCGGCCAGCTCGGCGAAGCGCCGCCGCGCGCGCGCCGGGTCGAGCCAGAACCCGCCGCCGCCGAGCATCAGGTTCTCGAGCACCGTCATCGACGGAATCAGCGCGGAATGCTGCGACACCACCCCGATGCCGTGCCCGAGCGAATCGCGCGGCGAGCCGAGCACGACGGGGGTACCGGCCACCAGAACCGCGCCGGAATCGGGACGCTGCAACCCCGCGAGCACGCTGATGAGCGTGGACTTGCCCGCCCCGTTCTCTCCGAGCAGGCAGTGCACGCGGCCCCGAAAGAGATCGATTGAGACCTCGTCGTTCGCGCGCACTCCCGGAAACGACTTCGAGACCCCGACGAGCCGCACAAGCGCGTCGGGGTCTGCGGAAGGCGTGGGGTCAGGCTCCGTGACCATCGATGACGGCCTGCACTGCTGCCTTGTCGGTGGTGCGCTCGACCGTGACGCTGCCGTCGATGATGCCCGCCGTCGCGGCCTCGACCGCGGCGAGGATGTCGCCCGTCAGCGCCGGGGTCGGCTGCAGCAACAGCCCGCCGTTCGCGACGCTCAGCTCGTAGGTCTTCGTGCCGAACTTGCCGGCCTCGATGTCGGAGATCGCTGCAAGATACGCATCGGTGAAGTTCCAGATCACCGAGGTGAGCACCATGTCGGGGTCGGCGACGATCGCCGTCACATCGCCGATCGTCGCGATGTACGAGATCGGGTAGCCGGGGTCTGCCGTCTCGATCGCCTGCAGGTAGCCGATGGTGGCGCCGTCGCCCATGCCGAAGACCACATCGGCCCCGGCGGCGATCACCTGGTTCGTCACAGCGGTACCGCCGGCCGAGTCGCCGTACGCTGCGGGCCCGACATAGGCGATCACGACATCGATCTCGGGATCCACGCTGTAGACGCCCTGTGCGAAACCGCCCGCCATCAGGAACCAGTTGAGATCCTCCGCGGAAGCGACGATGCCGACCGTGCCCGTCGTCGTCTTGTTCGCCGCGGCGACTCCCGCGAGGTAGGCGCCCTCCTGACCGTGCGTGATGACGGTGCCGACCTTGCCCGGTTCGTTCTGATCGAAATCCACGACGAGAGTGGGCACACCGGTCTGCAGCCCCACTCGATGCCCAGCAGCGTTGAACCCGCTCGCGTGAGCGATGATGAAGTCGTTGCCCGCCTCGGCCACCTGGGTGAGCACCGTCTCGGTGTTGTCGTAGCCGATGTTCGAGTGGTCGTCGAGGGTGATGCCGAGGGCGTCGGCCGCGGCCTGCGCGGCCCAGATGCCCTGCTGGTTCCAGCCGTAGTCCGACTCTTTCTCGGGCGTGACGATGGCGAACTGCTCGACCGTGCGCGCCGATCCACTCGCCTCGTCGGTCGCACCCCCCGCACCCGTGTCTGCGCCGCGGCCCGAGCAGCCGGCGGTGAGCAGCAGGCCCGCACCGACCACCAGGGCGAGGCCCGTCCGGAGCAGGCGCCGCTTCGTGCGCACGACCCGGGGTGCGTGTGTTGCGTTCGGTGCGACCATGACGAGACCTCTTTCACTCCCCGGCGAGGGTTTGGACCTCGAAACCCGGCTGCTTCTTCGCACTGCGATGATCCACAGGCGTGTTGCAGCCACTATAGGAAAGGTCTGCGCATCCGAACCATACCCGCGGGATTTGCGCGCACGAGTGGTTCATCCGCCCTCGGGCGGTCAGGGCCGCGGCAGCACCGTGAGCACCCGCTGAATGTGATCCCGGAACTCGAGCATGAACCCGCGGAGGAACTCCTCGGTGCCGGGGTTCGTGATCGTGCCGTCGCTCTTGAAGACCTCCTCCTTGAATTGCACGTACGCCTCGGGCGAGGTCATCTGCCGGGCGTTGCAGAAGCTCAGCACCCCGCGCAGCGACTGCTGCGCCACCGCCGTGCCGATCGCGCCGGGCGAAGCACCGATGACCGCGGCCGGCAGGTGATCGAACGAGTTCGTGCCCCAGGGCCGCGATGCCCAATCGATCGCATTCTTCAGCCCGCCCGGAATCGAGCGGTTGTATTCGGGGGTCACGAAGAGGATCGCGTCGCTCGACTCGATCGCAGACTTCAGCGCTCGCCCCTCGGGCGGGTAGTCCTCGTCGTAATCCTGGCTGTAGAGCGGCAGATCCCGGATCGGGATCTCGGTGAACTCCAGCTCGCTCGGCGCGACCCTGATGAGCGCTTTCGCGAGCACCCGGTTGATCGAGGTCGACGAAAGACTCCCGACGAAGTACCCGACGTTGTACGACATGACTGCTCCTCACCTGTCAGCTGTGGCAGACATTCTCCGCCGAAGCCTCGAAGAGCACCACCCCTGGCGCCCAGCCCCATGAACGACTATGCGGCTCGGAACCCGGCCCGGTCCTCGAAGGCGGGCATGTCGGTGTAGAAGGCCCACCGGTAGCAATAGTCGGTGACCGGCTCGTTCCGCACGTCGCCGATGCAGATCACATCGCGGTAGCGATCCGCTCCGCCCCCGCTCTCGATGTAGTGCACGCGGCACAGCACTCGAAAGGTCGCCTCGTCGAGCATGCTCTCCGACGGCCTCCAGCACTCGACGTGCCGCACCCCGATAGCCTCCAGCCCCGCATCCCGGGGTGCGATCTCGGCGAGTTGCGCGATGATCCGTCCGTCTTCGCCCGAGGCGATATCGGGCCCGAGCGCGCACCCGACGAGCCCGAGAACGACACCGCCGAGCACGGCCGCGACCGCGATCGCACGCGCCGAGCATCGCGATTCAGGCGAGTCGCGCTTCATGCGTCTCAGAGCTCAGATGGGTGCCGTTCAGCTCGAGGTACAGTTGCCCCTCGGTGACCGACAGGCTCATCGTGTTGCGGCGCTCGAGCGCCGCCGCGGCCTGCTCGATGAAGCCGGGGTCGAAGCTGCGCAGCACGATCTCCTCGGCCCGATGCATCGGCTTGCCCTCCCATGAGGCGAGCACCTTCGCCGGGTCGCGATGCGTATACACGGCGGTGCGATCGGCGAGCTTGCTGCCGAAATGCACGCGGGCCGCATCGGGCGCACCCACCTCGATCCACGCGGTGATCTTGCCGGTGAGGTCGCGCACCAGCACGGCGGGCTCGTCTGCGGTCGAGACGCCGCCGCCGAACACGATGCCCTCCTCGTACTCGAGGCAGTAGGCGAGCAGCCGCGTCACCATGAAGAGATCGGTCTCAGAGGGGTGCCGGGCGACACGCAGGCTGAGCTCGTCGTACACACCGCGATCCACGTCTGCCAATTGCACTGCGAACGTGTGCATCACCGAGCCGATTGCCATAGTCATCGAGCTTAGGGCCTCGCAGCAGGCGCCGCAGCCCCGTGGTAACCGGCGAGCGAGTGGATCGGGTAACACACCCGCGAAGCCGAGTTCAAGCCCCTGTTCGACGCCGAGCGGCCTCCGTAGCGTGTGACTCGTCCCCCGACGAAAGGAACACCATGCCCACCACGCCCGAGAAGAAGAACAATCGACGCGCACGCGGAGGCACGGGCGCGAAGAAGACCGGTCTGCAGAACGCGGAATCGGGGTTTCGCGCCTCGGCAGAGCTCGGCGCGAATCTGCAACGGGTGCTCGTCGACCTGGTCGAGTTGAGCCTGCAGGGCAAACAGGCCCACTGGAACGTCGTCGGGCAGAACTTTCGCGACACGCACCGCCAGCTCGACGAGATCATCGACGCGGCGCGGCGCTTCAGCGACATCATCGCGGAACGCATGCGCGCGCTGCACGCGCTTCCCGACGGGCGCAGCGACGTGGTCGCAGAGACCACCACCCTGCCCGAGTACCCGCAGGGCGAGATCGACACGACCGAGACCGTCGACCTGATCACCGAACGGCTCGAGGCGACCGTCGCAACCGTGCGCGAGGTGCACGACCCCGTCGACGAGGAGGACCCGACGACCGCGGACCTGCTGCACGAGGTGATCGACACGCTCGAGCAGTTCGCGTGGATGGTGAGCGCGGAGAACCGCACGCCCGCGAAACGTTAGATCGTTCGGCGCGGCTTTCGGCGTCGACTCGCTTCGGGTGCCGTTGTCGGCGCCGAGTCGCACCTCGGCGCCGGGGCGTATCCTTGCCGCATGTGCGCCTCATACGGGCTCGGAGGCGGGCGCGGCCCGCTGCCCGACGGTCTCGAACCGATGACCCACCACCTCAGCGATGAGATGCTGAGCGACTGGGCCCGGCGCCACGGGGGCAAGGCGGCGATCACCGGGCGCCATGCGCGGAATCTGAACCCGCTGATCCACGCGTTCGACGGGCGTCGCGAGCTTGCGCTCGGATGGTGGTGGCTGTGGCTCGACGACAGCGGCCCGGTGAAGTTCTCTGCGTTCAATTCGCGCGACGACAAGCTGCTGCGCTCGTGGCGAGCCCCGTTCCAGAGGCGGGCGATTCTCCCCGCGACCTGGTACGTCGAGAAGGGGGTGCGGTTCGAGCTGGAAGGCGACGAGCCGTTCGGCATCGCCGCGGTGACGTCGGAGGTCGTCGAGGGGGCGACCGGCGAGCCGCTGCTCACCTACTCGATGGTGACCCGAGGTGCGGTCGGGGAGGCCGCCGACGTGCACGACCGGATGCCGCTGGTGCTCCCCCGTGAACTGTACGAGGACTGGCTCGACCCGGCACGGCCGGGGGATGCGGGCCTCGTCGCGGAGGCGCAGCACGCATCCGAGGATATCTCGCGGGCGATGCGCAGGTCACGGGTCTCGTTCGTGCCCGCTGATGAGGTCGACGCCGGAACCGGTGCCGATCGCGACGAAACACGTGAGAACTCGGGGCGAGGCGGGCCCGCGGATCCACCGCACCCCACGCTGTTCTGAAGGCGCGGCACCTCGCGTGCACCCGATTCCGAACGAGCAGCTGCTCGAGTAGCCGCAGTTTCGAACGCGCAGGTCCGGTGAAACCGCACGTCCTTCTCGACCGGTGCGCCTACCCGTAGGGGTTGGTGGTCTTCTTGCCGTGCTCGATGTCGCGGATGAGCGCCGGGTCGCTCATGCCCTTGCGCGGATCCACTTCGGTGTCGGAGTGATCCTCCGCACCGTCGAGCACCGGCTCGTCGAGCGTCTCTTCGGGTTCTTCAGCCGGATTCAAGTCGGCTCGGTGTTTCGCGTTCATGGCGACCTCCCACTGTCTGCTCGAGCCAACGCTATGACCCGGCGCGCAGCAGCGGAACGGCCTGGCGCACGCGCAGATATCTCGCTAGGGTGCGCCCCGTCGTGTGCAAATCCCTTGCGCGTCCGCCTGGCGTGGTGGAATGGGGGCATGTACGTCGCCCGAGTCATCATCCTGTTCGCGCTTGC
>JBEBWI010000043.1:0-18490 GCA_040392345.1 Leucobacter soli | reverse complement strand
GCAGCACGTCGTCGTAGGTGAGACCGGTGAACGCGAACGGATCACGCTGTTCCATGAAGACCCCTTTTGCAGATCGATGTGGTGGGCGAACGACGTTGTCCTGCGACCGGAGGTGGCCGTCTACCTAGTGTAATGGCAGCGAATCTCCGGATATTCCCGGATCCTCGCGAAGCGGTTCACGGCGCGGGCTGGGTCACGATCTCGGCGGTCGTCGGCGGCGGCTCGCCGCCGGAACCCGCTGAGCGGCTCTGCCGCAGTGCGACCATCATGTCGACCACGAGCACGATGAGCGCGATCCACACAGCGATGAAGCCGACCCAGCGCGCAAGCGGCATCTCCTCGTGGAAGATGAAGTACCCGGTGAGGAACGCCAGGATCGGGGTGAGGAACTGGATGAACCCCAGGTGCGAGAGCGGCAGGCGGCGGTTGGCCGCACCGAAGAAGAGCAGCGGCACCGCGGTGGCGAGGCCGCTGAGCAGCAGGGGAACGGTAACGGCGGCACCGTGGCCGAAGGCCGTCAGGCCGCTGCCGAACACCGCGATCCACCACAGCTGCGCGACCGCGATGGGGATGACGAGCACGGTCTCGACCGTGAGCCCCGAGAGCGCGTCGATGTCTTCGCTCATCTGCTTGCGCACCGCCCCGTAGAGCCCGAAGGTGAACGCGAGGCCGAGCGCCACCCAGGGGAAACCGCCGTAGGCGATCGCGCTGATGACGACGCCGACCGCGGCGACCGCGACCGCGACCCACTGCCCCGCGCGCAGGCGCTCGCGGCGCACGAAGACGCCGATGAGGATCGTGACGAGCGGATTGATGAAGTAGCCGAGCGCCGTCTCGATCACGTGCCCGGTGACGATCGCGGTGACGAAGATCTGCCAGTTCGCATAGAGCAGCACCGCCGAGAGCGCGAACCAGCCGACCAGCCTCGGCGAACGGAAGATGCGGGCGATCGGCCCCCACTGGCGCACCGCGACGACCGCGATGACGCAGAACCCGACCGCGGTGAGGACGCGCCACGGCACGATCTCGTACGGGTCGATCGGGCTGAGCAGCATGAAGAAGAGCGGGAACGCACCCCAGCAGAGGTACGCGGCGAACCCGTAGGCGTAGCCCAGACGATTGGTCATCGACTCAGCCTAGTACTGCACGTCGATCGCCCGGCAACGCGAAAGGGGCCGGCGCATCGCGCCGACCCCTTCGACACGTGTGCTCCGCGCGCGCGAATCCGCGCACGACCACCGCGAGGATGTCGCGGGCCGACAGCACGAGGTACTCGTCGCCACCGTACTTCACCTCGGTGCCACCGAACTTCGAGTAGATGACGATGTCACCGACTGCGACGTCGAGCGGCACGCGGTTGCCGTTGTCATCGATGCGACCGGGGCCCACCGCCACGACCTCGCCCTCCTGGGGCTTCTCCTTGGCGCTGTCGGGAATGACCAGACCGGAAGCGGTCGTCTGCTCTGCCTCGACCTGCTTGATGACAATGCGATCCTCGAGCGGCTTGATGGAGACCGACACGTTTGACCTCTTTCTAGAAGCGGAAAAAACTACACTCAGTGCCCGTGTTCGAGCACCCTGCCCTGAAGTCTAGAGTCTCGGCTAGCACTCTCGCAAGGCGAGTGCCAGTTTAATCGCAGTGGATCGCGGCGAGCGAACACCTCCCCCGCGCCAGTGCGCTCGTGAGCACCCTGGTTCCTCTCTGCTCGGGCGCCCCCCTGTGAAAAGACGCCCCCTGTGAAATAATCGGAGTACGACTGACCGGAGCAGCAGAGCTCATCAGCGCGAACTCGAGGAGTGACAGATGTCGATCCCCACCGACCCGACGCAGCAGCCGCAGAACTCGGCTCCCGAGCAGCAGCCCCAGGCCCCGCAGTACGCGGCACCCCAGCAGCCCCAGGCCCCGCAGTACGCGGCCCCGCAGCAGCCGCAGGCCCCGCAGTACGCGGCGCCCCAGCCGCCCCAGTACGCGGCACCCCAGCAGCCGTACGCCGCGGTGCAGCAGAAGCCGACCAATACGCTCTCGATCATCGCGTTGATCTCGGCCTTCGTGCTCCCCTTCGTCGTTCCCGTGGTGCTCGGCCACATCAGCCTCAGCCAGATCAAGAAGACCGGCGAAGGCGGGCGCGGCCTTGCCCTCGCAGCGGTGATCCTCGGCTATGTCGAGATCGCGCTCTGGCTGCTCTTCATCATCGCGATGATCGCCCTGGTCGCGATCGCCGCGACCACCAGCAGCTACTCCTCGTTCTGACCCGCGCGCACGAGTACGCCAGACCAACCAGAGAGGCAGTCATGTCGAATCCGATTCCAGGCCCGACCGATCAGCAGCCGAGCTACGCCGCCGAGGCCGCACCGGAGGCACCGCTGAACTACCAGCCGGACGGGCAGGCGAGCTACCAGCCGGAGCCCCCGCGCCCGGCGCTGCCGACCACGCTTGCGCACACGAACGCGTTCGCCATGGTCGCCATCATCCTCGCGTTCATCCAGCCGATCGCCGCGATCGTGTTCGGCCACATGGGCCTGAGCCAGATCAAGCGCAACGGCGACGCGGGCCGAGGCCTCGCACTCACCGGCCTCATCATCGGCTACGTCATGACCGTCGGAGCGATCCTCGCAGTCATCTCGTACTTCAGTCTCCTGTTCTTCTTCATCGCGGTCGCAGGTGCAGGCTTCAGCGAGTTCGGAAGTTTCAACGACTACTACGGCTTCGAGGATTCGTTCTAGAAGGTGTCGCGCAACTCTCACGGGCCCCGGGGTGCTGCCTCGGGGCCCGCATCATCTCAAGCGGGCGGCTCTGCGGCCGGCAGTTCGGCCCCGCCACCGGGCTGGCAGGCCCTCCTCACCGATAAGGGGGTCGAGCGGCTGGCCGGGGTAGAAGCCGACCTCGCCCGCGGGGCGACGGAGTTCGAACTGGGCAGCCGCCTCCGTTCGCGGGGCGTGCCCTCCGACGAAGCTGCGGCGCTGCTCGGCCAGGCCGACCTGCGGAGGAAGGCGGCGACCAAGTTCGGCGATGCGGCGCGCGAACTTCTCTTCACCCCGGCCGGCCTCGAGCAGGCGAGCCGCCGCGCCGCCGCGCAACTGCACGCGCGCCGATTCGCGGATGCGGGGTGCCGGCGCGTGGCCGACCTCGGCTGCGGCATCGGCGCCGAGTCGATCGCGATGCTCGCCGCCGGGGTCGACGTGCTCGCGGTCGAGATCGACCCCTTCACCGCGCAGATCGCCGAGCACAACCTCGCCGTCACTGCCGCCTTGCTGAGGCGGCCGGCGCCGCAGGTGGTCGTCGCCGATGCCGAGCGGTTCACCGGGAGCAACGACGCTGCGCTCGACGAGATCGACGGGGTGTTCCTCGACCCGGCCCGACGCACCGCGGGGCACCGCGACACCCGCAGGCTCGCCTCCCCCGACGACTACTCCCCCGGTCTCGGCTTCGCGTTCGGGCTGGCCGAGCGCTTCACAACGGGGGTGAAGCTCGGCCCCGGCCTCGACCGGGAGCTGATTCCGTCGGAGGCCGAGGCGCAGTGGGTGTCGATCGACGGCGCCGTGATCGAGGTGGGTCTCTGGTTCGGCGCTGCGGCGCGGGCCGGCGTGAAACGGGCCGCGCTCGTCGTGCGCGGCGAGGAGCACCACGAGCTCACCGCCAGGGAGGACGCCCCCGATGCCGAGGTTCGCGGGCTCGGCGAGTACCTCTATGAGCCCGACGGCGCCGTGATCCGCGCCAGGCTCATCGGCGACCTCGCGCGCGGGCTGAACGCCGGGCACCTGAGCGAGGGCATCGCGTACCTGTCTTCGGATTCCCTCGTGCCCACGCCGTTCGCCCAGGCCTTCCGCGTCACCGAGGAACTGCCCATGAACGAGAAGCAGCTGCGCCGCGCGCTCGCCGAACGGAAGATCGGCTCGCTCGAGATCAAGAAGCGCGGTGCGGACCTCGACCCGGCGGCGCTGCGCACCCGGTTGAGGCTGCGCGGCCCGAATCGCGCGACACTCGTGCTCACCCGAGTGCACGGCAGGCACACCGCGCTGCTCGCGGAACGGGTCGCGCAGGCCTAGGCCGGCTCTTCCGCGGCTCGCTCTACCGCGACGGGCTCCCCCGCGAACTCGAGCCGCACGCGCTCGTCGGCAGCGAACAGCTGATGCGCCGGGTGCTGCACCGTGAGCAGGTCACCGCCCGAGAGCCGCACCACCGTGCGGCGCTGCGCACCCAGGAACCCGCTCGAGACCACGACCCCCGAGAGGGCGGAGCCCGCAGGGGCGATGGGATCCACCGGCGAACTCTCGACCGAGACGATCACGAGGTGCTCGGGCCGCACGAAAGCGCGCACCGCAGTGCCGTCGACCAGACCGGCAGCGTCACCACCGTCGCCGCCGTCACCGCGCTCATCATCGCCGGAACTCGCGTCACGGAATCCGGCCCGCGCCGCGCCGAGCACCGGCAGTCGTGTGCCGAGCAAGGCGATCCCGCTCGATCCGTACACCCCCTCGATGCGGTTCGATTCCCCGATGAACCCCGCGACGAAAGGGGTCTCGGGGCGGCGATACAGGTCCTCTGGGGCGCCGAGCTGCTCGATCACCCCGCCGTTCATCACTGCCACGCGGTCGGCGATCGCGAGCGCCTCCTCCTGATCGTGGGTGACGAAGATCGTAGTGATGCCGAGCTCGGTCTGAATCGCGCGAATCTCGTCGCGCAGGCGAACGCGCACCTTCGCATCGAGCGCGGAGAGCGGTTCGTCGAGCAGCAGGGCCTGCGGGCGCGTCACAAGCGCACGGGCCAGCGCCACCCGCTGCTGCTGCCCGCCCGAGAGGGTGTGCGCGAACCGCCCGCTCAGGTGCCCGAGCCCGACGAGTTCGAGCGCCTCCCGCACCCGGGTCGCCCGCTCATCGCGCGCAACCCGTCGCATGCGCAGGCCGAACTCGACGTTCTGACCCACCGTCATGTGCGGGAACAACGAGTACGCCTGGAACACGACGCCCATGTCGCGCCGGTTCGCCGGCACCCGCGCGATGTCGCGCCCGTCGACCGCGATCGTGCCGCCCGTCACCCCTTCGAGCCCCGCGAGGCAGCGCAGCAGGGTCGTCTTGCCGCAGCCCGACGGGCCGAGCAGCGCAACGAACTCCCCCGGCGCGATGTCGAGGTCGATGCCGTGCAGCACGGTGGTCGGCCCATAGGCCTTCTCCACCCCCGCGAACTCGATGCGGGTACCCCTCTGGGCGTAGACCGTTGCTTCGTCAACCATCAGTGCTGACCTCCTTCTCCTCGTTCTTCGCGCGCCGATGCTGCGACGCGTGCGGCGCCGCACGGCCCGGCCGCCGCCGCTCCATCCGCCCGCGCAGCCCGAGCCGCGAATCGAACGATGCGAAGAGGAACAGCAGCGCGAATACGATGACGAGCGACAGCAGCGAGGTGATGACCGCCGCGTAGGGGTCGCTCTTCGAGACCTCGACGAGGGCGACCTGCATGGTCACGCGGTTCAGCAGCGACGACACCGTGAACTCGCCGAGCACCACCGCGGCCGTGATGAGCGTCGCGCTCGTGAGCCCCGGGCGCAGGCCCGGCGCGATGACGCGCACGAGCACCGTGAACCAGCTCGCACCGAGCGACCTGGCCGCCTCCGCGAGCGTCGCGGCGTGCATGCCCTGCAGGTCCGAGGCGATGGCCCGATAGGCGAACGGCAGCACGAGAACGCCGTAGGCGAAGGCGAGCGTCCAGATGCCACCGCCGAACACCCCGACGATGCCGCGGTAGAGGGGTGCGAGGCCCACCACCAGCACGATCGCAGGGATCGCGATGGGCAGCACCGTGAGCAGTTCGAATACGCGGGCGAGTCTCGGGAAGCGGAGGTGCACGAGCACGATGGTGGGGAGGAACAGCGCCCACACGATCGCCACGGTCAGCACCGCGAGCAGCAGCGAGTTCAGGATGCCGGCCACGAGGTTGCGGTAGGCCCGCTCATTCTCGGGGTTGAAGAGGGCCGCCCAATGGTCGATGCCGATGCCTCCTCCCTGCAAGCGGAAGGTGAACCACAGCATCGACACGATCGGCACGAGGAACAGGCCGCAGATGCCGACGAGTATCGCGCGGCGCAGCCATGGCACGGGCCGGCCCGGAACGCCGCGCAGCGCCCCGTTCAAGCCTGCCACCTCGCGGCGCGGCGCTGCAGCGCCGAATAGGCGAGCATGACGACCAGCATCACCAGCAGCATGCCGAGCGCGAGCGCGCCTGCGGTGTTCGCGCGACTCGCCCCGGTCTCCGCGATGAGCGCGGCGCGGATCTGCAGGGGCACGATCTGCGCACCCTGGCTGATCAGCGCCGCCGCCGTGGCGTAGGAGGAGAATGCGTTCGCGAACAGCAGCAGCAGCGAGCCGAGGAACGACGGCGCCAGGATGGGCCCGGCCACGCGCACCCAGTAGGTGAGCGAACCGCCGCCGAGGCTCGCGGTCGCCTCGGCCCACTCGCGGCGCAGCCCGAGCATCGCAGGCAGGAAGACGATGACCATGAGCGGCACCTGGAAGTAGAGGTACGGCAGGATGAGCCCGGGCAGCTGGTACAGCCACACACCCGACGCGAAGATGTCGACGCCGAACTGCTCGCGCAGCAGCACCGTGATGACGCCCTGGATGCCGATGGTGGCGATGAACGCGAAGGCGAGCATGACGCCGCCGAACTGGGCCAGCACGCTTGCGGCCGCGTCGACCGCGCGGCGCAGCGCTCCCCCTGGGCGCGCGCCCAGCAGCGCGTAGCAGGTGAGCGCCCCGAGCACCGCGCCGAGCACCGCGGTGAGCGCGCTCACCCACAGCGATGCCCAGAACGTCTGCTGGATATTCGGTTCCAGCAGCACGGCGAGGTTCGAGAGCGTCGGCCGCCCGTCGGCGTCGAAGAAGCCGGTGCCGATCGCGAGCACCGTCGGCAGACCGAGAAACAACAGCACGTAGAGCGCGAATGGTGCAAGGCCCAACCACTTCATCGTTCGTCTCCTCGAACAGTGCACAGCACAGTGGATCCCGGGGGCGGGAGATCCCCGCCCCCGGTTCCGGGGCGACCCCCGTGATCCACCGTCTGCGCGAGCCGACTAGCCGATGATGCTCGGCCAGGCGGTGGCGAGCAGCGAGTTCGCGGCGGCGGTCTGCGCTTCGTCGGCGCTCACGAGCTCTTCGGGGAGGCCGCCCGCAGCGGCGAGCGCCTTCGCATCGACGGTGCCCGCGGCTTCCATCGCGGCGAGGCGCACGGGGAAGGCGCCGCTCTCGAGGTAGAGATTCTGCACGGTGTCGCTGAAGATCCACTCCTGCCAGAGGCGCGCGGCCGCCGGGTGCGGGGCGTCGATGTTGATCGCCTGGTTGTAGTAGGCGCCGTAGGCGACACCCGGCAGTACGAGGTTCTCCCAGGTGGGCACGTTCTGCTTCTCGGCGATGTTGTTGTACGACCAGTCGAAGACCACCGGGGTTTCGCCCGAGGCGATGGTGGCCGGGGTGGGATCGACGGTGAGGAAGTTGCCGGCCGCGTTCAGCTCGGCGAAGAAGTCGACGCCGGTCTGGAAGTCGTCGAGGCTGCCGCCGCTCTGCACGGTCGCGAGCCCGACTCCTGCGAACGCGGCGCCCGCTTGCGTCGGGTCGCCGTTGAGCGCCACGGAACCCTTGTAGGAGGCGCCCAGCAGATCGTCGAGCGATTCCGGCGCGTCGACCAGATCGGTGTTGTAGCCGATCGACATGAGGCCGGTGTAGTCGTTCACCCAGAGGCCGGTGGCCTCCTTGTTCTCGGCGGGGATGTCGGCCCAGGTCTGCACCTGGTAGGCCGCGAAGTAGTCGAGGCTGTCGAGGGCGACTGCGGTGCCGAGGTCGAACACGTCGGGGGCGGTGTCTTGCCCCTTCAGATTCTCGGCGGCCTGGATCTCTTCGGCGCTCGACACGTCGGGCGAGGCCGAGTTCACGGTGATCCCGTACTCCTCCTCGAAGGCGGCGATGATCTTGCCATAGTTCGCCCAGTTCTCGGGCAGCGCGATGACGTTGAGCTCTCCCTCCGCCTGCGCGGCGGCGACCAGCGCGTCGAAGCCGCCGAACTCCTCGGCGCTCGTCGCGGTCGACGCATCGAGGTCACCGGCAGCGGGAGCGCCGGTCGAGCCCGAGGCGCAGGCGGAAAGGCCGAGCAGTGCGAGCGATGCGATGGCACCGGTGACGACCAGATTGCGACGGATCACAGTGTTCCTCTCGTGACGCCCGCCCTGTTCGCTCATGCGCAAACTCCGAAGGCCGGGCACCAGCCGAGCCTAGGGATCGCGAACGAACGGCCGGCCACCCGAAGGTGGCCGGCCGGTATCGTCGGGGTGAACGCCCGAATCCTCGCGCTCGTGCGTTCGCTTCTGGAATGCCGCCGAAGCTCAGCCGTTGAACCCACCCGGCGGTGACGGGAAGCTGCCTGTGCTCCCGCCGGGCGGCGAACCGCTGCCGAGTCCCGCGCTCGAGCCCCCACCTCCCAGGCCTGTGAGCCCGCTGCTCGTGGTCTGCGACTCCGTGCCGCTGCTGATCGCGGCGCCGAGATCGGCCAGCACGACGGTATCGCCGGCATCGAGCCCGGAAAGGATCTCGGTGAGTTCGCTGCCCACTGCGCCGATCTCGACCTCGACGGTCGCGACACTCCCGCTCCGGAGCACGTCAACCGTGGCGGTGGCGCCGCTGCGGTGCACCGCCGAAGTGGGCACGGCGAGCGCATCCTCGACGCTGGCGGTGCGGATGTCGAGTCGCACGGAGCCCCCGCCCAGCAGTTCGTCGTCGCCGGTCTCGAGCGCGACGACGACGTCGAACGCCGGCGTGCTCGTCGACGAGACGTTCAGCACACCGATCGAGGAGACGATGCCGGCGTAGATCGCACCCGTGGCCGAGACCGTCGCCTCGACCTCCTGGCCGATCGCGATCTGGGCGATCTCGTTCAGCGAGATGGTGGCCTCGGCGACATAGCCGTCCTCGCCGACCACGGTGATCGCAGCGGTCTCCGAGCCGGCCGTCACCGTGTCGCCGGCCGCGACCGTCACGGCCGCGACCGTGCCGGCGATCGGGCTCGTGAGGTCGGCGAACGCCAGCTGGGCCTCGGCGATCCTCAGCTCCGCCTCCGCGAGATCGATGGCAGCCTGATCGGCGAGGAGTTGCTCAGCCGTGATGGTTTTCGACGCCCCCGAGCCACCGGCGGCACCCGAAGCACCACTAGTCCCACCGGACGCAGAGGTTCCGCCGGAGGTGATGCCGATGCCCGAGGCGACGCTCGTCGATGCGCCCGCGCTCGGTGCGCTCACGGCGTCGGAATCGGACCCGCTGGAAGACGTTCCGCCCGATTCGCTCGAATCAGCGGTGCCGCCGGAGCTCCCCTGTGGCGAAGTCTGGAGCGCATGCTGCAGCTCTGCCGCTGCGGTGTTCAGCGCGACCGCGAGGCTCTGCACCTCCTGTTGGCCGGCGCTGACGGCGACCTGACCATTCTGCACGCTGGTGATCTCTGTCTGGCATGCTTCGAGCGCTGCCTGCGCCTCGGCGAGCGTCATGCCCGCTGCCGTGCCCGGCTCGGTGCCGTCGCCCGACTCCCCCGCATCCATGCTTTCATCCCCTGCCGTGGGTTCCCCGCCCACATCGACGGCATCGGCACCCCCTGCGCCGTCAGCACCGCCTGCATCATCGGCTCCGTCTAGGAGCACGGCCTGCAGGAAGGGTGCGCACGCGCTCGACGCCGTGGCGATGACAGCCTCGGTCTGCTCGAGCGTGAGCTGCACCTCCTGGTATCTGGCGAGCAGCGCCTGCTGCGCCGCGGTCACCCGCTCGATCGCGGCCGTGACCGCCGGGTCCTGCTGCCCTGAGCTCCCACCGCTGGATCCGGAACCGCCTGAAGAACCCGAGGAACCCGATCCGCTCGCAGAGCCCGAGGTGCTGCCCGAGGAAGCACCCGACGAGGTGCTCGAACCACTGGATCCACTGCTCGAACCGCTGCTCGAGCTGCTGCCCGACGCCTGCGCTTCGATGTTCTCCGCCAGGGTTTGCCGCGCATCCGTGACCGCTTGCTCGGCCTCGGCCACCGCCTCATCGAGATCACTGCGATCGAGGGTCGCGAGCGTCTGACCGGCGGTCACCGTCTGGCCGAGCTTCACGGGAACGGTGGCGACGGTGCCGGCGACCTGGAACGCCAGATCGTACCGGCTCGCCGATACGATCGTGCCGGTCGCATCGACGCTCGAGGCGACCGAGGCCCGATCCACCGTCGCCGTGCGATAGTTGGCACCCGCGGCGAGTGCCGATGCGATGCTCGTGCCGGCGACCACGAGCGCACCCGCGACGAACAGCCCGCCGCCGATGAAGATTCCGCGGCGCAGCCTCGACGTGCTGATGCGTCCCGGTGCTCCCGCCGGAGCCGCCCGTTCCGAGTGCTGCAGTTCAGATGTCGACGCCCGATCGCCCTTCGACTCCATCTCACTCACTTGCGCTGCCCCCGGTGCCGCTCTGGTCGCGCTGGCCGCGTCCGCCGCCCTCGCCGCTTGGGAAGCCCGCACCGAAACCGCTGTCGCAGCCCGCATCGCCGGCTTCGGAGACCGCGATGGAGGTCGCGGCGTAGCTCTCGCCGACATACTCGCCCGCCGCTACCGCGCATGCACCCACGGCGAGCGCCTCACTGCCTGCGGTCTGCGTGCGGGTGAAGCTCGTCGCATCATCCACGGTGAACTCCTGACTGCTCGTCTCGCCACCCATCGAGGTGGACTCGACGGTGAACGTCGAGCCGTCGACCGCCGTGACCAGGCCGCTCGCGAGACCGCCGAATCCCGCCCCGTCCGGGGCTCCATCGGGCGTCTCCGGCATCTCGCCGCCCTCCGGCATCTCGGGCATGTTCGGCCTCTGCCCGTCGCCGCTCGGCGGCTCCACACCCTCGGGCAGATTCTCGGGGTCGAAACCGGCACCACCGCCGAAGCCGAAGGCACCACCGCCGAAGCCGAAGGCGCACTCCCCGTCGACGGCGTCGGCGATTGCGACGCTCGTGAGTGCGACCCCCTCCTCTCCGATGCCGGTGATGCAGACGCCGGCCGTGACATCGCTCAGCGCCGCGGCGACCTCCTGCGTGATCACGGTGTCGGAGGTGAAAGTGACAGCGGTCTGCGAGTCGCTGCCCTGCACCTGCAGCGTGTCGCCGTCGACATAGGCGATCTCGCCGCTGACGCCGCGGGGCATCGTCTGCTCGGCCTGAGCGGTGCCTACGGGCTGCTGAGCAGCCGCGCTGTCATCGCCGCTCGATGAGCAGCCGACGAGCGCGAAGGCCGACAGGCTGAGGACGCCCATCGCGGCGACGGCCTGCGAGCGGGCCGTCAAGCGGGGCTTCAGGCGGGACTTCAATGCGGAATTCATCGGGTTCTCCTTGTGTAGGTCAGCCTGTGTCGCGAACAGGGGTGTTTTCTGAAGCGCATCACTCGCTCCGAAGCGCGTCGATGGGCGCGAGTTTCGCCGCCCTCGTCGCCGGGTAGACGCCGAAGGTCAGACCGATGCCGACCGCCACCGCGATCGAGAGCGCCACCGCGACCGGCGAGACGACGATCGAGCTGCCGATGATGCCCGGTAGGAGCAAAGCCGCGCCGATGCCGAGCAGTGCACCCGCGAGCCCGCCGGTGAGGCCGAGGATTCCCGCCTCGGTGAGGAACTGCCGGCGAATCGCCCAGCCGGGCGCCCCGAGTGCCTTGCGCAGCCCGATCTCCCCGGTGCGCTCGGTCACCGAGACCAGCATGATGTTCATCACCCCGATGCCGCCGACCAGCAGCGAGAGCGCAGCGATACCGGTGAGCAGCACCGTGAGCGTCTGGTAGACCGAGGTCGCCGTCGAGACGAGCGCGTCTTGGCTGTCGATCGAGAAATCGGCGCTGTCGGCGTTGGTGATGCCGTGCAGGTTGAGCAGCAGCTGCGTCGCCTCCTGGTAGGCGGCCGAGAGCTGCGATGCCTGGGCGGCCTGCAGGTAGATCGTCGAAACGCTCCGGCTGTCGGTGCCGCCGACCAACTGGTTGGCGACGGTGGAGAGCGGCACGATCGCGACGTCGTCGAGGTTGCTCGATGAGTCGCTGCCGGCCGACGCCAGCACTCCGACGACCTCGAAGGTCTTGCCGTCGATCGACACGGTGGATCCCACCGCCCGCGGGGTGCCGAAGAGTTCCTCGGCCGTCTCGGAACCGAGCACGACGACCGCAGCGCCCTCCGCATCCTGCTCCTCGGTGATGAACTCGCCGTAGGCCACCTCGCGCGAGCGCACCTCGAGCCAGCTCTCGGTGGTGCCGGTGACGGTGGTCGTCCAATTCGTGCCGTTGGCCTCGAGCACGAGCGAGGTCGACTTCTCGGCGGCGACCGCGGCGATGTCGGGGGCGCTCACCGGACTCGCCAGCGCCTCGGCGTCGGCGCGGGTGAGCGTGGTGCCCGTGCCGAAGCCACCGCGTGCGCCGTCGGAGCTGGTGCTCGAACCGGGCGAGACAATGAGCAGGTTGCTGCCGAGCGAGCTGATCTGCTCGCTCACGTCCTTCTGCGTGCCGAGACCGAGGCCCACCGTGAGTATCACCGCGGCGATGCCGATGAGAATGCCGAGCACCGTGAGGAGCGACCGCATGGTGTGCGATTTCACCGCCGACCAGCTGGTCTGAAGCGTCTCGTTCCAGTTCATTCGGCACCGCCCGAGCTCAGGGCTGCGGTGGCCTCACCACGCGCCGTCGGGCGATCACGCTCCACGACACCGTCCTTCACCCACACGATCCGCTGCGCGCGCTCGCCGACATCGTGCTCGTGCGTGATGAGCACGATGGTGCGGCCCTGGGCGTTGAGCTCATCGAACAGCCCGAGCACGTCGTTCGTGGAGACGGTGTCGAGGTTGCCCGTCGGCTCGTCCGCAAGCACCATGGTCGGCTCGGTCACGAGCGCGCGGGCCACCGCGACGCGCTGCTGCTGGCCGCCCGAGAGCTCGCCGGGCCTGTTCTCGAGGCGATCGCCGAGTCCCACCTTCGTGAGCGCCAGGGCCGCGCGCTCACGACGCTCGGCGAGCGGCACCCGAGCATACATGAGCGGAAGCGCCACATTCTCCCAGGCGCTGAGCTCGGGCAGCAGGTGAAACTGCTGGAACACGAAGCCGATCTTGCGGTTGCGGATGTCGGCGAGCTCGTCGTCCCCTCGGTCCTCGACATCGACGCCGTCGAGCCGATAGCTGCCGCCCGAGAGCGTGTCAAGGCATCCGAGCGCGTGCATGAGCGTCGACTTGCCCGAACCCGAGGGGCCCATGATCGCCACGTACTCGCCCTGGTGCACGCTGAGGTCCACACCGCGCAGCGCCTCGAACTCGATCTCCCCGCTGCGATAGGTCTTGCGCGCATCGCGCAACTCGATCACGGGGCACGGCGTCGAGCCGTCGGCAGCTGCGACCGAGCCCGCCGTTCCGGCCGCGCTCACTGCTGGCCGCCCGGGAAGCCGCCTTGCATGTTCCCACCCTGCATCTGGCTGAAGTCGGGCATCTCCCCGCTACCGAAATCCGGCATGCCGCCGCTGAAGTCGGGCATGCCGCCGCTCATCCGGTCCGTGCCGCTCTCACCGCTGTTCCCCTCGCCCGGGGTGAAGACGGTGACGAGCACCAGCTCGCCCTCGGCGAGGCCGTCGGTGATCTCGGTGAGGTCGCCGGAGCTCTCCCCCACGACCACCTCGCGCACGCTCTCCGCGCCGCTGTCGTCGACCACGGTCACCGTCGTCGTGCCGTCCGAGCCCGTGGTCACCGCGGAGGAGGGTACGGCGAGCACCTCGCTCCGGCGCTCGTAGATGATGGTGACGGTCGCGCCGGTGCCATCGAAGAGCCCTTCGGTGCTGCCCGTGATGCCGATCGAGACCGGATAGGCAACCGAGCCCGAGGTCGTCGAGGGCAGCAGGCCCACCTCGGTGACGATGCCGAAGAGCTGGGTGCCGTCGTCAGTCGCGAGTTCCACCTGATCGCCCGCTTCTACGAGACCGATCTCGGTCTCGCCGAGCGTCACCGAGACACTCCATGAGTCGGTACCGACGATGATGAACTGGCTCGAAGAAGATGAGGTGGCGGAGGAACTCGTCGAGCCGCCGCCCATCGACTGACCCGAGCCGCCCGCGGAACCCGAGCCCGATGATCCGCTGCCCGAAGTGCCCGTCACCGCATCACCGACCTGCACGTTCACCTCTGTGACGAGACCGGCGACCGGGGCGGTCAGGGTGGCGCCCGCGAGCGCCGCCTCAGCGCTCGCAACGGTCTGTTCGGCGACCGTCACCGCAGCCTGTCGCGCAGCTATTCGCGCGGAGGAGGCAGCGGTTCCGTCGGCAGATGACTGCTCGCTCACGAGGCTCGCCTGCGCATCGGCGAGATCGGCCTGGGCCTGCAGCAGTTCGGCGTTCACCCTGAGGGTGTCGACCGTGGCGAGCAACTGCCCGGCCTCGACAGTGTCGCCCGCGACGACCGCAACGCTCTTGACCGTGCCTGACGCGGCGAATGACACGGCCTCCTGCACCGTCGGCGTGAGCGTTCCCGACGTTTCGACCGTCTTCTCGAGCGTCTCGAGGCTCGCCGCGACCGCCTGCGTGACGGGCGCAGCTTGTGCCGAGTCAGGTCTGAAGAGCAGCACCCCGGCCGTCGTCGCCCCGCAGATCACCAGCGCGGCGACGGCTCCTGCGATCACCCATGTTCGTCGCCTCACGTGCTTCAGCCGCACGAGGAACCGCCTCGCGCCGCCTTCCTGGGTCCCTGCCGCCATCGGCGTACTCCTTCAATGTGAAACCTGGCCCGTGCGTCGGGTTCGACTTCAAATTAGGAAGATCGCCTATGGCAAACGTATGGCGAAGCTGAAAGAACGCCAGGAGTTCGGGGCAGCGCGGCGGAACACCGGAGAAGGCATCTCAGAGTATGCGCATATGCTCTGCACGCGAGCAGCGCGAAGGCCCCGAGACCGCCGCGATTGCGGCAAGCCGGGCAGCTTCGAGGTCGGGACCCCCGCGCGACTCGTGCATCACGGCATCGCCCGGTCGGGATCAGTCGTGCTCACCCACCCGCGCATGCCATGTATACATAGAATACGCATTTTCGCGCTCAAGTCAACGAATATTCGCTTTCTTGTATACATTGATCCGCATCACTGTGGATCGCCCACAACTGTGCGGGCCGCCGCAGGCACGGCTCCCCGACCGCTGCCGCGTCAGCTGCCGCGCAGAGGCCCGCCCGACGTCAAGCAACCGAGCGGACGAGCCCCGGCTCGCCGCCCGGGCACCCGTCAGGCCCCGATCAACGCCTCGATCGGGCCGCGCGCGAAGAAGACGACGAAACCGGCCGCGACCACCCAGAGCAACCAGTGCAGCTCGCGGACCTTGCCGGCGAAAGCGTGGATCAGCACCCAGGACACGAAGCCCGCACCGATGCCGTTGGCGATCGAATAGGTCAGCGGCATCACGGTCACGGTGAGGAACACGGGCAGCATGACGCTGAACCTGCCGAAGTCGATGTGCTTGATCTGCACCATCATCATCGCACCGACCACGACGAGCGCCGCGGCCGCGACCTCGGTCGGTACGATCTGCGTCAGCGGGGTGAAGAACATGGCGAGCAGGAACACCGCGCCGGTCACGATGTTCGCGAGCCCGGTGCGCGCACCCTCGCCGATGCCGGCCCCCGACTCGATGAACACGGTGTTCGACGACGACGACGTGAGACCGCCCGCCACGGCGCCGACGCCCTCGACCACGAGTGCCGACTTGAGCCGCGGGAAGTTGCCCTTCGCATCTGCGAGACCCGCCTCGCGCGAGAGCCCCGTGAAGGTGCCCATGGCGTCGAAGAAGTTCGTGAACAGCAGCGTGAAGACGAGCATCACGATGGTTACGAGGCCCACGCGCCCGAGGTCGAAGCTGACGGCACCGATGAGGCTCAGGTCGGGCACCCCGAACGGGCTGCCCTCGAGCGTCGGCACGGTGAGGCCCCAGCCGCCCGGGTTGTCGACGGCCGAGCCCAGGTGCCAGATCGCCTCGACGATGACGGCGACAATGGTGCCCGTGATCAGGCCGATGAGCAGCGCACCCTTCACCTTGCGGGCGACGAGCACGCCGGTGAGCAGCAGGGTGAAGACGAACAGCACCGTCGGCACGGTGCCGACGGAGCCGCCGATGCCGAGGCCGACGGGCGGTGATGCGCTGCCGGTGGAGGTGACGAAGCCGGCGTTGACGAAGCCGATGAACGCGATGAACAGGCCGATGCCGACGGTGATCGCAAGCTTCAGTTCGACCGGCACGGCGTCGAAGATCATGCGCCGCAGGCCGGTGGCCGCGAGCAGCACGATGAGCAGGCCGTTGATGACCACGAGCGCCATCGCCTCGGGCCAGGTCACCTGACCGACGACGGAGAAGGCGAGGAAGGCGTTGATGCCGAGGCCGGCCGCGAACGCGAACGGCAGCCGAGAGACGATGCCGAAGAGGATCGTCATGACGCCGGCGGTGAGCGCGGTCACGGCGCTGACGGCCTGGAACGGCAGCGAGTCGCCGTTCACGTCGACCCCGCTCGAGAGGATGATGGGGTTGAGGATCACGATGTAGGCCATCGCGACAAAGGTCACGAGCCCGCCGCGCACCTCGCGCCCGATGGTGGATCCGCGTCGCGTGATCTCGAAGTAGCGGTCGATGGCTCCCACTGGCCGCTCGGATTCGGCCACCTGCTCCGACTGGGTTCCCTGCCCGGTGCGATCCCGAGGCTCCGTCTTCGGCTCTGTCTCCGCCACTTGCACCCTCCACTGTGCGCCACCCGGTCGAGATTTCGACTCGGTCAAGTCATCGACGTTACCACTCAGCGAGATCCCAGGAAACACGCAGCGCCCGCCGCGTCCCGTATGGGATAGCGGCGGGCGCTGCGAGGATGCGCGACGGGCGGGTGCAGCCCGCCCGGATCAATGGATCAGCTGACACCCAGCAGGTCGATGACGAAGATCAGCGTCTTGCCGGCCAGCGGGTGCCCGCCCGACGCGCCGTACGCCTGCGCCGGCGGCACGATGAGCTTGCGGCGACCGCCGACCTTCATGCCGGGAATGCCGAGCTGCCAGCCCTGGATCAGCGAGCGCAGCGGGAAGTTGATCGACTCGCCACGACCCCATGAGCTGTCGAACTCTTCACCCGACTCGAAGTCGACGCCGAGGTAGTGCACGTTCACCGTGGAACTGGCGAGCGCCTCTTCGCCGCCGCCCTCCACGACATCGACGATCTGCAGTTCCACCGGAGCGGGGCCGTCGGGGAACTCGATTTCGGGCTTGGAAAGCGCTGTTTCACTCATGCCACCCATTCTTGCCGGTTTCGTGCCCGGGCAAGGTGAACGTTCGCTGATAGAGGAAGCAGGACGAGCGCGGAGGGCGACCGCCGAGCCGGGTCGGCCGGGCATGCCGACGCCCGGCCTTTGTCGACTCCCGCACACGAATCCCGGGGTGCGTGGTAGCTGGTATCCAAGCACTTCACACTTCTATGGCCTAGCCTTGAAGCGTGAAGTTTGCGCATGTGACCCGGGCAGGGAGTCATACGCCGGAACTCGTAGCGGTTGAGGGCCAACGCGCCCTCGCGCTTCAGAGCGTCGGCGAAACTTTCTGCACGCTACAGGAATTGATCGAAGCCGGCCCTGAGGCCTTGACCCGCGTTCGCGCAGCCGTGGCCGCCGCCGACCTCTCGGCCTGGCAACCGCTCGAGGCCCTCGAATACGCTTCGGCCGTGCTCGACCCGCCGATCGTGATGGCGGTCGGCTTGAACTACGACGAACACGCGAGTGAGCTCAGCCTCGACAACGACTCCGGCCCGGTGCTCTTCTCGCTCTTCCCGAACTCGCTGAACGGGCACGGGCACGAAGTACCGATTCCCACGCACCTGAGCGAAGAGGTCGACTACGAGGGCGAGCTCGGCGTCGTCATCGGTCGCGCCGCGAAGAACGTCTCCCCCGACGAGGCGCTCGACTATGTATTCGGCTATACGGCGGTGAACGACATCACGGCCCGCAACATCCAGTTCTCGGAACCGCAGTGGTCGCGCTGCAAATCATTCGACGGTTTCTCCCCCGTGGGCCCTGTGGTGGTCACCGCGGACGAGATCCCCGACCCGCAGTCGCTGCACCTGACGACCGATGTCGACGGACTGCGCGTGCAGGATTCGACGACCGGGTTCATGATTCGCACGGTCGCGCAGCTCATCTCGTCGCTCTCGCAGTCGCTCACGCTGCTTCCGGGCACGCTGATCTCCACGGGGTCGCCCGGCGGCGCGGGTCGTTCTCGCAAGCCCCCGCTGTACCTCATGCCGGGCACCGAGGTCACGGTGACGATCGAGGGCATCGGCGCCCTCACGTCGTATTGCGTGCAGGGCTAAGGGAACGCATCGCGTTCACTGACCTGCACGCTGCCGCCACAGCGGCAGCCTACGGAGCGAAGCGAGAGGCAGTGCAAGGCTAGGCAAACGCATCGCGTTTGCGGCCTTGCACGGTGCCGCCACAGCGGTA
>JBEBWI010000042.1:0-18635 GCA_040392345.1 Leucobacter soli | reverse complement strand
CGAAGCGCTCCACCCCGTACTGCAGCACGGGGTTCCAGTAGGTCATCACGAGCACCGGCGTGTTCACCGCCTCGCGCACGCGTCGCACCGCGTCAAAGACCTGGGAGACGCGGAACCCCGAGGCGAGGGCAGTCTGCGTCGCCTCCTGAATGACCACGCCGTCCATCACCGGATCGGAGTAGGGAAGACCGAGCTCGAGCACATCGGCTCCGGAGCGCGCCATGGCGATCGCCGCGTCGACGCTCGTATCGAGGTCGGGGAACCCCACCGGCAGATACCCGACGAGCGCGCCGCGGCGTTCAGCCTTCGCGGCGCGGATCGCAGCCGCAACCTGAGACACGTGCTCCCCCATCAGCGGGTCTCCCCTGCACTCGCGGAGGCACCCTCGAGTTCGGTGCCGTCGAACAGACCGAAATACCGCCCGGCCGTCGCCATGTCCTTGTCGCCGCGGCCCGAGAGATTCACGAGGATCACGGCCTCGGGGCCCAGCTGCTTGCCGAGTCGCAGCGCGCCCGCGAGCGCGTGCGCGGATTCGATCGCCGGGATGATTCCCTCGGTGCGGCTGAGCAGGCGCAGCGCCTGCATCGCCTCGTCGTCGGTCACCGACTCGTAACTGGCTCGGCCGATATCTGCCAGCCACGCGTGCTCGGGGCCGACGCCCGGGTAGTCGAGGCCCGCGGAGATGGAGTACGACTCCAGCGTCTGCCCGTCCTCGTCCTGCAGCACATAGGTGCGCGTGCCGTGCAGCACGCCCGGCGTGCCCTGACCGATCGTGGCGCCGTGCTCGCCCGATTCGATGCCGTGCCCACCCGGCTCGAAGCCGTAGAGCGCCACATCCGGGTCGTCGAGGAATGCGTGGAAGATACCGATCGCGTTCGATCCGCCGCCGACGCAGGCCGCCACGGCATCAGGCAGCCGACCGGTGAGCTCACGCACCTGCTCGCGCGCCTCCTCGCCGATGACGCGATGGAAGTCGCGAACCATGACCGGGAAGGGGTGCGGGCCGTTGACCGTGCCGAGCAGGTAGTGGGTGGAATCGACGTTCGCGACCCAGTCGCGGAACGCCTCGTTGATCGCGTCCTTCAGCGTGCGCGAGCCGGTCTTGACCGGCACGACCTCGGCGCCGAGCAGACGCATACGCGCGACGTTGAGCGCCTGGCGCTCCGTGTCGACCTCGCCCATGTAGATGGTGCACTCCATGCCGAAGAGCGCCGCGGCGGTCGCCGTGGCGACGCCGTGCTGACCGGCACCGGTCTCCGCGATCAACCGGGTCTTGCCGAGTCGCTTCACGAGCAGCGCCTGGCCCAGCACATTGTTGATCTTGTGCGACCCCGTGTGGTTCAGATCCTCGCGCTTCAGAATGATGCGCGCACCACCGCCGTGCTCAGCGAACCGGGGCACCTCGGTGATGATCGAGGGCCGCCCGGTGTAGGTGCGGTGCAGCTCGGCGAGTTCCACGGCGAAGGCCGGATCCTGCTTCGCCTCTTCATAGGCACGAGTCACCTCGTCGAGTGCGGCGATCAGCGACTCGGGCATGTACCTGCCGCCGAAGTCGCCGAAGAAAGGGCCCTGCTGTGCGCGCAGCGGCCCCGATTCGCTCGATCCCTGAGTCATATCGACCCCTTTCAGAGCAGCATGAGAAGAAAGTGTTCAGACGCTCAGGTAGCTCTGCAGCGTCGCGATCGGGTCTGCGGTGACGAGCGCCTCCCCGACCAGCACCGCATCCGCACCGGCTTCCCGATAGCGGATCACGTCGCTCACGTCGAGCACGGCGGATTCGGCGACCCGGATCACTCCGGCGGGGATCTGGTCCGCGACTCGCCCGAACAGCTCTCTGTCGAGTTCGAACGTGGTCAGATCGCGCGCGTTCACCCCGATGAGCTCCGCACCGAGATCCACCGCCCGCGCGACCTCATCGGCCGAGTGCGCCTCGACCAGCGGAGTCATGCCGAGTTCGCGGATGAAGGTGTAGAGGCGCTGCAGCGTCTGCTGCGGAAGCGCCGCGACGATGAGCAGTGCCAGGTCTGCGCCCGCGGCGCGCGCCTCGAGCACCTGGTACTCCTCACCGATGAAGTCCTTGCGCAGCACCGGAATGCTCACGGCCTTGCGAACCGCCTCGAGATCGGCGAGCGAGCCCTTGAATTTGCGCTCCTCCGTGAGCACGCTCACGACGCTCGCGCCGCCAGACTCGTACTGCGCGGCAAGCGCCTGAGGCTCGGGGATATCGGCCAAGTCGCCGCGGGACGGGCTCGCGCGCTTGACCTCGGCGATCACCTTGATGTGCTCGGCCGGAGCGAGCGCGTCAAGCGCGTCGAGCGCCTCGGGCCGAGCGAGCGCTTCGGCCTCGACCTCGGCGAGGGAGCGCAGTTCGCGTCGCGCCCGCGCATCCTCCAGTGAGCCCGCGAGCAGTTGTTCCAGCACGATCAGTCGTGGGTCTTCGGGGTGTACTTCGGCCCCTTGACCCCGTAACCGGCCTTGGACAAGACCCAACCGATCACCGCGCCGAGCGCGACGACGCCGACGCAGATCCACACGAGCACAGCCTGATGCAGGAAGAAGGCGACCGTGCCGACCGCGATTCCCAGCAGCATGACGATCACCGCCGTCCACGCAGCGGGCGAATCGCCGTGTCCGGGGTCTCCGTGGTGGGTATTCATGAATCTCCTTGAAGCAGATGGTTCCACCTAAGCCTAGCGGTTGCTGGGCGTTTCCTGCGAACTGCCGCCCGGCAGGTTGCCGTTCGCCGGGTCGAACACGATTCACCGTAGGGCATTACCCGCGGCTCGATCCCTGGTCGTTCTGCGGGCCTTCGTTCGAGGCGTCCTCGCTCGGGTCTTCGCCGCCACTCAGCATTTCCCAATCGGAGATGCGATCATGCTCTTCGTTCCCACGAGCCGCCGCCGTGCGCGCGGCCCCCGACTCGTACTTGCGGCCGGCCCTGCGCCAGCGCCCCCCGAGCACGAGCACGAGCACCCCGAGCAGCACGAGCGCGGCTCCCGCGGCGACCGTCACCCACGGCCACGATGTTACCTCGCTCGCGGTGATCAGATCGAGCTGCGCATCACCCGAGATGGCGGTGATCTCGGCGATGCGCCCCGATGCCGCGGTCACCGGCTGAGCGAGTACTCCGTAGGAGACTGCGACGATCCCCGCCCCGAGCAGCGCGACGAGCGCGCCGAGCACCCACCGGAACACGCGACCCGCGATGGTGAGTGCGAGCGCCGCGGCGAGTACCGCGATCGCGAGCGGAGAGAGCGATGCATTGAGATCGTGCCCCGTCACCACCAGCTGGTCGACCGCGGCGGCTCCCTCGCGCAGCGTGAGCGTCACCCACGTCTGGGTCGCGCCGATGACCGCGAGCACCGCGCCCAGCGCGATGCCCGCGAGCAGCCCGAGCTTGCTACTCACCGCCGGCACCGAGCCCGTGCAACGTATTCGCGATCGCCACTGCGCGCAGCGGTGCCGCGGCCTTGTTGCGCGACTCGAGATCCTCGGACTCCGGCACCGAATCAGCCACGATCCCGCCTCCCGCCTGCACCATCGCGACGCCGCCCTGAATCGTGGCGGTGCGGATCGCGATGGCCAGATCCGCCGCGCCGCCGAGACCGAAGTAGCCGACGACTCCCCCGTACACTCCCCTGCGCACCGGCTCGAGCTCATCGATGATCTGCAGCGCTCGCGGCTTCGGCGCACCGGAGAGCGTTCCGGCGGGGAAGGTGGCCCGCAGCGCGTCGACCGGATTCTGGTCGTCGCGCAACTGCCCCTCGACGGTGGAGACGATGTGCATGATGTGGCTGAAGCGCTCGATGCGCATGAACTCGGTGACCTCGACGCTGTGCGGTCGGCACACGCGCAACAGGTCGTTGCGAGCGAGGTCGACCAGCATCAGGTGCTCGGCGCGTTCCTTCTCGTCGGCGAGCAGTTCGCGCTCGTGCTGCTGATCCTCGTCCACCGTCGCGCCCCGTGGCCGCGAACCCGCGATCGGGTGCGTGAGCACATGGCCGCTCTCCTGCACCGTGACGAGCGCCTCAGGGCTCGAGCCGACGACCGCGAAGGGGCTGCCGTCGGCGTCCTCCATCTGCAGAAGATACAGGTACGGGCTCGGGTTCAGGTGACGCAGCACCCGGTACACGTCGAGCGGGTCGGCCGTGCACTCCTGATCGAAACGCTGCGAGACGACCACCTGGAAGATATCGCCATCGACGATGTACTGCTTCGAACGTTCGACCGAGGCGAGGTAGTCGGGCTCGCTCGTCAGACGGGTCGGCTCGGGCAGCGCCTCTCGGTCCAGTACCCCGAGCGGGGAGGGCACGGGGGCCGCGAGCGCGGCCTGCAGCCCGTCGAGTCGCAGTTGCGCGTCTTCCCACTGCGCGCCCTCGTCGATGGCGCCGTCATCGTTCAGCACGTTCGCGAGCAGCACGACGCTGCCCTCCCGATGGTCGATCACGACGAGCTCGGAGACGAAGCTGAGGCCCTGACTCGGCAGATTCGGCCCCTCGCCGGGTCCGTGCTCCAGACGCTCGAACTGCCGCACCGTCTCCCAGCCGAGATATCCGACGAAGCCGCTCGCGAGCGGGGGCAGGTTCGGCGTGGGGGCCTGGCGCCAGCGCTCGTAGACCGCGCGCAGCGCCTCGGCCGGCGCCAGCGCCCCGACGCCTCCCGGCAGCAGCCGCTGCTCGTCGAGCCGCTTCTCGCCATCGGGCTGCCAGTGCGCCCGGCCCCCTCGCTCACCGAGCACGCCGAAGTTGCCGGCGCCGACGAAGCTGAAGCGGGTCCAGACTCCACCCTGCTCAGCCGACTCGAGCAGGAACGTGCCCGGGCGTGAGGCTGCGACCTTGCGATAGATGCTGACGGGCGTGTCGGCATCGGCGAAGATCTCGCGGCACACGGGGATCACGGTGTGGGTAGCGCGGGCCGCGGTGAACGCGGCGCGGGACGTGGTGAGGCTCACCGACCCAGCTTATCGCGCCGCGACTGCGCGAACGCCGCCCGGGGCGGTGCGCCGGGCCGGGGCCGGCGGTCAGATGCCGGGGTCGCCGATGACGGCAGCGACCTTACGGCCGTCGAAGCACGTACGGGTGCCCGTGTGGCATGCGGCGCCAATCTGCACGACCCGGACGAGGAGCGTGTCGCCGTCGCAGTCGAGCGCGGCGCTCCGCACGTACTGCCGGTGCCCCGAGGTGTCTCCCTTGCGCCAGTACTCCTGACGCGAGCGGGACCAGAAGGTGACTCGGCCGGTCGTCAGGGTGCGGCGCACCGCTTCTGCGTCCATCCAGGCCAGCATGAGCACGTCTCCGGATTCGTCATCCTGGATGATCGCGGGCAGCAGACCGTCCGCGTTGAATACGAGCGAGTCGAGCACCTCTAGGTCATGGCCGGGCGCGGCCGCCCGATATTCCTCGACCGCCGGCGACTGCTCGCTCACGCGCGCTCCTCCGTCAACCTGACCTCGTACCCTGCGTCGGCGATCGCCCGCTTGACCTCGCCAACGGTGAAGGTGCCGTCGTGGAACACCGAGGCCGCGAGCACCGCGTCCGCACCGGCCGCCACCGCGGGGGCGAAGTGTTCGAGTCTGCCTGCCCCGCCCGAGGCGATGATCGGCACAGTGGCGAGCTCCCGCACCTTGCCCGTCAGCTCAAGGTCGAAACCGGCAAGGGTGCCGTCCGCATCCATCGAGTTCACCAGAAGTTCGCCGGCACCGCGCTGCACGGCCTCACGGCACCATTCGAGCGCGTCGAGGTCGCTCTCGCGCCGGCCCCCGTGGGTGGTGACCACGAAGCCCGAGGGCATCCGGTCGCTGCGCTTCACATCGAGGGAGAGCACGAGCACCTGCGAGCCGAAACGGTCCGCGATCTCGTCGATCAGCTCGGGTCGCGCGATCGCCGCACTGTTGACGCCCACCTTGTCGGCGCCGACTCCCAGCAGCCGCGCGACGTCGTCGCCGCTGCGCACACCGCCGCCGACGGTCAACGGGATGAAGACCTGCTCCGCGGTTCGCCGCACCACCTCGTACGTCGTGCTGCGGTCATCGACCGTGGCGGTCACGTCGAGGAAGGTGAGTTCGTCGGCTCCCTGCTGCGCATATCGCGCCGCGAGCTCCACGGGGTCGCCCGCGTCGCGCAGGTTGAGGAAGTTCACACCTTTGACGACCCGCCCCGCGGCGACGTCGAGGCAGGGGATGACCCGCACCGCGACCGACATCAGAGCCTCGCAGCGTGGATCGCGGTGACCAGGATCGCTCGTGCACCGAGATCGGCGAGCCTGTCCATCACCTCGTTCGCCTCGTCCGCGGTGATCATCACCCGCACCGCGACCCAGCCCTCGTCGCGCAGCGGCGAAACGGTGGGCGACTCGATGCCGCCCGCGATCGCGGTCGCGGCCTCGAGCTTCGATTCCTCGAGGTCGTAATCCATCAGCACGAACTTGCGTGCGACGAGCACGCCGCGAAGACGGCGCAGGAGACGGTCGATGCCCTCGTGCGCCTTCGGGCCGCCGATCAGCACGGCCGTCGATTCGAGGATCACGGGGCCGAAAATCTCGAGACCCGCGGCCGCGAGCGTCGCCCCCGTCGACACGACGTCGGCAACGGCGTCGGCGACCCCCAGCTGCACCGCCGATTCGACGGCGCCGTCGAGCTTCACCGTGCGCGCCTCGACGCCGCGCTCGCGCAGGAAATCGTCGACCAGCTGCGGATAGCTCGTCGCCACGCGCTTCCCGGCGAGCTGCGCGATGTCGGTGAAGCCTGCGCCGACGGGTGCCGCGAAGCGGAAGGTCGAGTCCCCGAAGTCGAGGTGCGCGATCTCACGCGCCTCCGAGCCCGAGTCGAGCAGCAGATCCCGCCCGGTGATGCCGACATCGAGCGCACCCGACCCGACGTAGGTCGCGATATCGCGCGGGCGCAGGTAGAAGAATTCGATGTCGTTGCGGGTGTCCCTGTGCACGAGCTTGCGACTGTCGCGGCGGCCGCTGTACCCGGCCTCGGCGAGCATCTCGGCTGCGATCTCAGAGAGCGATCCCTTATTGGGAACTGCTACGCGGAGCATGGAATGTTCCTTCCGTGATGGCCGGCGTGCGGCCGAATCAAGTCAAATGCGAGGTTGAATCAGCGGCGAGCGTCGGCGCGGCAGCACTTCCGAGAAGCGACCACGGGCGCCGACGCTAGAGATGGCGGTACACGTCTTGCAGGCTCAGCCCCTTGGCGAGCATGAGCACCTGCAGGTGATACAGCAGCTGACTGATCTCCTCGGCGCACGCCTCGTCGCTCTCGTACTCCGCCGACATCCAGACCTCGGCGGCCTCCTCGACGATCTTCTTCCCGATGCTGTGAACGCCGGCATCGAGGCGTGCGACGGTATCGCTGCCCTCGGGCCGCTGCTCGGCTTTCTCGCTGAGCTCGGCAAACAGCGTTTCGAACGACTTCACTTCTCCAGGTTACCGTCTCTTCTCGGGTTCTCGCGTCGCGAGGAGTCTCGTGCGATCGGATTGCTCGCCCGCTGGTCAGTGCGCGTGCTCGGCCGCGGCGAGGCGCAGCTCCGCGATCCGCTGTTCCGGCACGCCCCCGTACACCGCGGAACCCGCGACGAAGGTGTCGGCGCCCGCCTCTGCCGCGATGCCGATCGTGTCGACGGTGATCCCGCCGTCGACTTGCAGCCAGAGGTCGAGCCCGAGGCGCGACTTCGCCTCGGCGAATCGGCGCAGCTTCGGCATCATGTCCGCCATGAACGACTGCCCGCCGAACCCGGGCTCCACCGTCATCACGAGCACCTGGTCGAACTCGGGCAGCAGCTCGAGGTAGGGCTCGGGGTCGGTGCCCGGCTTCAGAGCGATGCCGGCGCGCGCGCCGATCCCGCGAATGCGCCGGGCGAGCGCCACCGGGTCGGCCGCAGCCTCGGCGTGGAACGTGACCGAGTACGCGCCGAGTTCGGCGTAGCCGGGGGCCCAACGGTCGGCGTCGGCGATCATGAGGTGAACATCGAGGGGCACGGGCGAGACCGCCTGAATCCGCTCGACGATCGGCGGCCCCATGGTGAGGTTCGGCACGAAATGGTTGTCCATCACATCGACGTGCACGAGATCGGCGGTCGCGATCCGCTCGAGCTCGTGCTGCAGGTTCACGAAATCGGCGGAGAGGATGCTCGGGTTGATGCGCTGCGCGGTCACCCCTCGAGTCTACTTGCTCGATCCGACGGTGGATCGCCGTGCCCGCTCCCCGCGAGACCCGCCGCGGGCTCCCCCGGTGCGATCGCTCGCGGTTCCGCATCCGCCGATGCGCCGGCCGCCGGACTCGGCGAGTCGGGGGCCTCGGCATCCGATGCGCTCGACTCGCCCGCTGCGCCGTCGACCTGCGACGGGGCCGCGTCGGCGTAACTGCGGCTCAGTATCCGGTAGGTCTTCGTGAGGAACGCGGCGCCGCCGAGCAGCACCATCGCGACTCCGGTCCAGAAGAAGATCAGCGCGATGCCGCGGCTCTGCCCTTCTCCGAGCAACCAGCCCCAGGTCTCCTGCCCTGCGGGCTCGTTCATGTACGGCACGATGAGGAACTCCGCGATCGGGGCGATCGCGAGCGAGGTGATCGGGGCGGCCGCAGCCTCGAAGGTCATGGCGAGGCCGAACACGCGCCCCTGCTTCTCGTAGGGCACCACGCGCTGGATCACCGTCTGTTCAGCGGCCTCGATGGCGGGCATCATCAGCATGAAGATCCAGATGCCGATCACGAGCAGCCACGGACTCTCGCGAATCGTGATGAGAGTGCCCAGTACTCCGAGCAGCATCACCAGGACGAGCATGGTGCGGATCGGATTCTTCCCGAGACCGAGCTTCGCGACGATCAGGCCGCCCACGATGAACCCGGTTCCCGCAAGGCCGAAGACGGTGCCCCAGATCTCCACCGGGAACATGTCGAGCCCGTAAGGATCGAGCAGCGCCATATAGACGCCGCCCGTCAGATTGTTGAGCGTGGTGAACACGATTAAGCCGATGAGGCCCGGCACGGCAAGGATCGCGAGCCAGCCGCCGCGGAAGTCGACCGCGCTGCGATTCGGGTCGTGCACGATCTCCGGCTCGGGAATGCGCAGCAGGTGCAGGTGCAGCACCGGCACGGCTGTCGCGACGAACGCGATGATGATCGTCACCGGCATCCCGAGCAGCCCGACGGAGAGGCCGCTGAGCACGCTCGTCACGATGAAGGCGATGCCCTGCACCGTGCCGACCAGGCCGTTCGCATTCGCGTGCTTCTCGTCCGGCACGAGCAGCGTGACGGTCGTCGCGAGCGCGAGCCCCCGCAGCAGTTCGACGACGCACCCGGCGAGCAGCACGAGCGTGAACACCCAGAACCACGGCCCGTCGAGACGGAGCAGCGATTCCTTCGGCACCGTGAAGAAGATCGTGAGCCCGATCGCGAACGCGCCCAGCGTGATCCACGCGGAGAGCAGCATGACCCGCAGTTTGCGCATGCGATCGACTATCGAGCCGAACCACATCGAGCAGACCGCCAGCAGGATCATGTAGGCGCCGCCGAGGATGCCGGTGGCGAGAATGCTGCGGGTCTCGAGGTATACCCAGAACACCAGCGCGAACCACAGGAAATTCGTGGTCAGGTTGGCGACCGCGGTGTTGCCGAGCACATGAGCGAAGGTGCGCATGCCCCCGGCCGGAGGCGTGTGCGGTGTCATACCTCAAGCCTACGGGGGCGACGCCCCGCAGCGATAGCGGCTCAGCTCGCGATCTCCTGATACGCGAACTGCAGCACGGACTCGTCGACGCCAGCGAGCACCCGCGGTTTCGCGATGTCGTCGAGCACGATGAAGCGCAGCATCCCGGCGCGGGCCTTCTTGTCGCGCTGCATGGTGGCGAGCAGCCCGGGCCAGCGCCCCGCGGGGTACCCCAGCGGCAGGCCGAGGGCGCCGAGCACCGAACGGTGGCGTTCGACGACCGCGTCGGAGAGCGATCCCGCCATGCGCCCGAGCTCTGCCGCGTAGACCATGCCGATCGAGATCGCCACCCCGTGACGCCACTGGTAGCGCTCGGCGTGTTCGATCGCATGCCCGAGGGTGTGGCCGTAGTTCAGTATCTCGCGCAGACCCCCTTCGCGGAAGTCTTCCGAGACCACGCGAGCTTTGACGCCGATCGAGAGTTCGATGAGCCTGCGGAACTCGTCGGAGGCCGGGTCGGTCGCGCGATCCACGTCTCGCTCGATCGTGTCGAGGATCTCGGGCTCGGCGATGAAACCGTACTTCGCGACCTCGGCGAAGCCTGCGAGTATCTCGTTCTTCGGCAGCGTCTGCAGCAGGTCGATATCGCAGAGCACCGCGTGCGGTGCGTAGAAGGCTCCGACGAGGTTCTTGCCCTCGGTCGTGTTGATGCCGGTCTTGCCGCCCACGGCCGCGTCGACCATGCCGAGCACCGTCGTCGGAATCTGCACGAGCTTCACGCCGCGCAACCAGGTCGCCGCGACGAAGCCCGCGAGATCGGTCACGGCACCGCCGCCCAGCCCGACGATCGCGTCGCTGCGGGTGAAGTCGGCCTGACCGAGAATCTGCCAGCAGAACGCAGCCACCTCGACGCGCTTCGCCGCCTCGGCGTCGGGCACCTCGGCGAGCAGCACCTGCCCGTAGCGCTGCTGCAGCTCGATGCGCAGTTCGTCGGCGAGCCGGCCGACCGTCGGGGTGTGCACGATGAGCACCTTGTTCACCCGGTCGCCGAGTGCGTCGGCCACGCGGCTCGTCAGGCCACGGCCGACAGTGACTGTGTAGTCGCTCTCCCCCGTGACATGGATGAGTGTGGGAGCGGTGCGGGGTGCGTCGGTCATGCTGGCGGCTGTTCCTTCGTTTCTGCTTCGGGTGCGTGGCCCGCGCGGTCGTTGCGGGTGACGGGGCGCTGGGAGGAGGTCGCCGCGGCGCGCTCGGCCACTCGGCGGCCCGCGGTGCGCACCCACTGCACGATCTTGCGGGAGAGCTGATCCTTCGTCGCGCGGTCGGTGCGGAAGGTGACGTTCGCGACCTCGTTGTAGAGGGGCCTGCGCGCCTCGAGAATGCGCCCCCAGGATTCCGGGTCGTCGCGCAGCAACGGGCGCCGGTCGAGGTTGGCGGTGCGCAGCACGGCAGCCTGCGTGGTCATGAGCAGCACCACCGGGTGGGAGTGCAGCAGGGCGCGGGTCGCGGCCGAGAGCACGGCTCCACCGCCGAGTGCCACGATGCGAGTGCCCGGCTCGGCGAGTTCACGCGCGATGATCTCGGCCTCGATGCGGCGGAACTCCTCCTCGCCATGGGTCTGGAAGAACTCGGTGATCGGACCGTGCGCGCGCACGAACACGACGTCGGTGTCGACGAAGGGCACGCCGAGATCTTTCGCGACCCGGCGCCCTAGGCTCGTCTTTCCTGCAGCCATCGGACCGACGAACACCACTGCCACCTCGGGCATCCGATTGCGGCGACGACGACGCGACCGTCGTCGCTTCGACCGCTCCGGGCCGGATACGACGGCGATGGGTTGCGTCAGGGGTTGCTTCGGCGGTGCGGGCACCGGCCGCTGCCCCGCATCATCACTCACGATTCGATGCTGGTCGCGAGCTTCTCGGGGATTGCGGCCAGGTATGATTCCAGGTTGCGCCTGGTCTCGGCGACGCTGTCGCCGCCGAACTTCTCGGTCACCGCATCGGCGAGTACGAGCGCCACCATCGCTTCGGCCACCACGCCCGCCGCAGGCACTGCGGAGACGTCGCTGCGCTGATGGTGCGCCTTCGCCTCCTCACCCGTCGCCACGTCGATCGTGGGCAGCGCATTCGGCACGGTTGCGATGGGCTTCATCCCGGCCCGCACGCGCAGTACCTGCCCGGTGGTCATGCCTCCCTCGATGCCACCAGCGCGATCCGTGTCGCGCACGATCTGGCCCTCGCGCAGGTGCAGTTCGTCGTGGGCCGAGGAGCCCCGGCGACGCGTCGTCTCGAAACCGTCGCCCACCTCGACCGCCTTGATCGCCTGAATGCCCATGAGCGCACCCGCGAGACGCGAGTCGAGTCGCCGGTCCCAGTGCACGTAGGAACCGAGCCCCGGGGGCAGCCCGTAAGCGAGCACCTCGACCACGCCGCCGATGGTGTCGCCGGACTTCTTGGTCTGGTCGACCTCGTCAACCATCCGAGCGCTCGTCGCCGCATCGAAGCAGCGCAGCGGATCGGCGTCGAGCGCCTCGACGTCCTCCGGCCTCGGCAGCGGCGAGCCGGCCGGCACCTCGACGGGGCCGATGGAGAGCGTGTGACTGACCAGGCGAATGCCGATCTCCGCGAGGAACGCGCGGGCGATCGCGCCGAGTGCGACACGTGCGGCCGTCTCGCGCGCGCTCGCGCGCTCGAGCACCGGGCGAGCCTCGTCGAAACCGTACTTCTGCATGCCGGTGAGGTCGGCGTGCCCTGGCCGCGGTCGCGTCAGTGCCGCGCCGCGGCCACGGGACTTCTCCGAGAGATCGGTCGGCTCGGCGCTCATCACTTCGACCCATTTCGGCCACTCGGTGTTGCCGATGCGGATCGCGATCGGCCCGCCGATCGTACGCCCCTGAACGACGCCGCCCGAGAAATTCAGCTCATCCTGCTCGAACTTCATCCGTGATCCACGACCGTAGCCGAGCTTCCGACGCGCGAGATCTTCACGCACCCCGTCGAGGGAGACGGGAACGCCCGCCGGCATCCCCTCGAGCACAGCAATAAGTTCTGGGCCGTGTGATTCCCCGGCCGTCAGCCAACGCAACATAGGGACTATCCTCCCACACCCGCATCTCTCATCGCGGCGAGCACTGCCTGCTCGTCCGCGAGCGGGATGCCCGGGTCGCCGTTCACGAATATGCGTACCTGCGCGAGCGCCTGCTCCACCAGCATGCTGAGGCCCGAGTGCGCGACGCCTCCGGCCGCGCGCCAGCGCTCGGCGAGCGGAGAGGGCCATGGATCGTAGGCGACGTCGAAGAGCGGGACCCGCATGAGCGCCGCAGGCAGTTCGATCTCGCGCGTCGCCGGGCCGGGCAGCGTCGAGATCACGAGGGTCGGTCGCCAGGCGAACGGCGTCTCCGCGTCGATGATCGCGGCGTCCTCCTGCAGCGTGACCGCCAGATGCTCAAGCGGGGTGCCGCTCATATGCAGCGCCTCGCTCTCCTCCGTCTCACGGCTGCCGCCGAAGCGGCCGACGAGCTCCGAAATGGCGGGGATCCTCCGTGCCACGACCTCGATGTGTCGCGCACCGAGCCTGCGTGCAGCGAGAATCGCCGAGACCGCGGTCGCTCCGGCGCCGAGCACGACGGTACGCGACGCGTCGAGCCCGGCGTTCCGCAACGCCCCGGCAAGACCCGCGACGTCGGTGTTGAACCCCGCCCACCCGCTCTCCCCGCTCAAACGCAGCAGCGTGTTCACCACTCCGCTCTCATCCGCCACGGGATCGAGCACCGTCGAGAGCCGACGAGCTTCCTCCTTGAGCGGCATCGTGAGCGACAGACCCCGCCATCCCTCGTCAAGACCGCCGAGCAGACCCGCGAGTTCCGCTTCACCGCACTCGATCGCCTCGTAGCTCCAGGGCAGGCCGAGCTGCGCATACGCGGCGGCATGGATGCGCGGCGAGCGCGAGTGGGCGATGGGCCGGCCCAGCACCGCCAGGCGGCTGCCGCCTCGCAGCGCTTGGGGCCCCGCGCTTCCGCCCGGGCCGCTCGCGCTGGCGCCGCCGCTCAGCACCCGCGTCCCGGGTTCGCGCGGCACCACTCGTTCAGCTCGGCGACGGCCTGATTGTGCTCGGCAATCGTCACGCTGAACCGGGATTCCCCGGTGTCGAGGTTGACCGCGGCGAAGTAGAGCCAGTCCCCCGCCTCCGGATAGAGCGTGGCCTCGATGGCGGCACGGCCCGGGTTCGCTATCGGGCCGACGGGCAGGCCCGCGTGCACGTAGGTGTTCCAGGGGTTGTCGTCGTTCAGCGCGGCGTCGCTCGACCAGACGCTGCCGTCGTCGTGCGTCCGGAATCCGTACTGGGCGGTGGAATCCATCTGCAGCAGCATGCCCAGGTCGAGCCGGTTCTGAATCACTCGGGAGACCTTGCCGAAGTCCTCCGCACGGCCGGCCTCCTTCTCCACGACGGAGGCCCAGGTGAGCACCCGCTCCCGCTCCTCCACCGGCACGCCGAGTTCGTCGAGCAGGGCGACCTGATAGCCCACCAGCTTCGCGATCGCATCGACCGCGGTCGTGCCCGCCTCGAACTCGTACGTCGCGGGGTACAGCCATCCCTCGAGCGAAGTCGTTCCCTCGGGCAGCCCGAACTGCGCGGGGTTCTCCGCTGCGGCCTGCAGTTCCTCCAACGGAATCTGCGCACCTGCGGAGACGATCTCGAGCGTCTGCGCAACGGTGCGTCCCTCGGGAATCATCGCGGTGAACTGAATCCGGTTCTCCGGATCCTGCAGCGCACGAAGCGCCGCCTCGGAACTCATCTCGAGACGCATCTGATAGAGCCCCGGCATGAAATCGACCGCCGGATCCTGCGCGAGCAGCAGTTCGTAGAACGCCTGCTGCGTCTTCACCACGCCCGCCTCCGCGAGGGAGGCCGCGATGTCTTCGCCGATCTCGCCGGCCGTGATCGTGATGAGGGCCTCCCCATGGCCTTCGCCCTCGTAATCGTTCGTCGCCCACCCGAGTGCGAGCGAGATGCGGTCGCCGTACGAGTTCCAGAGCACGGCGCCGGCGATGCCGAGCCCACCGAGCAGCACTGCCGCGACGATCAGCACGACGAGCGCTCGCTTGCCCCTCCGGCCTCGACGCCTCGACGAGGGCACGTCCCGAGTGCGCTCCTGAGTTTGCTCCCGGTACCACTCCTCGAGCAGTTGAGTATCGTCCTGGCCGCTGTGCCTGGGCGTCATCCCTGGTTCCCTTCGTTCGCTGCGGCGGCATCCGGCTCCGCAGGGTTCGAGATTCGTGTCGCCGCCTCCTCGAGGTCGACGACCTCGCCGGAAGCGCGCCCCTGGGAGCGTTCGGCGTCGAGCGCATGCTGCAGGATCACGACGGCGGCCGCCTGGTCGATCACGCTGCGGCTCTTCTTCGTGTTCCTTCCCGCCTGTCGCAGCTGGCCCTGCGCCGAAACGGTCGAGAGCCGCTCGTCCACGAGCCGAACCGCGGCCGCCGCCGGCGCCGCGTGGGCGAGTGCGGCGGCGACGCGTTCCGCGAAACGCACGGCGTCCTCCGTCGAGGGCGTGCGCTCGCCGCGCAGGTTCAGCGGCAGACCCACCACCACTTCGATCGCCTCGTATTCGCGCGCGAGCTGCACGATGCGGGCGACGTCGGCAGATCCGTCGGCCGCCCGGGGCACAGTCTCGACCGGTGTCGCGAGCATGCCGTGCAGATCGCAGCGCGCCACCCCGATACGGGCCTTGCCCACGTCGATGCCGAGTCGAACTCCCGTGCGCATGCCGAGCATCCGAGCTACGCCGACAGGCTGCGACGGATCTCGGACAGGGCTTCGTCGATCTTCGAAGGGTCGGTGCCGCCGCCCTGAGCCAGATCGTCCTTCCCGCCGCCGCCGCCGCCGAGCACCTGGGCGCCCAGCTTCGCGAGGGCACCGGCCCGGACACCGGCCTCGCGTGCCGCGAGTGTGGTCGCAGCGATGACGACCGGTTTGCCGCCGGCGTCTCCGGCGAGCACGACCACGCCGGCCTCGGAGCCCAGCCGCTCCCGCACCTGCTGCGCGAGCCCGCGTACGTCGTCGGCGGAGCCGACCGGGCCCACCGAAGCGAGCACGACGGACAGCTCGCCGATCCGCTCTGCCGCGGAGGCCAGTTCGGGAACCCGCTCGGAAAGCTTCGCCGCCTCGAGCTGGGCGATCTTCTTCTCGGCGGCCTTCAACTGCGCGCCCAGGTCTTGCACGCGCTGCACGAGCTCGAGGCGGGGCACCTTGAGCCCGCTGGTGAGCTCCTGCACGATTGCGCGTTCCACCGCGAAATTGCGGAATGCCTCGATGCCGACGAGCGACTCCACTCGGCGGTTGGTCGAGCCCACCGAGCTCTCGCCCAGCAGGCTGATCATGCCGATCTCAGAGGCGCTGCCCACGTGGGTTCCCGCGCAGAGCTCCCGCGACCACGGGCCGCCGATATCGACCACGCGCACCCGGTCGCCGTACTTCTCCCCGAACAGCGCCATCGCGCCGAGCGCCTTCGCCTCGTCGAGCGCCATCTCACGCGTCACGACCTCGTAGTCGGAGCGGATCGCAAGATTCGAGATCTCCTCGATCTCGCTCTTCGTCTCGGTCGAGAGGGCCTCGCTGTGCGTGAAGTCGAGTCGCAGGTACCCCGCTTTGTTGTAGGAACCCGCCTGATGGGCGTTCGGGCCGAGCACCTCGCGCAGCGCAGCGTGCACGATATGGGTGCCGGAGTGCGCCTGGGTCGCACCCCGGCGGTAGTCGGCATCGACCCGGGTCTCGGCGCGTGCGTCGACAGCGACCGTGCCGACCAGTACCCGCACGGTGTGCACGATCAGACCGGGAACCGGCTTCTGCACGTCGAGCACCTCGGCTTCGAAGCCGTCGCCGATGATGAGGCCCTGATCGCTGTCTTGGCCGCCCGATTCCGCCCACAGCGAGGTCTCGGCGAGCACCAGCTCGGCGATCTGCCCCTCGCTCGCAGCCGGCACCGGCTGCCCGTCGACCACGATGCCGAGCACGCGGCTCTCGTAGTTCAGCTCTTCGTAGCCGGTGAACACGGTCTCGCCGAGGCCGCGCAACTCGCGGTAGACCGAAACGTCGGCGCGCTGCCCCTTCTTCGCCTTCGCGTCGGCCTTCGCCCGATCGCGCTGCTCCTGCATGAGCGCGGCGAACACCCCCTGATCCACCTGCACGCCGGCTTCCTCGGCGATCTCGAGCGTCAGCTCGATCGGGAAGCCGTGCGTGTCGTGCAGCAGGAAGGCGGTGCCTCCGGCGAGCTGCGATCCGCCCGCCGCCGCACCCGAGATGGCGTCGTCGAGGATCTGAATGCCGGAGTTCAGGGTGCGCAGGAACGCCCTCTCCTCCGCATAGGCGACTCGGGAGATGAAGTCGAAGTCGCGTTCGACCTCCGGGTACGCGGCCTTCATCGCGTCGCGGGAGACCGGGAAGAGGCGCTCGAGGCTGGGGCCCTCGACACCGAGCAGGCGCATCGACAGCGTCACCCGTCGCAGCAGGCGGCGCAGAATGTAACCGCGTCCCTCGTTCGACGGGGTCACCCCGTCGGCGATCAGCATGAGCCCGCTGCGCACGTGATCGGCGATCACCCGCAAGCGCACGTCGTCCGTGTGATCCGCACCGTAGGTCTTGCCCGCAAGGTCGGCCGCGGCGTCGAGCACCGGCCGCACCTGGTCGATCTCGTACATGTTCTCGACGCCCTGCTTGATGAACGCCACGCGTTCGAGCCCCATACCGGTGTCGATGTTCTTCCGCGGCAGTTCGCCGACGATCGTGAAATCCGTCTTCGATGTCACATCGGTGATCGAGTACTGCATGAACACGAGGTTCCAGATCTCGACGTAGCGGTCGTCATCGGTCGCGGGGCCGCCGTCGATGCCGTACTCCGGGCCCCGATCGAAGAAGATCTCGCTGCACGGGCCCGCAGGCCCCGGCTGGCCCGTCGACCAGTAGTTCGTGTCCTTCCCGAGCCGCTGAATGCGTTCCTCGGGCAGGCCCGCGATATCGCGCCACAGTCCGAACGCCTCGTCGTCGTCTTCGTAGACGGTGACCCAGAGATCCTTCGGGTCGAACTCGAGACCGCCCTCGGCCTCGCTCGTCGTCAGCAGCTCCCAGGCGAAGCGGATCGCCCCCTCCTTGAAGTAGTCGCCGAAGGAGAAGTTGCCGCACATCTGGAAGAAGGTGCCGTGGCGCGGCGTGTGCCCCACCTCTTCGATGTCGTTCGTGCGAATGCACTTCTGCACGCTCGTCGCCCGCGGGTACGGCGCGGGCACGAGCCCCGAGAGGTACGGCACGAACGGCACCATGCCGGCCACCGTGAACATGAGGCTCGGGTCATCGCTCACGAGCGGCGCCGACGGCACCACGGTGTGCCCTCGCTTCTCGAAGAAGTCCAGCCAGCGGCGTCGAATCTCGGCAGTCTGCATCGAAGTAAAGGTCCTTACATGAAGTGCGGCCCGGCAACCCCCAGTGGATCGCCGGCAGCCCGAACAGTGGAGGCCGCGGCGGCCGTTACGGCTTCGCCTCGAGCTTGGCGAGACGGCGCTCGACATCGTCGAGCGCGTCGGAGAACTCCTCCTCGACCTCGCGGTATCCCGCAGCCACCGCATCGCCGAACTCGCGTGCCCCGCGGTTCACACGATCGAAGAAACGCCGCCCCTCGGGCGTCTGATTGACGAAGTGCGCCGCGACGAATCCGAGCGCGACACCGACGATCAGCCATGACAGCCTGCGCATACTGTTCTCCCGTTCCCTATTGACCCGCCCAGTCTACTGGTCGCACCCGACCGTGCACCCGCATATGAAACACCCGAGGGGGCGCCGTAGTCGACGCCCCCTCGGGTGTGTTGCGAAAAATCGCCTAGCGAGCCGCGTAGTACTCGACCACGAGCTGAACCTCGCAGGTGACCGGAACCTCAGCGCGCTTCGGGCGGCGCACGAGGCGCGCCTGCAGCTTGTCGAGCTCGACCTCGA
>JBEBWI010000041.1:0-18663 GCA_040392345.1 Leucobacter soli | reverse complement strand
GTTCGCGGCCGGCCCAGTGGCCCATGCCGCGCTGCACGAGGATCGTGTCGCGGAATCCGGCGGTCGTGATGATGCCGGTTCTCACCCCCTTGCGCTCGATGAGCGCGTTGGTGGCGACGGTCGTGCCGAGCCCGAAGTAGGTGACTTCGCGCAGCAGCGAATCCTCGGGCAGGCCGAGATCACGTTCGGCCAGCGCGAGAGCGTTGTTCACCCCCCGTGCCGGGTCATCGAGGGTAGTCGGCGTCTTCAGAAGCCGCGCCACCCCCCGGTCGTCGAGAAGCACCGTATCCGTGAAAGTGCCGCCAATGTCGATACCGACGTAGTAGCCCACTGGTTCCACCACCCGCCTTCGCGTAGAGAAAGTTGCCGGCAGCTCCGCCGGATGACTCACATCATCTCCACTCACACAACACATTGTCAACTCGCAATTCATTATGTTCACATTTTCGGGTGTGAATCGCGATGCGCCGCACAACGAGAAAACGCCCCTCCGAGAGGGGCGTTACGCCGTGCGCCCACCGGGGGCGCGGCCAGATGCCGGGGTGAGGCGCTTCTGCGGCCCCTTGCGGCTAGACGACTACGCGCGCGTCGACGACGAGCTGCCGGTAGAGACTGTCGGTCACGGCCTCGAGCGCGGCCTCACGAGTGACATCCGCGGTCCAGCCGAGCCGGGCCCAGCGGCGCGAGAGATACTCCACCTCGGCGAAGGCGAGCACGGCGCGCAGCTTCCGATCGGCGGGCGCGAACCGGCCGGAGGCGGTGAGTCCGGCAACGATCTCGTTGACCGCGCTCTCGTGCCAGGCCTCCACCCGCTGGGTGATCGCGGGCTCGACCCCACCGGCCTGATCGGCGATGGTGACGTAGGGCATGATCTCGGGCCACTGGTCGAACCTGCGGGCGACCCAACCGCGAATCATCTCGCGGTCGCCCATCGTCACGACCTGGGTGAGCGAGGGCACGTCTGAGGCCTCGATCTTCTCGCTGATCGTATCGATAAGCGCCCCGACGAGCTCGGCCTTCGAACCGAAGTGCAGGTAGAACGTGGTGCGGGTGGCCCCGGCTCCGACCGCGATGTCGTCGATCGTCGCGGCGCTGTACCCCTTCTGCTGGAAGATCCGAACACCGGATTCGAGCAGGAGGGCACGAGTCATGCGCTTCTGTGCGGCGCGGAGATTTGGCATGACACCAGCCTAACTGGCGTGTGCCGAACGTGTTCACGCAGCCGACATTTCGATGTTCATGTTGACAAGTCGTAATTTCACATGACAGAGTGTTGCGCGTATTGGTCTGGCAACGACGCGATCGAATGCATGCACCCGGCAGCGTCGCCGAACAGGATTGGAGAACCCGCATCATGGCCCAGCTGGTCTACGCCGGTGCCACCTCACACGTGAGTGGCATCATTCGAACCCCCGACGCGAGCCCGCAGTACACGGATCTGCTCGATTCCGCATGGAAGCGCATGTCCGCAGACCTCAAGGCGGCCGAGCCCGATGTCGTGATCATCATTGGCACCGATCACCAGGAGACCTACGGGCTCGAGAACTACCCCGTCTTCGCCATCGGCCAGGCCGACGAGTACCCGGCGTGGAACGAGCATGGCATCCCCGGCGAGACCTCCACTGGCGCGCCCGAGATCAGCGGCGCACTGCATGAGGCGCTCGTGCACGGCGGCATCGACCTCTCCGTCTCGATGGAGATGCCGCTCGACCACGGCTACACCGTGCCCATCCAGAGACTCGAGCTCGAGGGGCTCCCGATCGTGCCGCTCTTCATCAACTGCAACCAGCCGCCCCTGCCGACGCTCACCCGCGCCCGGAAGCTCGGCGAGGCGTTGCGGAACGCGATCCACCAACTGCCCGAGGATCTGAACGTTGCGGTGCTCGCCACCGGCGGCCTCTCGCATTGGGTGGCCCTGCCGCAACAGGGCGAGATCAACGAGGAATGGGACGACCGCTTCCTCACGCTCGTCACGAACGGCGACCTCGACGCCATCACTCGAATGACCGACGGCCAAATTCTCGAGGAGGCCGGAAACGGCGCGCTCGAGATCCGCACCTGGGTCGCGGCAGCCGCCTGCGCCGGCGGCACCGGCGGCGAGCGCCTCGCCTATGCGCCCATGCATTCCTGGGTCACAGGCATCGGCATCGTCGAACTGGAGGTGGCACGATGAGCCTCGTACAGCTGAGCCGCCTGGTGCGCGACGTCGAACACAATGACGGAGTGATCGCAGACCTGCAGGCGGAACCCGCGGCCGTGCTGGCCCGGTACCGCCTGACCGACGACGAGCGCCAAGCGGTGCTCGACCTCGACGCGCAGCGCCTCATCGACCTCGGGCTCAACGCGCTGCTCATGCGCACCCTGCTCGTGCTGAACGGCGTGGGCAACCCCGAGATCTACACTCACTCGATCCGCCTCGGCACCCCCGCCGACGCCTCCTGAAAGGCACACATGTCTCTGTCGACTGACGCGCTCGGCGCGCAGCAACGCTTCATCCAAGCGGGCCCCTGGCGCACCCGCATCCTCGAGGCCGGCTCGGGCGACCACCACGTGATCCTGCTGAGCGGCATCACCGGTCACATCGAGGGCTGGACGCGCAACGTGAACGAACTCGCCGCACGCGGGCTGCACGTCGTCGCCATCGACGCCATCGGGCACGGCTTCACCGACAAGCCGACCGACCGCGAGTACACGGCGCCGCTGTTCGCCGAACACCTCATCGCCGTGCTCGACGCGCTCGGCATCGAACGCGCCGACCTCGTCGGCCAAAGCCTCGGCGGCTGGAACGCGCTCTACACCGCGAAGACCCATCCCGACCGGGTGGGCAGGCTCGCGCACGTCACGGGCGCCGGCGTGCTGCTCGACGACGAGGCACGGGCGCGCGAAAGCGCCGACGTGGGCGACCGCGTGCGCGCTGTCACCCAGCAGGCGCTCGAGGAGCCGAGCATCGAGACCGTGCGCAAGCGTCTCGAGTGGCTCATGTATAAACCAGAGACCGTCACGGATGAGCTCGTCGAGACCCGATACCGCATCTACACGCTCGCAGACAGCCGAGCGGCCATGCCGAGGCTCGTCGCGGAGGCGCCCGGGCCGGCGAACCGGCCGTACCTGCTGACCGAGCAGGACCTGGCGGCGATCCACCACGACACCCTGATCATCTGGTCCGATCACAACCCCACCACTCCTCCCGAGGTGGGCAGGCGCGCAGCGGAGATCATGCCGAACGCAGGCTTTGCGATGATCGAAGACGCCGGCCACTGGCCGATGTTCGAACAGCCCGAGGCGTTCAACCGCGTGCTCGGCGACTTCCTGGTGGGCGCCCGATGAGCGTGCCGCTGACCCTCGCGTGCGAGCGCTACGATCGCACCGAGGCGCTGCGCGACGGGCGGGTGCAGGTAGCAGGGGCCGATCTCACCTACCTGGCGCAGACGGTCGAGGAGACGTTCTTCCGGATGGCCAGGTTCCAGGAGTTCGACGCGGCCGAGATGTCGCTCGCGAGCTACACCGTGAGCCTCTCGCGCGGCGCACCCTTCGTCGCGATGCCCGTGTTTCCGTCACGGTTCTTCCGGCACAGCGGCATCTACGTGTCTGCGAAGTCGGGCATCGAATCCCCGTCGGATCTGATCGGCGGCCGAGTCGGCATCGCCGAGTACCAGCTGACCGCGAACGTGTGGATCCGAGGCATACTCGAGGATCACTACGGTCTGCCCGTCGACTCGGTCACCTACCACGTCGGCGGACTGCACGAGCCCGGTCGCATCGAAAAGATCAAGCTCGACTTGCCCGAGAGCATCAGGATCGAGCCGATTCCCGAGGGCCGCACGCTCGACGAGATGCTCGCGGCTGGCGAACTCGACGCGGTGTACACGCCGCGCGCGCCTCAATCGTTCGCCGACGGCAGCGGCCGGGTGCGCCGTCTCTTCGACCCGGCGGGCGAGGCGGAAGCCGCGTACTTCCGCGACACGGGCATCTTCCCGATCATGCACGTGGTGGTGCTGCGCCGCGACGTGTACGAGAGGCATCGCTGGCTGGCCCGATCGGTCACCGAGGCGTTCACCCGCGCGAAGGAGCTGTGCGAGGAGAACTTCCGCGAGACCGCAACCCTGCGCACCATGCTGCCGTGGATGCTCGACGAGCACGAGCGCACCTCCGCGCTCATGGGCGAGGACTACTGGCCATACGGGCTCGAACGCAACGAGCAGACACTCGCGACGTTCCTCCGCTACGCGCACGCGCAGGGCCTCGCACCCGAGCAGTACCACCCGCGCGACCTGTTCGCGCCCGAGACGCTCGAGCGCACCCGAGTCTGAGGTTCAGACGACCGCCGTCACCGCTTCTTCCAGGGATCGGCTCACGGCACTCCCGTAGTGCTCCCGGCACACTTGCGGCGCTCGCCGGCCGCTCCGCCGCCCGAGTTCCCGAATCGACTCGACCTCACTCCCAGCAACTGGCACCCACCCGAAGGAACTGAGAATGCTTCCCGAACGACACATCATCGCCGCAGCCGAGGCGCTGCGTCGGGCTACAGATACGCGCCGACCCATCGAGCCGCTCACCGAGCAGCATCCGGAGATCACGGTCGGAGACGCGTACGAGATCCAGCGGCTTCAGGTACAGCGGTGGATCGCCGAGGGCCGTGCGATCACCGGCTACAAGGTCGGGCTCACGAGCCGGGCGATGCAGCAGCAGCTCGGCGTCGACGAACCCGACTACGGGATTCTGGTGGCGGGCATGAACGACGAGAGCGGAGTCGAGCTGCACCTCGCCGACTACATCGCTCCGCGTCTCGAACCCGAGATCGCCTTCACCCTCAGGCATGACCTGCGCGGCCCGGGTCTCAGCGTCGCAGACGTCACCGCTGCGGTCGGTGAGGTCGTCGGCGTACTCGAGATCATCGACTCGCGCATCGAAGGCTGGCGGATCCGCCTCGCCGACACCATCGCCGACAATGCGAGCTCTGCGGGCGTCGTGGTGGGAATCACCCGGCTGCCACTCACCGAAGTCGACCTCGAAGGCCTCGAGGTCGCGTTGCAGGTCGACGGCACAACGGTCGCGTCGGGCCGCGGAGCCGATGTCATGGGGTCTCCGCTCAACGCGCTCGCCTGGGTCGCGAACCGTCTCGGCGAGTTCGGAGTGCCACTGCACGCGGGCACCATCGTGTTGCCGGGTTCCGTCTGCGCTGCCGTGCCGCTCACGCCGGGCACGCGCGTGCACGCTGACTTCGGGGTACTCGGCCAAGTCGAAGTCGAGGTCGCGCGCGATGCGGCGGCCGATTCCACCGCCGCCGGAACGCCGACGCCCGGTTCGTCATCGCCGCCCTCGCGGGTGCGCTCCTCGCAGCGGCCCGCATCGCAGCAACCGTCCCCGCACGCCGCACGGAAAGAGCAGGCAGTATGAGCACCCAGGCCACGAAGACCCCGGTTGCGATCATCGGGTCGGGCAATATCGGCACCGATCTCATGCTCAAGATCATGCGACTCAGCGAGACCCTTGAGATGGGTATGCTCGTCGGTATCGACCCCGATTCCGACGGGCTGCGCCGCGCCGCATCGATGGGTATCCCGACCACCTCCGACGGAGTCGACGGGCTCATAGCCGCCCCCGAGTTCACACGCATCGAGCTGGTCTTCGACGCGACGAGCGCGGCCGCCCACCACCACAATGCGGAGAAACTCGCAGCACACGGGAAGCGCGTGGTCGATCTCACCCCCGCAGCCATCGGTCCCTACGCGGTGCCCTCGGTGAATCTCGCCGAGCACCTGCACGCTCCCAATGTGAACATGGTCACCTGCGGCGGACAGGCCACCATTCCAATCGTGCACGCGATCAGCGAGGTCACTTCCGTGCACTACGCCGAGATCGTCGCATCGATCTCCTCCCGCTCGGCGGGCCCCGGCACCCGGGCGAACATCGACGAGTTCACCGAGACCACCGCCTCCGCGATCGAACAGGTCGGCCGCGCCGCCCGTGGCAAGGCGATCATTGTGCTGAACCCCGCGGAGCCCCCGCTAATCATGCGCGACACCGTACTGCTGATCACACCCCGCCTCTCGGCTGCGCAGCGGTCACGCGTCACCGATGCCGTGCAGTCCCGGGTGGCAGAGGTCGCGGGTTATGTTCCCGGGTACCGCATGAAGCAGCAGGTGCAGTTCGCCGAAGGCGACGCGGAACTCGACCTGCTCGTACCCGCAGGGGCCGCGGCAATTGCCAAGGGCGAGTACACGCGCATCTCCGTGTACCTCGAGGTCGAGGGGGCGGCGATGTACCTGCCGGCCTACGCCGGCAACCTCGACATCATGACCTCGGCCGCGCTGCGCACCGCCGAATGCATCATCAAGGCGCAGCACGAAGGGAGCACGACCGCATGACCACCACTCGCGTCTACCTGCAAGACGTCACGCTGCGCGACGGGATGCACGCCATCCGTCACCGCATCACCCCCGAGAACCTGGCATGCATCGCGCAGGCGCTCGATACTGCCGGCGTCGACGCGATCGAAGTCGCCCACGGCGACGGCCTCGCCGGCACTTCCCTGACCTACGGCCCCGGCTCGCACAGCGTCTGGGAATGGATCGAGGCGGCCGCCTCCGTCATCACTCGCGCACGACTCACCACGCTGCTGCTGCCCGGCATCGGCACGCTCGAAGACCTGCGCCGCGCCCACGATCTCGGAGTGCGTTCGGTGCGGATCGCCACCCACGCGACCGAGGCCGACGTCTCCCGGCAGCACATCGAGCAGGCCCGCGCCCTCGGCATGGACGTGTCGGGGTTCCTGATGATGGCCCACCTCAACGACCCCGCCTCGCTTGCTCAGCAGGCGAAGCTCATGGAGTCGTACGGCGCGAACTGCGTGTATGTCACCGACTCCGCGGGCCGACTCACAATGCAGGGGGTGCGCGAGCGTGTCCACGCGTACCGCGACGTGCTCGACGAGGCGACCGAGATCGGGATCCACGCGCATCAGAATCTCTCGCTCGCGGTCGCGAACTCCGTGGTCGCGGTCGAGGAAGGCGCATACCGCGTCGACGCGTCGCTCGCCGGGCACGGGGCCGGGGCGGGCAACACCCCGCTCGAGCCGTTCGTCGCCGTCGCAAGACTGCAGGATTGGGAGGTCGGTGCGGATCTCGCGCCGTTGCAGGACGCGGCGGACGACCTCATCCGACCCCTGCAGGACCGCCCGGTGCAGGTCGACCGCGAGACCCTCACGCTCGGCTACGCCGGCGTGTACTCGAGCTTTCTGCGGCACGCCGAGATCGCGGCGGATCGCCACGGCATCGATGCCCGCACAATCCTCGAAGAGGTCGGCAGGCGTCGACTCGTGGGCGGCCAGGAGGACATGATCGAGGACATCGCGCTCGACCTCGCCCGGTAGCGCCGCCGCAGACCGCACTCCCGCCGACGACCATCCCGCCGCTACGATGAAGGCATGAGCAGGCGTGAGGGGGCGGGTGCCGACGCGACACCGCGGCGGCGCTTCTCCCTCCTCGCGGTGCTCGACGAGTTCTTCTTCGTGTTCGCGGGCGTGGCCGCCGTCTGGCTCGCCTGGCTGCTGCTCACCGAAACGTTCCAGCTCGGCTGGTGGGGCATCGCCATGGCGGTCGCATTCTGGGTGCTGATCGCCTACCTGGTGCTGCCCCGCATTCACCGCGTGCTCACCACCATCTACGTGCCCGACTACTTCATCGGGCGCACCCGCACGAGCGACGGCCTACTCGGCGACCCGATCAACCTCGCACTCACCGGCGAGGCCGCCCAGGTGCATCAGGCGATGCGCACCGCAGGGTGGACTCAGGCAGACGCGGTCACGCTGCGCAGCTCCTGGCGCATCATCACCTCGACCATCACCCGACGCAGCTACGACGAGGCCCCGGTGAGCCCGCTGTTCCTGTTCGGGCGGGTGCACGACTTCGCCTACCAGCAGGAGGTCGCGGGCAACCCCGCCAAACGGCACCACGTGCGGTTCTGGCGCACCCCCGACGACTGGCTGCTGCCGGGCGGCGCCCGCGTCGACTGGCTGGCCGCGGGCACCTTCGATCGGGCCGTCGGCTTCTCCCTGTTCACGTTGCAGGTCACGCACAAGATCGACGCGGACACCGACATCGAGCGCGATCACATCGTGAGCACCGTGCGTCAGCACAACGCAGACGCGCGGCTCGATATCCTGCGCGATTTCTCGACAGGCTACCACTCCCGCAACGGCGGCGGCGACAGCATTCGCACCGACGGCCACCTGCCCGTGCTCGACCTCCGAGCGCTCCCCGTCGGCGCCGAACAACCGGCCTCTGCGCAACTCGGCTCAGACGCTCAACGAGCCGAGGTGCGCAATGACTGAATCGGTGCGCAAGCGCTCGGCGATCGAACCGGCAGAGGCACTGCTCGGCCGCGACGCTCCCCTGCCGCAGATCCGCAAACGTCCGATCACCACGACGCTCGGCGCCACCTTCGTGCTCTGGCGTGCGGTCGCCGGGGTGCTGTGGATCGCGGCCTTCGGCCTCATCTGGTTCGACGAGGCGCACGCGGACGGCATCGACCACCCCACAGCGGTCACGGTCTTCTGGATCATCGCCGTGGCCGCGGGCATCGGTGTGCTCGTGCTGCTGCTCTTCGCCTGGCTGGTCTGGCGAGGCAGCAACCTCGCGCGCATCCTGGTCATGGCCGCCCTGACCTTCAGCATCTCGACCGCCGCGATCGCCCACTTCGCGGGTGCCGAGCAGATCACGTTCCGCACGACGCTCATCATCGTCGCGCTCGACATCCTCGTGCTCCTCGCACTCTCGAGCCGTGACGCACGCGCCTGGTCGCGGCAGACGCGCGAGCACGGTCGTCGCGCTTAGGTCGCAGCGGACCGGTACCTAGTGTCGCGTGTCGTAAGTCCGTTCACGATCCGCCGCCCCGAGACGGCACCTCGCTACGGCAGCCTCGCTCGACTTGCCACCAGCAAGCCTTCGCTTCACCTGCCTCGCGATGCACCACCTCGGAACGTCACCTCGCAAGGAACTTCCGACACGCGACACTAGTGCCAGTCGGTGTCGGGGCCCTTGAGGTCCTTGCGCGCCTCCAGGTCTTCGGCGCTGGGCTTCCCGCCGAGCCCGATGAGTGCGACGAGCATCAGCACGACGATGAAGCCGACGATCACCGTGATGGCCGTGAGTACCAGGTCGCGCGTGGTGAGCAGGATGACGAGTCCCGCGAAGATCGCGAGCACCCCCGAGAAGCCGACGAGCTCGAGCGGCCGCAAGCGGTCGCGACGCGACGGCGTCACCGGCTGCTGTGGTTCGGGCTGGGCGGGCTCAGTCATTTCACTCTTTCGTTGTGGAGAGATCACTAGTTGGCGGGGGCGAACTCGTCGTCGCCCGCCTCGTCGTCTTCGCCCAGAGCCGCGGTTGCGGCACGGGAATCGAAAGCCGAGATACCGAGGAAGACTCCGCGCAGGATCGCGTATGCGCCGAAGAATCCGACGATCGCGACGAGATCGTCGCGGAAGATCAGAACGAGCACGGCGAGCAGGCCGCTGAGCAGCGCCGAAGGCACGGCGACAGTACGCGCCTGCGAGCCCCGGCTGACCCGCCAGACGGCGATGACCACCGAGGAGGCCGCCCAGACCGCGAGCACGATCGCCACGTCGAGCGCGCTCTGCGAAGTGAGCACCGCGGCACCCGCGATGAGGGCGACGGTGGCGCGGGTGGCGACGAGCCAGCTCGACGGCGTGGATCGAATCGCGAGGAATTCGGCGATGGTCGTCGCGCCGATGCCGAGCAGCCCCGCGAAGAGCACCCAGCGGTCGAACTGCAGATCGGAGTGCAGGGGCGCGCTGAATGCGATCACGAAACCGATCGCGAGCAGAGCAACCGAACGGAGGATGCGGGCGCGGCGCAAGCCTCGCTGCTCGGGGGTCACGGGTGGTGCCGCGTCGCTGAGCGCTGCGTTCATGCCGATCGTGCCCCTCTCCTCGCCTACGACCACAGTCTATCGCCCCTGACCGGGGAGAACGCCGGGCGGGGAACTAGAGCCCGCTCGGCATATCCTGGAAGCGCGAGTAGTGACCCTGGAAGGCGACGGTCACCGTTCCGGTGGGGCCATTGCGCTGCTTCGCGAGGATCAGATCGGCCTCACCCGCGCGCGGGTTGTCCTTCTCGTAGCTCGACTCGCGGTGCAGCAGGATCACCATGTCGGCGTCCTGCTCGAGCGAACCCGACTCTCGCAGATCGCTGATCGCCGGCATCTTGTCGGCGCGCTGCTCCGACGCACGGTTCAGCTGAGAGAGCGCGATCACCGGGACCTCGAGCTCCTTCGAGAGCAGCTTGAGAGCACGTGAGAACTCGCTGACCTCCTGCTGGCGACTCTCGACCTTCTTGCCCGAGGAGAGCAGCTGCAGGTAGTCGATGACCACCATCTTCAAGTTGTGGCGCTGCTTGAGCCGCCGGCACTTCGCACGGATCTCGACGAGCGTGAGATTCGGGCTGTCGTCGATGAACAGCGGCGCCTCGTTGATGCGCGCCTGGGTGGCGGCGAGCTTCTGGAAGTCGCGCTGGTCGAGTTCGCCCTTGCGCAGCTTCTGCAGCGGGATCGAGGCCTCGGCCGAGAGCAGACGCATCGCGATCTCGGCACGGCCCATCTCGAGCGAGAAGAACACGGTCGTCGCTTCATGGTGGATCGAGCCGGAGCGCGCCACGTCGAGGGCGAGCGTCGACTTTCCCATCGCGGGGCGCGCGGCGATGATGATCATCTGGCCGGGCGCGAAGCCGTTCGTCTTCTCGTCGAGCTCCTGGAAGCCGGTGGGCACGCCCATCATGCCTCCGTCCGACATCTGAGCCTTCTCGATCTCGTGCACCGCGGCCTCGACCGCGAGCGAGAGGGGCACGTAGTCCTCAGCCTGGTCGGCGCCGGTCACCGAATAGATCTCGGCCTGCGCGTTGTTGACGAGGTCGATCGCCTCGCCCTCCGCCGCGTAACCCATCTGGGCGATGCGAGTACCGGCCTCGACAAGACGGCGCAGCAGCGCCTTCTCCCCCACGATCTCTGCATAGAAGCTGGCATTCGCCGCGGTCGGCACGATGCTGGTGACCGTGTGCAGGTACTCGGCGCCGCCGGCGCGCTGCAGTTCGCCGTTCTTCGTCAGCTGATCGGTGACGGTGATCGCGTCAGTCGGCTCACCGCGCGAGTAGAGCTCGAGGATGGCCTCGTAGATGATCTCGTGCTTCGGCACGTAGAAGTCGACACTGCGAAGCATGCCGTAGACGTCGGCGACGGCGTCTTTCGAAAGCAGCATGCCGCCCAGCACGCTCTGCTCGGCCAGCAGGTCGTAGGGCGGCGTGCGCTCGTACGAGCGCGAGTCGTCGGCGTACTCCGCCGGCGCGTCGGGGATACCGAGATGCGCGATCGACACTCATGACTCCTTCTGCGATGCTGTGCGGGCGTTTCCGGCCCGAGTCACAATGCTCTGTTCACCCAGTAGACACCCGACCACCGACACTCACCGTAGACCCCTGTGCGCACGGTGCCAAGTCACCCCCGAGCAAGCCTGTGGATAACTAGGTGTATAACTCACCGGTTTCCGGCCCCGGTTACTCACAACCGTGGGGATAACCTGTGGAAAGATTTGGATGTTTGGGAAGAATTACTAACCTGAACTGGGATTTATCTGACACTCAGCTGTGGAGTTATTCAAGTCTCAGGTGGGACTTGAGGCTTGCGTCCGTGCCGGGTCTGTGGACAAATATCTGCTTCGCGGGCGCTTGTCAACTCATTTCTCGTACTGTGTCCGACTTTTTTGCGACACGCCACAAGAATCCGAAGGTAACACTGGAATGAACGTCACAAAGACGACCGAATGAGCGCCGCAGGCGCATCGGGCCGGGCGGAAATACAGCCGAGTCCGGAGCAACAGAAAAGCGGAGCGGCCCACCCGAAGGCGGCCGCTCCGCTGAACCTGCGTCGCGTGTTAGCGCTGCGCGATGACCTGCAGGGTCACCTCTGCGTCGACACCCTCGTGGAGGTGGATCGTCGCACGGTACTCACCGGTCGACTTGATCGCCGGCAGCGTGATCTTGCGCTTGTCGATCTCGCCGAGTCCGGCCTCGGTGACCGCAGCGGCCACAGCCGCCGGCTTCACCGAACCGAACAGACGGCCCTCGGCACCCGACTTTGCGAACAGGCGGATCTTGCCCTCCTGCAGCTTCGCCTTCAGCGCCTGCGCGTCCTCGACCGAAGCCAGCGCACGAGCGGCACGAGCGGCACGCAGCTGCGCGACCTGTGCCTCTCCACCGCGGCTCCAGTTCACGGCGTACCCCTGGGGAACCAGGAAGTTACGCGCGTAACCGTTCTTGACCTCGACCACGTCACCCGCGGAACCGAGACCCAGAACCTCATTCGTCAGAATCACCTTCGCCATGATTCGCCTCCTTAGCGGCCGGAACCGGCGTAGGGGAGGAGCGCCATCTCGCGGGCATTCTTGACTGCCTTGGCGATGAGACGCTGCTCCTGAACAGAAACGCCGGTGATACGGCGCGCGCGGATCTTTCCACGCTCGGAAATGAACTTGCGCAGAGTCGCGACATCCTTGTAGTCGATGACGCCGACGGTCTGCTTCTTCGCGGGAGCGGCAACCTTCGCGTTCTTGCCGCGGCCCGGCTTGCGGCCTGCGCCGCTTGACTTGCCTGCCATGTGATTCTCTTTTCGTATGCTGCCCCGGCAGGGGGCTGAAGTGTGCTCCGCCCGATGGGCGGGCCCGTGTGTCTCGAAACCCTAGAAGGGCTGCTCGTCGTCGAAGCCCGACCCGAAGTCGGCGCCGCCCTGGCTCGGCTTGCCCGAGTTGCTCCAGGGGTTGTCCGACTGCGCGGGCGCGGCCGACTGGCCCCAGCTCGACTGGCCCGAGGGCTGACCGCCGCCGAAGCCGCCGCCCTGGCCGCGCGACTGACCGCGCGTGACCTGTGCGGAGGCGAACCGCAGCGACGGACCGACCTCTTCGACCTCGAGATCGAGCGACGTGCGCTGCTGACCCTGGTTGTCGGTGTAGCTGCGCGACGTGAGGCGGCCCTGCACGATGACGCGCATGCCCTTGGTGAGCGTTGCCGCAATGTTGTCGGCGTACTCACCGTACGCGCGGCAACCGAGCCACAGCGGTTCGCCGTCCGACCAGTCACCCGACTGACGGTCACGCACGCGCGGCGTCGAGGCGATCCGAAAGGTCACCCACGACTTGCCGGCCTGGCTCACGCGAGGCTCGGGGTCGGCAACGAGGTTACCGACGACAGTGATCAGCGGCTCGCCGGCCATGAGCTACGCGCCCACCTTCGCGGCGCGAGCCGCCTTGGCCTGCTCGTGCTTCGCCTGCGCTGCGCGCTGTGCGATGAGCTCGTCAGAGCGGAGCACCTTGGTGCGGAGCACTGCCTCGGACAGGCCGAGCTGACGGTCGAGCTCCGCGGTAGCCTCGTGCGACGCGGTGAAGTTCACCACGACGTAGATGCCCTCGGACTGCTTCTTGATCTCGTAGGCGAGACGGCGCTTGCCCCAGATGTCGATGTTCTCGATCGAGCCGCCCGCATTGCGGATGACGCCGAGGAACTTGTCGATGCTGGGAGCCACGGTGCGCTCGTCGATGCCGGGATCGAGGATCACCATGAGTTCGTACGTATGCATTACTGACCCACCTCCTTCGGACTATACGGCCACAGGATTTCTGTGACAGGAGGGTGTTTATGCATGTTCCCGCCCGGCGCGCAGAGTGCACGACACGCGGACAACCTGTCCATGCTATCAGGTCGGCCGTGTGATATCGACGCCGATTCGCGGAGCCCGCCCGGGCGCGCAATCGAGCTCGCTCGTCCGGGCGCGATCTACAGCAGGTGGGGGAGCCGCCGGTATCGCTCCTTCAGGTCGACGGGCTGGCGCTGCCCGCCGACGTGCACGATCTCGTCTCCATCGACGGTCAGCTGAGTGGCGTACGCCCGAAGCGCCGCGACTTTCCGCTCGAGCCACGGCGTGATGTCGTACTCCTCGGCAGTCTCATTCGACAGTGGATCGGTGCCTTCGGCACCCTCCTGGCCCGTCTCGATCTGCCAGAACGGCAACTCGAGGGCGTGGGCGACGGCTCGGGAGATGCGGTGCGCGAAGACGTGATCGGGGTGCCCGTAGCCGCCCCCGCTGTCGTAACTGACGATGGCCTGGGCGCCGGACTGATACGCGGCGGCGAGCAGGTCGTTGATCGCCTCGACCGCGGGTGCACGGGTCAGGGCGTCATCGCCGGCTTCATCGGCGGCGGTCGCCCGGCCGTCGGCCCCCCAGGTCATGCCCGAATCCTCGTAGATCACCGGGGGGTACCCCTCGGCACGCGCCGGCTCGACACCGAGAAAGGCGTGCCGCTGCACCCCGAGGAAGGCGAGCGCCGCGGCGAGCTCGTTCTGCCGGTGCGGCGCGAGCGCGTCGGTGCCCGCGAGCGCCGAGAACGGGCCAGGCACCACTTCGCCGCGCTCGCCCCGCGTGAGCGTCACGAGCAGTGGCTCGCGGCCGCTCTCCGCGAGCGCCGCGAGCGTGCCTCCGGTGGATATCGTCTCGTCATCGGGGTGCGCATGCACGAAGAGCACCCTTGCCGCACCATCAAACCAACTGCTTACCTCAGACACCGTCCGCACCCCTCCTGCCGAGACCCTCTATATTCCGAGCCCGAGACGGGCTCGGCGCAGGCGAGAGAAGCCCAGAAATGGGCTTCTCCGATTCGCCCGCGCATCATCGGGGTGCGCATGCACGAAGAGCACCCTTGCCGCACCGTCAAACCACGAGGCGGGCCCCGGATCCACCATCGAATTCATCGCAGCATCGGGCTCGGTCATGACGCCGCCTCCTGTTCACCGAACCACGCGAGCAGGCGCTCCGTGGCTGCTTCCTCGCCGATGGGGCCCTCGTCGAGCCGCACCTCGAGCAGATACCTGTAGGCGCGGCCCACCAGCGGCCCCGGGCCGATGCCGAGCAGCTTCATGATCTGCTCCCCGTCGAGCTCGGGCCGCACCGCCGCGAGCTCCTCGGCCTGCGACAGCTCCCCGATGCGGCGCTCGATGTCGTCGTACGCGTGCTCGAGACGCTCGGCCTTGCGCCGGTTGCGGGTCGTCACGTCGGCCCGGGTCAGGATGTGCAGTTGCTCGAGCTCGTCGCCGGCATCGCGCACGTACCGGCGCACCGCCGAATCGGTCCACTGCTGATCGCTGTAGCCGAAGAAGCGCAGGTGCAGCTCGACCAGACGGGCGACCCGCGCGATCGTGTCGTTGTCGAAGCGCAGGGCGCGCAAACGCTTCCGGGCGAGCTTCGCCCCCACGACGTCATGATGGTGAAAGGTGACGCCGCCGCGCTCGAAGCGGCGGGTCGCCGGCTTGCCGATGTCGTGAAGCAACGCGGCGAGGCGCAGCACGATGTCGGGGGAGCCCGCGACCTCGGGGCGCCCCGCATCCGCCGTGTGCGGATCAAGCGGTGCGGAAGAAGCGGTGCTGCTTCCCCGACGCGCCACTTCGAGCTCGATCGCCTGGCGCAGCACCGTCAGGCTGTGCTCGTAGACGTCCTTGTGCCGGCCGTGGTCGTCCTGCGTCGCGATGAGGTCGGTGAGCTCGGGCAGGAATCGCGCGGCGAGACCCGTGTCGACCAGCAGGCGCAGCCCGGCGACCGGGTCATCGGAGCCGAGCAGCTTCACGAGCTCGTCGCGCACGCGCTCGGCTGAGACGATGTCGAGGCGCGGCCCGAACTCTGCCATCGCGGCCTGCGTCTCAGCGGTCACCTCGAAACCGAGCTGCGCCGAGAAGCGCGCGGCGCGCAGCATGCGCAGCGGATCATCGGTGAACGACATCTCGGGGGAGCCGGGGGTCGTGATGCGGCCGGCGATCAGATCTTCCACCCCGCCGGACACGTCGACGAGCTTCAGCGAGGGCAGCATGAGCGCGAGGGCGTTCACGGTGAAATCGCGCCGCACCAGATCGCCCTCGATGGTGTCGCCGAAGGTGACCTCGGGCTTGCGGGAGTCGTCGCGGTAGATCTCGGCGCGGTAGGTCGTGATCTCGACGGTCTCGCCGTGCACCTTCGCCGCGATCGTGCCGAAATCCCGGCCCACGTCCCAGATCTTCTTCGTCAACGTCTCGATGATGGCGCGGGTCTCGCCGGGGCGCGCCGACGTGGTGAAGTCGAGGTCGGTGACGGGGCGGCCGAGCAGGGCGTCGCGCACGGGCCCGCCGACCAGGGCGAACTCGTGCCCGGCCTCGGAGAACGCGGTGGCGAGGGCGTGCACCGGCCGCGATTCGGCGATAGCCCGGAGGGCGACCATGGATTCGGCAAGAGGACGCATCCCTCCAGGGTACCGGGAGCCGCACCGCCCTACACTTGCCCTATGTCACGTGCGGCGCTTCTCGGGCTGCGCCGGCACTCCGCGGCGCGACGGTCGATTCGGCGATCTCGCATGGTCGCCGGCGCACTCGCCGCACTGGTGATGTTCACGGGCGCGGTGGGGGTCGGCGGCAGCGGGGGAGTCCCCGCCGCGAGTGCGATGATGCCCGCCGAGGATCCGGCCGCGGAGCCCCTCACCGACGCGGGCATCGACCAGACCGAACCCGCCGCCGCACTCGTCATCGCACCGCTCGACGCGGTGCTCTCCGACGACGACGCCGAGTACAGATTCACTGTGTCGCTGCGCAACGAGGCGGAGGCGGCGGTGCCGGCGGGCTCGCTGCGGGTGTCCCTCGATCCGCAGCCCCTCGGCACCGTCGCCGAACTCGCGAGCGGCGCGCGCGACACGGCATCGGCATCCGTGCGGATCGCCCAGCTCTCCGTCGCCGAGACCCCGGGAGGCGGCGAGCAGAACCTCACGGTGACGGTGCGACGCGACGAACTGCCGCTCGCGGCGACCGACGCGAGCGGCGTCTACCTCGTGCGCGCCGAGCTGCGCCTCACGCAGACGGAGCCGCTCGACGCCTGGGCCGATCCACTGCTCGTATCGGAGTCGGCGCCGTTCGTCTGGCAGGGGTTCGGGGAGATCGGGCAGGTGCCGGTCACCCTGCTCGTTCCACTCGTGCTGCCCGAGAGCGTACGGGTCATGCCGAGCCGCGCCCAGATCGAGCAGGTCGTGCCCCGATTCGCGCGACTGATCGACGCGGCGGAGGCCTACGACGGTGTGCTGGCGGTCGACCCGCGCATCGTGGCGGGCATTCGCTCCCTCGGCGATGACGCCCCCGCCTCGGCTGCGGCGTTTCTCGAGCAACTCGAGAGCACGACCGCGCAGCTCATCGCCCTGCAATTCGCCGACGCCGATCCTGCGGCGCAGTCGGCACTCGGCTTCACCCAGTTGCTCGCCCCCGTCGGATTCACCTTTGCGACGAACGAGGGCACGTTCAGCGTCTCGTCCGGCGATGACGCGAGCGAAGCCGAGAACGAGACCGACGACGACGCCGGCAGTGGCGACACCGACACCGCTGCCGAAGACGACCCGGCGAGCGAGGCCACGGACAGCGCCGAGAATGCCGATGCCGGGCCCGACGACGCCGGTGACCCGAGCGGGGAACCGAGCCTCGCCGAACTGCTCGCGCTTCCCCGTTCGGCCGCGACGGCCTGGCCCGCAGCGGGTGCGGTCGACAGCGCCACGCTCGAGCTGCTCGCCGCCTCAGGAATCACTTCGGTGGTGCTCGACTCGGGCAATGTGATCGACGCGACGGCTTCGCGGGTGCGCATCGGCGACTTCACTGCGCTCATCGCCGACGGCGCGCTCACTTCCGCCACCCGTGCCGCACTCGACGAGACGAGCATCACGCATCAGGCATCCGGGGTGGCGTCGCTCACCGCCCGGCTTGCCCTGACCGCCCAGCAGGGCAGCGACGGCATCGTGCTGGCAGTGGATCGCGGCGCCATCGCCGAGGCGGCCGATCCCGCGCGGCTCGTCGACACGCTCGCGGCGCTCGACTGGGTCGGCACCGTCTCGGAATCCGCGCAGCCGGAGGGCACCGGTGCACTGCGCGCAGGGGAGACCGCTGAGGAGCGCCGGGAGCTCCTGCGCGGAACTGTCTCGCGATCCGCGCAGATCGACGCCCTCGCCCCGCTTCTCGCGCAGCCGGCCCACCTGACCGAGTATCAACGCGTGCGCCTGCTCGAAGCCTTCGCCACGCGCTACGCGGAGCCCGACGTCGACTTCGCGGAGATCGACGAGGCCACGCGCGTGCGCGACGCCGAACTCCTGCGCGGGGTCGAGATCGTGCCGACGGAGAACACGCAGTTGGTCGGCACGTCCTCGCGCGTGCCGATCACCCTGCACAATCTGCTGCCGTTCGATGCGGAAGTCTCGGTGCGCGTCACCCCGCTGTCCGCGGGCATTTCTGTTCCGGAGCGCAGCTATGACGCGCAGCAGGTGCCGGCCGGGAGCAACCAGGTGGTACTGGTGACGGTCGACAGCCGGGTCTCCTCGGGTGAGTCCGGCATGCGCATCGAGGTGTGGGATCGCGCGGGGGAGCAGGCCTTCGCAGAACGGACCTTGAGACTCACGCTCCGCAGCTCCTACGAGACGATCATGCTGGTCGCCCTCGGCGCCACCGCGACGCTGCTGCTCGGATTCGGCATCTGGCGCAGCGTTCGCCGCCGCGCCCACAGCGCCCGGGAATGAGCGAACCCTAGGATTGGTTGTACCCAGGGCAGCGGCCGCAGGCC
>JBEBWI010000040.1:0-18972 GCA_040392345.1 Leucobacter soli | reverse complement strand
GCTGGGGGCCCGCGATGACGCGGTCGATCGCCTCGTCGAGCGCGCGGTTGTCGATCAGCTGCGCACCCGAGCGCGCAGTGAGCAGCGCGCCCTCGTTGAGCACGTTCGCCAGATCGGCGCCCGAGAAACCGGGGGTCTTGCGCGCGACGACGTCGAGGTCGACGTTCTTCGACAGCGGCTTGCCCTTCGCGTGCACCTCGAGGATGGCGCGGCGCCCCTTCATGTCGGGCGCGTCGACGCCGATCTGCCGGTCGAAGCGGCCCGGGCGCAGCAGCGCCGGGTCGAGCATGTCGGGCCGGTTGGTCGCGGCGATCATGATGACATTGGTCTTCGGGTCGAAGCCGTCCATCTCCACGAGCAACTGGTTCAGCGTCTGCTCGCGCTCGTCGTGCCCGCCGCCCATGCCCTGGCCGCGGCGCTGGCCGACGGCGTCGATCTCGTCGACGAAGATGATGGCCGGCGCGTTGGCCTTCGCCTCCTTGAAGAGGTCGCGCACGCGGCTCGCGCCGACGCCCACGAACATCTCGACGAAGTCGGAGCCCGAGATCGAGTAGAAGGGCACGCCCGCCTCGCCTGCGACGGCCCGGGCGAGCAGGGTCTTGCCGGTGCCGGGGGGGCCGTAGAGCAGCACGCCCTTCGGGATGCGCGCCCCCACGGCTTGGAAGCGCGAAGCGTCTTGCAGGAAGTCCTTGATCTCGTGCAGCTCCTCGACCGCCTCGTCGGCGCCGGCGACATCGGCGAAGGTGACCTGCGGCATCTCCTTGGTGTTGAGCTTGGCGCGCGACTTGCCGAACTGCATGACCTTGTTGCCGCCGCCCTGCATCGACGACAGCATCCACCAGAAGAAGAGGCCGATGAGCAGTAGCGGCAGCAGGAAGCCCATGATCGACCAGAAGGCGCTGGGCTGCGGCACCTGGTCGGTGAAGCCGTCCTCGGGCGCGGCCTCGCTGACGGCGGCGACCACGTCGGCACCGCGCTGGTACACGTAGTAGAAGAACACCTCGGTCGCGCCGGTCTTCTCGTCGGCCTCGGCGAGCGTGAGGTTCACCCGCTGGTCGCCGTCGATGATCTCGGCCTGGGTGACCGCGCCGTCTGCGAGCATCTCGAGCCCGCGCTGCGTGGTGATCTCGCGCACACCGGAGCCCGAGAGCAGCGACCACCCGATGAGCACGATGATCGGAGCAAGGATCAGGTAGAGCAGCGGCCCTTTGAAGAGCTTCTTGCTCCTCGAGCCCTTGGTAGGTGTGTCAGCCAAGTTGCGGCCTTTCTGCGGTCACCGGCGAATTATGCAACAGCGTATCCGCTGCCGCCGACGGCGTCGCTGTGAGGCGCTGCGGATTCGCGCTCAGCGCAACGGCTCGAGTCGCCGTCATGCGACCGGCGCGCACGAGTGGATCCGCCTACTCCTCGCCACCGTAGACGTGCGGGGCGAGAATCGCGACATCGCGCAGGTTGCGGTAGCGCTCCGCGTAGTCGAGTCCGTAGCCCACGACGAACTCGTTGGGGATGTCGAAGCCCAGGTACTTCACGTCGACGTCGACCTTGGCGGCCTCCGGCTTGCGCAGCATGGTGCAGATGCGCACCGACTTCGCCCCGCGGCTCTCGAGGTTCTCCTTGAGCCACGAGAGGGTGAGCCCCGAGTCGATGATGTCTTCGACGATGAGCACGTCGCGGCCGGTGAGGTCGGAGTCGAGATCCTTCAGGATGCGCACGACGCCGCTCGACTTCGTGCCGGCGCCGTAGGAGGACACCGCCATCCAATCCATCTCGGCGTGGAATCGCAGTTCGCGCGCGAGGTCGGCCATCACCATGACGGCACCCTTGAGCACGCCGACGAGCAACGGCGGGTGCTCGAACCCGTAGTCGGCCTCGATCTGGCGAGCGAGCTCCGCCAGCCGGTTCCGCAGGTCTGCCTCGGTGTGCAGCACGACTGTGAGGTCGCTGCCGAGATCTTTCGCGTCCATGTGCCCGCTTTCGTCGTGTCGGAGGTGTGGGATAGGAAGTAGAGGTAAGCGTAAGGGAGAAAGGATGAGTGGAGAATGAAGGGGTCGGGAGTGGAGACGCGAGGAGGAACGAGCCGAGTGCTCAGCCCGCGGCGGTGAACACCAGCCTGCCCGCAATACGCTCCACTGTAGCGCCGGGAATATGGATCGGCCCTTGGCCTCGCCAGTCGGTGACGAGCGCGGAAACGGCGAGGGTGTGCTCGCGGCTGAGGTAGGAGCCGAACTCGGCCCTGGCGACGAGCCTGATGATGCGCCCGCGCAGCGCGGCGGGGTTCGCGGCGAGCGCGGCGACCGAGACCGAGATGCCGGCTTCCGCGTGCTCGACGAGTTCCTCGATGGTCTCCTCGACGAGCAGGTCGAGCGCCTCGGCGTCTTCTCGAGCGAGTTCGGCCGTGCGGGCGAGGTTCGCGGCGATCCCGGGCCCGAGCTGCGCCTCGAGCACGGGGAGCACGCGCTCGCGCACCCGCACCCGTGCGAAGGTGTGGTCGAGATTGTGCGGGTCGAGCCAGGGGTCGAGCCCCTGGGCCGCGCACGCGCGCTCGGTCGTCTCTCGGCTCACGTGCAGAAAAGGCCGGTGGATCGCGTCCCGCTCCGGGGGGATTCCCGCAATCGCGCGAGTTCCCGAGCCGCGGGCGAGCGCGAGCAGCACCTGCTCGGCCTGATCGTCGCGGGTGTGGGCCGTGAGCACGGCGACCGCACCGGTGTCGGCGCGTGCCGTCTCGAGCGCTGCGTAGCGCACCGCGCGGGCCGCGGCCTCGGGGCCGTCGGCGTCGCCTCGCGGCACGCTCACGATGCGCACGAGCACGGGATCGAGGCCGAGCTGCTTCGCCTGCTCGGCGGCGAGCCCGGCGACGAGCGCCGACCCCTCTTGCAGACCGTGGTCGACGACGACGGCGCCGGCCCGCATGCCGCACCTCGGCGCCTCGAATGCGACGGCTGCGGCGAGCGCGAGCGAGTCGGCACCTCCCGAGAGCGCCACGAGCGCCACGGGCGCGCTGGTGTCGGGCGCACCGCGATCCACTGTCGAAACCTGCGCGGGGTGCAACCGGCCGAGCACGCGCCGGGCGGCGAGCCGGGTCTCGGCGACGGCGGGGTCGAGGGGCGGGAGTCGAGTCACGGAACAACGCTACCGCGCCCGACTCGGGTACCCTGAGAACGCACATCACCGCCGGGCCTCGCCCGCAGACACAAGGAGCATGCATGACCGCCGCATTCGACGCCGTCATCGAGATCCCGAAGGGGAGCCGCAACAAGTACGAGGTCGACCACGAGACCGGTCGCGTCTACCTCGACCGCGTGCTCTACACGAACTTCGTCTACCCGACCGACTACGGCTTCTTCGAGGAGACGCTCGGCGAGGACGGCGATCCGCTCGACGTGCTCGTGCTGCTCGACTACCCCGTGTTCCCCGGCGTCGGCGTCAAGGTGCGCCCCGTCGGCGTGCTCAAGATGAGCGACGAGGCGGGCGGCGACGACAAGGTCATCGCGGTGCAGCACAAGGATCCGCGCTGGGCGCACATCCAGGACGTCGCCGACATCCCGGAGTACACCCGCAAGGAGATCGAGCACTTCTTCGAGCACTACAAGGATCTGGAGCCCGGCAAGTGGGTGAAGGTCGACGAGTGGGGTTCGGCCGCCGACGCCGAGCAGCTGATAATCGAGGCGCAGGAGCGCCTCGCGAACGAGCACTGAGGCCAAGCAGGAACGAGCTTGCCGAGTTCCTGCGCGCAAGAGCGCCTCGCGAACGAGCACTGAGGCCAAGCAGGAACGAGGCATGCCGGCCGGGCTTCGGGCGCCGGCATCACGACGATGCGGCGGTAGCTCTCATCTCAATTGCTGAGAAAGAGACCTACCGCCGCATCGTGCGTCTCGGGGTGTCGGCTACACGAAACCGTTGCCGACGGGGTCGATGAAGATGCCGTTGCGCAGTACTTCGTAGTGCAGGTGGCAGCCGGTGCTCATGCCGGTGGTGCCGACGTAGCCGATGACCTGCCCGGCGTTCACCCACTGGCCGTAGCCGACGTTGAAGCCGCTGAGGTGGGCGAAGCGGGTCTGGTAGCCGTTGCCGTGGTTCAGGTAGATCATGTTGCCGCCGGTGTTGTCCATCCACCCGACGAAGCCGATGGTGCCGGAGTTCGGTGCGACGATAACCGTGCCGCAGCCGTTGACGAGGTCGACACCGGTGTGCCCCCACCACTGCTGGAAGTAGGTGGAGATGTAGGTGTAGCGGATCGGCACGTACCAGGCCCCGACGGAGCCGCCACCACCGCTGTTGCTTCCGCCGCCGCCGCTGTTGCTTCCGCCGCCCTGATTCGCTGCGGCCTCGGCCGCAGCTTTCTCAGCTGCGATACGTGCGGCCTCGGCCTCGCGGGCGAGACGCTGCCGTTCCTCTTCCTCGAGGCGCAGGCGCTCCTGATAGCCGTCGACGGTCTTGGTGGTCGTGTCCTTGAGCGCTGCGAGCTGGGTCTCGAGCACATTCTGCTGCTGTTCCTGCGCCTGCAGCGCCTCTGCCTGGCCTGCGACCGCCTCGGCCGCCGCCTGCTCGAGATTCTCCTTCTCGACCTTCAGCACCTCGCGCTGCTGCTCTGCCACCTCGGCCTGCTCGCCCAGCGAGGCGGCCGTGTTCATGGCCTGCTGCGCCTCCTGCGAGATCGCCGTGTTGCGCTCGGTCGCCTTCGACATCGCGGCGAGTCGTTCGAGCAGCGCATCGGCGGTGTCGCCCTCACTCTCGAGGAAGAGCTCGATGTTGCGGTCGACGCCGCCCGAGCGGTACATCTGCGAGACGAGCGCCGCTGCCTGCTCGGCCGCCGCGTCGGCTTCGGCTCGGCTCTGCGCGGCCTGCGCGTCAAGAGTCTCGGATTTGCGGGCTGCGGCGAGAAACTCCTCTTCCGCCTTCTGGAACGCGGTGATGGCGTCGGTGTGCAGGTTGCGCAGCCGCTCGAGCTCGGCCGCGCTCTGGGAGATCAGCCCTTCGATCTCGGTGACCTTCGCCGCGGCGGTGGCCTCGTTCTGCTTCGCGGCTTCGACGTCAGACCAGCTGGGCAGGTCGAGCGCGTGTGCCGGAGCCGCGCTCCAGCTACCGCCGAGCAGCAGTCCGCCGGTCATTCCTGCGACGGCGAGCACCGCGATCCACCGTGTCGACCACGTGCCAGTGCGCTTCCGCATCAGATCCCCATCCCTGTTCGTCGCGGCAAGTGTCACACGAGCGCCCCCGATTCGGCGGGAGCCCCGCCCGAGCGTCGCGACACCGCCGCGCCAATCCCCCAAACCTCAGGATAGCAACCTTCAGGCTAGCATTGAAGGTTACGGGATCATCCCGAACCTGGGAGAAGCAGGGAGGCGCACGCGCATGACGGAGTCCGAACCCGACGATCCACTGCTCGGGAAGCCTCGTACCGGGGATCCGCACCCCGAAGCATCGGGGTCGCATCGGGTGATCGAACCGAGCGTGCTGTACGTGGGCACCCCGGTCTACCTGGTCGCGACGCGCAGCACGGCCGGAGCGGTGAACCTGGCCCCCGCGTCGAGCCACTTCGCGCTCGGCCGGCTCATCGTGCTCGGCCTCGAGGAGGGCGGCAAGTCCCTGGAGAACCTGAGGCGCCACCCGGAACTCACGGTCAATTTTCCGGAGGCCGCACAGTGGGCGCACGTGGAGCGCCTCGCCGGGGTCACCGGCGCGGACCCGGTGCCGGCCGAGAAGGCGGGCGCGTACGAGTTCGAACCCGACAAGTTCGCACGGGCGGGGCTCACCCGGACCCCCTCAGACCTCGTCGACGTGCCACGCGTCGCCGAGGCACCGCTGCAGCTCGAGGCGCGGGTGCGGCGCATCACCGACGGGGTCGACGGCGTCTACGGCGTGGTGGAGGCCGAGGTGGTGCGCGTGCACGCGGCGCAGCGGATCGCCGTGGAAGGCACCCACCACATCGATCCGGGCGCATGGCACCCGCTGCTCTACTCGTACCGGCACTTCTACGATCGCGGTGCGGAGGTGGGATGGACGAGGAAGAGCCCGCTCGCCCGCGCGCCGGAGGAGATCGAACGCTGGGAATCATTCGGCGGTACGTGGCGGGTGAGCGCACTGACCGAGCGCTCGGCTCGGGTGGAACTGTGCCGTTGCGACGGCGGCGAGGTCGTCGACACCCTGGTCTCCGAAGAGCCGGGGTTCGTGCGCTGGGCGACCGTGCAGGCCGCGAAGTAGCCACCCGTCTTACGCAGTCTTACAAGATTTCGGGCACGTCTTGCGCAGCGGGAGCAGAATAGCGGCATGGCCTCCGACGAAGACTGTACCGACCGCGCCCCGGCAACCGACCGAGCCTCGGCAGCGCGCCCCGGTGGCACCCCTGACGCCGACCCGGGCGGCGTGCCGTTCACGGCGCTCGCCCCCGAGCGGCTCCGCGGAGAGCGCACGAGCCTCAAGTGGACGCGGTTTCCGGAGGACGTGCTGCCGCTCTTCGTGGCGGAGATGGATTTCACCGTCGCCCCCGAGGTGCAGGAGGCCGTCATCGCCCGGGTGCGCGCGAGCGACACCGGCTATCTCGACGGACCGGGGGCGCTCGCCCCTGCGTTCGCAGGATTCGCACGGGATCGCTGGGGCTGGGAGGTGCTCCCCGAGTTCGTCCACGTCGCCACCGACGTGAGCTGCGGCATCGTGGAGCCGCTGCGGCTGCAGGTGCCGGTGGGCGGCCGCGTGGCCATCACGACCCCCGTGTACCCCTCGTTCTTCGAGATGCTCGAGGAACTGCCGATCGAGATCGTGCAGATCCCCCTGATCCAGGAGTCGGTGCCGGGCACCACTCCTCCCGCGATCGAGGCGCGTCTCGATCTCGCCGCGATCGCGCGGGCATTCGGCGATGACCCCGGCATCGACGCCCTGCTGCTGTGCAACCCGCACAACCCGCACGGCCTCCTGCACTCGCGAGAAGATCTGGTCGCACTCGCGAAACTCGCGGCCGAGCACGACGTGTTCGTGCTCTCCGACGAGATCCATGCTCCCCTCACGCACCGTGGTCGAACGTTCACCCCGTTCGCCCCGATCGCCGCAGAGTCGGGCGTGCTCTCCGTCACCGCGACCTCGGCCAGCAAGGGCTGGAACCTCGCCGGGCTGAAGTGCTCGGTCATCGTGGCGGCGGACGAACGGGCGAATCGGCTGCTGAAGAAGCTCCCGCCCGAGGTCGCGGCCCGTGCGAGCATTCTCGGCCTGCACGCGAACATCGCGGCGTTCACCGACGCTCGCGGCTGGCTCGACCGCGCGGTCGTGCAGATCGAGCAGAACGATGAGCTGCTGGCGCATCTCATCGCCGAGCAGCTGCCGGGCGTGGGCCATGCGCGGCCGCACGCCGGCTACCTCGCCTGGCTCGATTTCAGCGGCACCCCGCTGCGTGAGAACACGCACCGCCGCATCCTGCTCGAGGCCCGCGTCGCACTCGGCAAGGGCGAATCCTTCGGCATCGGCGGCGCGAGCCACGTGCGCCTGAATCTCGCAGCGGCACCCGACACCATCCGGGAGGCGGTGCGTCGCATCGCCGCACTCCTCGAGAGCGCAACCGAATCCGGATCCGCGCCCACCCACCGCACCGGCGGCACCGCTTCCGGAGCTTCCGCAGAATCGTCCTCCGAGCCCGCGCCCGCGGGCGCACCCGCCCAGAAGGGGGCTGCCTCATGACGCACGCCGATCCGCTCACCGCGGCGAAGCCGATCACCGACTGGGAGGGCTTCGGGTTCGACACCCGGCAGGTGCACGCGGGCGAGTACCCGGAAAGCAACGCCGGCCTGCGCGTGCCGCCCATCGCACTGTCGGCGGGCTACGTGTTCAAGGACTTCGAGGACGGCGCGGGCCGTTTCGCGGGCCGCACGACCGACCCGATCTATTCGCGTCAGGGCAATCCGACGAACTCGGTCGCCGAGGAGCGCCTCGCGTCGCTCGAGGGCGGCACCGCCGCAGTGGCCGTGTCGAGCGGGCAGGCCGCGATCAGCGCCGCGCTCTTCGCGCTCGCCGGCTCGGGCGACCACATCGTCTCCACCGCATCGATCTACGGGGGCACCCGCATCCTCTTCGGCCGCAGCTTCAAGCGCTTCGGCATCGAGGTCGACTACGTGTGGGATATCGATGACGACGCCGAATGGGATCGGGTGATCACGCCGCGCACGAAGGCGATCTACACCGAATCGATCCCGAACCCGCGCAACGACGTCGTCGACATGCGCCGCGTCGCCGAGGTCGCCGCGCGCTACGGCTTGCCCATCGTCGTCGACAACACGGTGGGCACCCCCGCGCTCGTGCGCCCGTTCGAACACGGGGCGCACATCGTCGTGCACTCGACCACGAAGTTCCTAACGGGGCACGGCGCCGCGATCGGCGGGGCCGTGGTCGACGGCGGCACCTTCGACTGGGCCGCCTCGCCTCGCCACTTCCCGCTCGTGACCGACCCGCCGCGTCCCGGCGCCCGGTCGATGCTGGAACGTTTCGGCGATGCCGGCTACGCGCGCGCCGTGCGCGAGGCCGTGGTCAACGACATCGGTCCCGCGCTCTCCCCGTTCAACGGCTTCCTGCTGCACCAGGGCATGGAGACGCTCTCGCTGCGCATGGAGCGGCACGTGGACTCCTCGGTGCGCATCGCGAAGTGGCTCGAGCAGCAGCCCGAGGTCGAGTCGGTCGATTTCGCCGGGCTCCCGTCGAACCCGCTCTACGGGCTCGCGGTGCGCGACTACGGTGTGGGCGATCTCACCGCGGTCGATCCCGGCACCGGTGCCGAACTGCCGATCGCGCGCACCGGCTCGGTCTTCGGCGTGACGGTGCGCGGCGGCCGCGAGGGAGCCCGCGCCTTCATCGACGGCTTGCGGGTCTTCTCACGCATGACCGGCATCGGCGACACCCGATCGATGGCGATCCACCCCTGCACCTCGACGCACGCGACCTTCTCCGAAGAGCTGAACGAACGCCTCGGCGTCTCAGAGGGACTCATCCGACTGACGGTCGGCATCGAGTCGGTCGACGACCTGATCCGCGACCTGCGCGGGGCGCTCGATCGGGTCGCCGAACTGTAGCTCGCGACCTCTCGAGGTGCGAGCCGGGTGTCGGTGTCCCGGGCGCGTAGGCTGCAGCGGGCGCGGGGCGCGAGGCTTACTGCTCCGCGGGGCCCGTCGACTTCGTCGTCACCTCGCCGACGCCCTCGGGGCGGTAGTCGCCGAAGTAGTCGGGCACGATGCCCGCGGCCTCGAGCATCTCGCGCGTGCGCTTCTGCCGAGTGCGCGGGATCACGGTGACGACCCTGCCCGAACGCCCGACACGGCCGGTGCGGCCGGCCCGGTGCACGTAGGTCTTCGGGTCGTCGGGCGGATCGGCCTGCAGCACCAGGTCGATGTCGTCGACGTGGATGCCGCGGGCGGCGACATCGGTCGCGACGAGCACGTCGACCTTGCCGTCGGTGAATTTCCGGAGGTTGAGCTCGCGTCGTGCCTGGCTCAGGTCGCCGTGCAGCGGTATCGCGGCGATACCGGCCTCGCCGAGCATCTCGGTGACCATGTCGGCGTAGGCGCGGGTGCGGCAGAACACGACCGTGCGCCCGCCGTCGCGCACGAGTTCGGCGATCGCTGCGGCCTTGTGCTCGAAGAAGACGAGCAGCACGCGGTGTTCGACACTGCCGGTGCCGCCCGGTTCGGTGCTCGTCCCGGGCCCGTCGGCCGCCCCGCCGTCGGCGTCGTCGACGACCTCGTGGATCGCGGGGCGCGGCATGAACTCCGCGACGAGCGCCTCCACCCGCCCATCCAGGGTGGCCGAGAACAGCAGCCGCTGGCTGCGCCTGCGCGTGCTGCGCAGCAGCCGCTGCACGGGCTCGATGAACCCCATCTCGGCCATATGGTCGGCCTCGTCGATCACTGTGACGGCGACCTGGCCGAGGTTCAGGTGCCCGCGCTTCGCGAGGTCCTCGATGCGGCCCGGAGTGCCGATGACGATGTCGACGCCGCGGCCCAGCGCGTGCAGCTGCGGTTCGAAGGGAGCGCCGCCCACGAACTGCCCGGTGTAGAGGCCGACGGCGCGGGCGATGGGTTGCACGGTGCGGTCGATCTGCAGGGCGAGCTCTCGGGTGGGAGCGAGAATGAGTGCCTTCGGCGCGCGCGATTGCCCCCTGTCCGACCGCTTCTGCTGCACCCCGCGCTGCGGCTTCTCCCGCGGCGAATCGGCGGGGAATGCGCCCTCCGCCTTGAGGCGCAGCAGACGCTCGACGAGCGCCGCGCCGAACGCGATGGTCTTGCCGGAGCCGGTGCGCCCGCGGCCGAGCACGTGGTGCCCGGCGAGCACGTCTGGAATCGTGACCGCCTGGATGGCGAAGGGCTTCTCGGCGCCGAGTTCGGCGAGCGCGCGCACGATGTTGCCGCCGAGCCCGAGATCGCCGAAGCCCACTCCCGCCACGTCGGCCGGCCGTGTGCGGCGCGCGTCCAGCGGTGCGGCTGGCACCTCCGGCAGCGCAGGCATAGGGCGTGGATCGAGTCGCGCGGCTCCCGCGTCCGGCCTCGCCTTCCCGGTTCCACCGGTCTCCTGCCGCCCCGGTTTCCGGCGCTGCTGGGCCGAGCCGGAGCCCGAACCCGCCGCCGGACCGGCGCCCCCGCCCGCGGCCTCCGCACGCCAGCCGGCCTTCGAGGGCTTCTTTCCGCGGGAGGGCTCGTAGTTCTTCGGGGCCCGGAAACCGCCGCCTCGTCTCCCCGCCACGGCTACTCGCTCTCCCCTGCGGTCGCCGACTGCGCGAGTTGCGCCTGTGCCGTCTGCGTCTCTGCGAGCCGGGCCTGGGCGCGGTGCACCCCGGCCTCGCGCTTCGCCTCCCGCTTCTCACGCGATTGCTCGCGCCTGCGCTCGACGGCGTAGTACAGCGTCGGCAGCACGATCAGCGTGAGCACCGTCGAGGAGAGCAGGCCGCCGATCACCACGATCGCGAGCGGCTGCGAGATGAAGCCGCCGTGACCCGTGATGCCGATCGCCATCGGCACGAGCGCCAGGATCGTGGCGAGCGCCGTCATCACGATGGGTCGGAAACGCATCAGCGACCCGTGCACGACGGCATCGCGCAGCGCCTCCCCGCGCTCCCGCATCTGGTTGACGAGGTCGATCAGCACGATCGCGTTCGTCACCACGATGCCGATGAGCATGAGCACACCGATGAGTGAGGCGACGCCGAGCGGCACACCGCTGACGATCTGCAGCAGGATCGCGCCGGTCGCGGCGAACGGCACCGATACGAGCAGCAGCAACGGCTGCAGCAGGCTCTTGAAGGTCGCCACCATGACGACGTAGACGATGAGGATGGCCACGAGCAGCGCGAGACCGAGCTGCTCGAACGCCTCCTCCTGCTGTGACATCACGCCGCCGATTCCCGCGGTCGCGCCGGGCGGCAGCTCGACCGAATCGAGGGCCTCGGTGACGGCGATGCTCGCCACCGTCAGGTCGTCGCTCGCGGGCAGCGCAGACACGGTCGCGATACGCGAGCCGTTCTGCGTGCGCACGGACACCGGGCCGTCGGCGACCTGCACTGCGGCGAGCGAATCGAGCCGCACCTCACCCGTTGCGGTCGGGATGGGGAGGGCCGAGACCTCCTCGATGGTCGCGGGGGCCTCGCCCTGCGAGAGGTAGATGGAGACCGAGGTGTTCTCGAGCACGATCTGCCCGATCTGCGCAGGCTGCATCTTCCTCGCGACGATACCGCCGACCGCGACCTCCGAGAGCCCGGCCTCCGATGCCCTCGCACGGTCGACCTCGATCGCGAGATACGGCCTCGAGGTGGAGAGATCGCTCTCGACCTGCACGAGCCCGTCCTGCGATTTGAGCGCCGCCACTACGAGGTCGCTCGCCTCGGCGACCGTCTCCTGGTCGGGGCCGGTGACGGCGACCTCGATCGAGCTCGACATGCTGATGCCGCCGCTCGACTCGCCGATCGAGAAGTCGCCCGCACCGTCGAGGCTCTCGACGGCGGCGCGGATCTCATTCCGCACGTCTTCCTGCGACGCCCCGGAATCCGTGGTGACCGAGTAGCTCAGCGAGCCGTCGCCCCCGCCCCCGAAGATCGCGGACATGCCGCCGCCGGAACTGCCGATGGTCACCTGCACCATTTCGACCGCGTCGATACCGGCGAGCGCCTCCTCGACCCGTTCGGCCTGCGCCAGTTGCTCGTCGAGGCTCGTTCCGGGTTTCAACGTCTGCGTGAGCCCCACCGAGTTCTGCTCGTCCGACCCGATGAAGTTGGTCTTCATGAGCGGGTACATCGCGATCGTGCCGCCGAACACGATGAGCGCGGCGAGCAGCGTGACCGCCGGCCGCTTGATCGTGAACTCGATGACGGGCCGATACGCGCGCTGCAGCTTTCCGATGCGCTCGTGCGCGAGGTCGGGCTTCGCGGAGGCGGCGCGCTGCGCCCCGGGCGTCTCGCCCGCAGGCGCCTCCGGATCCGCTATCTCGCCGTTCTCGATGGCCTGCCGATAGGCGGCCACCTGTTCGGGCCGCCTGCCGTCGCGCAGGAACCAGTAGGCGAGTACCGGCACGATCGTGAGTGCCACGAAGAGCGACGCCGCGAGCGCGATCGCGACGGTGAAGGCGAAGGGTTTGAAGAGCTCGCCCACCATGCCTGAGACGAACGCGAGCGGCAGGAACACTGCGACCGTGGTCACCGTCGAGGCCGTGATGGCCCCGGCCACCTCGCGCACCGCAGCGACGATGGTGCCGAGTCGGTCGACCACGTAGGTGGCCGAAAGGTGCCGCTTGATGTTCTCGATGACCACGATGGAGTCGTCTACGACACGGCCGATCGAGATCGTCAGCGCGCCGAGCGTGAGCATGTTCAGCGTGTACTCGGCGAAATTCAAGCCCACGAAGGTGAGCAGCACCGATACCGGGATCGAGATCGCGGTGACGAGCGTGGCGCGCAGCGACAGCAGGAACACGAGGATGACGAGCACCGCGAAGAGGAGGCCCAGGAGGCCCTCGACCGCGAGTGTCTCGATCGACTGCTCGACGTAGGGCGCCTGGTCGAAGATCACCGACAGCGATGCCCCGCCGAGCGACGCCTCGAGCTCTTCGAGCGCGTCCTGCACCACGTGAGAGACTTCGACGGTGTTCGCCGACGACAGCTTCGTGATGGAGATGGTGAGCGCAGGCTCTCCGTTCACACGCGAGATCGACTGCACGGGGTTCGCCTCGAGCTCGACCGTCGCCACCTCGCCGATCGTGATCGTCGGGCGCGCCTCGGCGGTCGCCTGCTCGACGGCCTCGCTCTGCTGCGCGAACGACTGGGCGCCTCCCGCGAATGCACCGCCCGCAGCCGCCGCCTGCTGCTGCTCCGCCGCCGCCTGCGCCTGCAGCAGCTCGGGGCTGCGCACGAGCGGCAGCGCGCTGATCTCTTCGACCGTGGTGAGCCGGCTGCCCGCCTGCACCGCGAGCGTCTGCCCGTCTTCCGTGACGCTGCCGGCCGCGAGCAGCACGCCGCTCTGCTGCAGCGCATCGGTGATCGACTGCGTCGTGAGCGCCTCCTCGCTCAGCCGCGCGGCGTCGGGGGCGATCGTGACGCGCTCGCCGCGAGCACCCGCCAGCTGCGCCTCGCGCACGCCGTCGAGGTCGGCGAGCTCGGGAATCGCGATGCGCTCGACGAGGTCGGCTGTCTCCTCGGGGTCGACGCCATCCGGCGAGGTCACCGCGACCTGAATGATCGGGAAGTCGTCGAGCGAGCCCGACATCACCTGCGGGTCGACCGAGTCGGGTAGCACGGCCGAGATGCGCGAGATGGCGCGTTCGACCTTCTGCTCGGTCGACGGTAGATCCACCCCGTACTCGAACTGCGCGACCACCATCGAGGCGCCCGTCGACGAGGTGGCGGTCGTGCTCTCGAGCCCCGAAACCCCGCGCAGGGCCGTCTCGATGGGTCCCGAGACGTCATTGTTCACGACCTCGGGCGAGGCGCCGGGGTAACTCGAGACGACGATGATCGCCGGGAACTGCACCGATGGCATCAGCTCCTGCTTGAGCGATCCCACTCCGATGAGGCCGAACACCGAGGCCACGATCGTGACGAGTGCGATAAGCGCGCGATTCTTCAGGCTTGCGGTGGCAAGTAGGTGCATTACCGGATTATCCCACGAGGGTCTGACACGAAGCTGCCAGGGCCGATGCCGCGACCGCCTCCCGGGCGAGGGATAATACAGGGATGTCGGTCTCCAGCACCCGCACCACGCATCGTTCGCGTCGCACGCTCGGCGCGGTGACCCCGGACGACTTCGAACGGCTCTCGCAGTTGCGCCGCATGCAGGGCATCGCACTGGGCCTGCTCGTGTTCATGGCCCTCGTCTTCGTCGTGTCGTTCGCGCTGCAGGACCGCTACCCGTGGCTCGGCTTCGTGCGCGCGGCGAGCGAGGGCGGCATGGTCGGGGCGATCGCCGATTGGTTCGCGGTCACGGCGATATTCCGGCATCCGCTCGGCATCAAGATTCCGCACACCAACCTCATCTCGGCGAAGAAGGACGAGATCGGCGAGGGCCTCGGTTCGTTCATCGAGGAGAACTTCCTGGCCGACGAGGTCGTGCACGAGAAGCTGAGCACCATCAGCGGTGCGCGCATGGCCGGCGAGTGGCTGGTGGATCGCGACCACGCCTCCCGGGTCAGCGGCATGGCCGCCAGTGCGGCGCTCGGCGCCCTCACCGTGCTCGATGACCGAGACGTGCAGGAGCTCATCGAGGCGCTCGTGCGCCGGCACGTGGTCGACCCCGAGTGGAGCCCCCTGCTCAGCCGCGCGATCGACTCGTTCGTCGAGGGCGAGCACCAGGAGACGCTCATCGACTTCGCAGCCGAGCGTCTCGAGGATTGGCTGATCCACCACCCCGAGGCATTCGACCGCATGCTCTCCTCGCGGCTGCCCGCCTGGCTGCCGAGCGTGGCGCTCCGCTTCGTCGACGGCCGTATGCACGCCGAGGCGGTGCGCTTCGCCCAAGCCGTCCGCTCCGACCGCGAGCACCCGTTCCGCATCGCCGTGCGCGGGTTCCTCGGCGACCTGGCGCGCGACCTGCGCGAGAAGCCCGAGCTCCAGCAGCAGTTCGAGGCGTTCAAGCACGAGGTGTTCGACAGCCCCCGCATCCGCTCGCTCGCCGAGAGCACGTGGATCACCGCTCGCGCCGCATTCGTCTTCATGCTGGAGAACCCGGAGAGCGAGCTGCGCACCCGTATGACGGCGGCGCTCGAAGATTTCGGGCATCGGCTGCAGGCCGAGCCGACGCTGCAGTTCAAGATCGACGTCTGGGTGATGCACGTGGTGGAGCACCTCGTGCGCAACTACCGTCACGACATCGCGAGCGTCGTCTCCGAGACGGTGCGGCGCTGGGACGCGCAGGAGGCCGCCGAGAAGATCGAACTGCAGGTCGGGAAGGACCTGCAGTTCATCCGCATCAACGGCACCGTCGTCGGTTCACTCGCAGGTCTCGCCATCTACACGTTCGCGACGCTCATGATCGCGCCTCTCGCCGGCTGAGAGCGGCCCGCCGCGCACCGGCGCGTCGGATACCGCCTGCCCGCTGCTCCCCGACTTCCTACTCCGAGGCGTAGCGCACCGGCAGCTGGATGTCCTGCACACGGTCGTTCGACGCCGTGTGATCGGCTCGGGTCGTGATGGCGCACAGCACCGCGGTGCAGTCGAGGCCGTTCGACGCGGCCTCGGGCACCGTGAGGCGCGCGGTGAAGGCGCCCTCCTCGGCGTCCTCGTAACCCTGCGTGGCGAACGCGGCCCAGGCCCAGTTATCTGTGATCCACACGCTGGATTCGGCCGCCGCCGCGCCCTCGTCGGTCTCGGGAATCCCTCCGAGGCAGGGCGACGGCTTCTCCCCCGGCACCGACGGAACGGCGCAGATCGCCACGTATATGCCGATGCCGGCATCAAAGCCGGAGCCTCGTACGATCAGCTCTTCGCCGGGCCGCAGGCCGGCGAGCGCCGCGGGCTCGCCGCTGGCCGTCTCGACCGTCAGCTCGCGGGTGCGGCCGTCGGCTCCCACCGCACTGGTCGTCGCGACGAAGCCCTCCGGAAGCTCCTCCTGCCCGGATCCGCCCATACTGCTGTGGGTGAGGATCGGCACGACGATGACGGCCAGGGCCGCGAGAACCACGACCACTGCCGCGATGAGTACCGCAACGAGAATGCGACGCGTCGCGCGCTGTCTGTCAGGGAAACCGGCCACGTCTTCATCGTAACGGCGCAGGTCGAGTCATGGCGACCGTGATAAGCTTTGCGCCATACGTTTACTTTTACCAACCCATGCCTCGCGGAATTCATTTTTCGCGAGGCCCGAATGTGTAAGGGGGTCACGCATGGGGCGCGGCCGTCAGAAAGCAAAGCACACCAAGGTAGCTCGGGAGCTGAAGTATTTCAGCCCGAATACGAACCTTTCAGACCTCGAGCGCGAGCTCGCTACTCGGCAGGCGGGAGAAGACCCGTGGGCCGAGTACGCGGACAAGTACAACGACGACGACGAGGAAGACGCTGACGACGAGGAGTGACCCACTCCCCACCGATCAGTGCGAAACGCCCCGCTCCCGAGCGGGGCGTTCGTCGTTTCCGCTTCCGGCGTTCCCGCAGGTTGGCAGCAAACGCCCCGAAGTCCGTGGCGGAGGGGCGACTACTGTCAACCTGCGGGGTAGGGGTAGGGGTCGCTCAAGCCGCCAGGCGTGGATCACGGTCGGGACGCGTTGCCCGTCAGCTCGCGGCGTAGCCCCCGACGAGGCGCACCGCACCGCCGTCGACGCCCTTCGCCCCCTGCTCGAAACCGGTGAAGTCGCGTGTCGCGGTCGAGATCTCGCCCGCGACCCAGGTCGTGAGCCCCTCGGCGCGCAGGCGGTCGGCGACCGCGGCCGCGCGATCGGCCTCGACCACGGCGAACATGCCGATGCCGAGATTCCACGCGCCCTCGAGGCTCTCGAGCGTGTGCCCGCCCAGCTCGGCCAGGTGCCGGAAGACGGGGAGCGGCGACCAGGCCCCGCGATCCACCTCGACCCAGGAGCCCACGGGCAGCACGCGCGCGAGATTCGCGGCGATGCCGCCGCCCGTGACGTGGCTGAGCGAGTGGATCGCGCCGTCGAGCGCCGGGTCCTCGAGCACGCGCAGCAGCGGTGACGTGTAGAGCGCGGTCGGCTCGAGCAGCGCCTCGCCGTAGCTCGCGCCGAGCTCTGCCGAGTGGTCGGTGTAGAGGATGTCGCGGCCCGCCATGATGTGCCGCACGAGCGAGAAGCCGTTCGAGTGCAGGCCCGATGCCCCCATCGCGAGCACGACGTCACCGTGGCGCACGCGCTCGGGGCCCAGCAGGCGATCGGCCTCGACCACGCCGACCGCGGCGCCCGCCACGTCGTAGTCGTCGACGCCCAGCAGGCCCGGGTGCTCGGCGGTCTCGCCGCCCACGAGCGCCGTGCCGGTCGCCTCGCACGCCTCGGCGATGCCGCGCACGATGGCGGCGATGCGCTCGGGCACCAGCTTGCCGCAGGCGATGTAATCGGTCATGAACAGCGGCTTCGCACCGACCACCACGATGTCGTCGACCACCATGGCCACGAGGTCTTGCCCGATGGTGTCGTGCTTGTCGATCGCCTGCGCGATCGCGACCTTCGTGCCCACCCCGTCTGTCGAGCTCGCCAGCAGCGGCCGCGTGTAACCGGTCAGCGCCGAGGCGTCGAACAGGCCGGCGAAACCGCCCACTCCGCCGAGCACCTCGGGCCCGTGCGTGCGGGCCACGGCCGACTTCATCAGTTCAACCGCAACGTCACCGGCGGCAGTGTCAACACCGGCCTGGGCATAGATCGACGGGTTCTCGCTCACAGGCCCAAGCCTACCGTGCCGTCGCGGGGCCGCGATCCACCCGGCCGCCGCAGAAGCACCCATCTCGGTGTGCGACACTTGATGAGCCGCGGGGCGCGGCACCCCTCACTCTTGCAGGAGCATACATCTAGCATGTGCGGCATCGTCGGCATCGTCTCGCAGCAACCGGTCAACCAGCAGATCTACGACAGCCTGCTGCTGCTGCAGCACCGTGGTCAGGATTCGACGGGCATCGCCACCGCAGAGGGCAGCCAGTTCCACATGGTGAAGTCGCGCGGCCAGGTGCGCGAGGCCTACCGCACCCGCGACATGCGCAGCCTGCTCGGCAACCTCGGACTGGGCCATGTGCGCTACGCCACCACCGGCTCCGCTGCGCAGGAGGAGGAGGCGCAGCCCTTCTACGTCAACGCGCCGTACGGGCTCATCCTCGTGCACAACGGCAATCTCACCAACACGCGCGAGCTCACCGCCGAGCTCTACAACGTGGATCGCAGACACCTCAACACCCACTCCGACACCGAGCTGCTGCTCAACGTGCTCGCCCACGAGCTGCAGCAGGGCGTGCGCGGCTCCTCCCTCGACGCCGACCAGGTCTTCGACGCGGTCGCCCGCGTGCACGAGCGGGTCGAGGGCTCGTACGCGGCGATCGCGCTGATCGCGGGGCACGGCCTGCTCGCGTTCCGCGACCCGCTCGGCATCCGCCCCCTCGTGCTCGGCCGCCGCGAGAGCGCCGGCGGGCAGGAGGAGTGGATCGTCGCCAGCGAGTCCCTCGTGCTCGAGAGCGGCGGCTACGAGATCGTGCGCGACGTCGAGCCCGGCGAGGCCGTGCTGATCTCGCCCGACGGCTGGATGTACTCGCGCCAGTGCGCCGCGAATCCGCGCCTGCTGCCCTGCTCGTTCGAGTACATCTACCTCGCCCGCCCCGACTCGGTGATGAACGGCATCGCGGTCTACGACGCGCGGCTGCGCCTCGGCGACGTGCTCGCCGAGCAGGTCGAGCTCGAGGTGCCGAAGGGCGATATCGACGTCGTCATGCCGATCCCCGACTCGGGCCGCCCGAGCGCGATGCAGCTCGCGAGCAGGCTCGGCGTCGAGTACCGCGAGGGCTTCTTCAAGAACCGCTACGTCGGCCGCACCTTCATCAT
>JBEBWI010000039.1:0-19187 GCA_040392345.1 Leucobacter soli | reverse complement strand
CGATGGCGGCGAGCTCGGGGGTGCGCTCCTTGAGCAGCTGGCGCAGACGGAAGAACACATCGGCGCGCTTCGTCAGGCTCGTGGCGCGCCAGCCGGGCAGCGCGGCCTGCGCGGCGGCGATGGCCTGCTCGACGGTCTCGACCGAGGCGAGACCGAGTTCGTGCTGCGCCTCGCCGGTCGCGGGGTTGTACACCGGCTGGGTGCGCTCGGCGGCGTCGACCTTCTCGCCTGCGATCACGTGGGGAATGCGTGCCATCGAATTTGCCTCTGTCTTCCTACAGGTTGCGGCTGGTGTGAGCGGTACTGCTCGAAATCGATCAATGTGTACGGGGGCGGATCACCCTGACACGGCAATTCTTTCAAGCCAGGCCGATCATATCGACCGGCAGACCATCCGCACTTCCGACATTTTCGAACACTTTGTATGATTGCTTCGTGCACGTCGATCCCCTCTCCTCCGAAGGTCACGGCCCAGGCGCGGGCCAGGCTCCGGCCCACACGGCCCGCCCCACCGTGGCCGACGTGCTCGCGCTGCCCGAACTGCTCGCGGGCGAGCCGCAGGTCGTGGCAGGTGCGCAGGGGGTGGATCGCGAGGTCTCGTGGGCGCACGTCGCCGCGGGCCGCGGGGTCGCCGAACTGCTCGACGGCGGCGAGCTGATCCTCACCACGGGCGCCGGGTGGCCGCACGACGAGACGGCGCTCGCCGAACTCGCTCACGGTCTCGTCACCGCGGGCGCGCAGAGCGCGTCGGGGCGCACGGGGGTCGCCGCGATCGTGCTCGAGCTGGGTCGCGGCTTCCAGGCGGCGCCGCCCCCGTTGATCCACGCGTGCGACACCCACGGGGTGCCGCTCGTGGTGCTGCACCGCGAGGTGCGCTTCGTGCAGATCACGCAGCGGGTGCACCAGCGCATTCTCGCCGGGCAGAACGAGGCGCTGCAGGCGCGCGCCGACGTGCATGCGATGCTGACCGAGCTCGGTCTCAACCGCAGCCCCGTCGACTACGTCGTCGAGCAGCTCGCCGAGACCCTGCAGGCGCCTGTGGTGCTCGAGGATTCGGCGCACCGCGTCGTCGCGTTCTCGGGGCTCGGGGCCGACCCGGTCGCGTCGCTCGCCCCCTGGGCCGAGGCCGACGGTCGGGGGCCGGCGGCGCCCGACGGCGGCAGCACCAATACAGGAACGAGCACGGGCACGGGCACGGATGCCGCCGCCTGGGTGCGCGTGCCGGTGGAGGCGCGCGGCAACCGGTGGGGCTTCCTTACCGCCCTGCACGGGCCGCCGCACCCCGCGGGCAGGCGCACCGTGCTCGAGCTCGGGGCGTTCGCGCTGGCGCTCGGCCGCCTCGCCGATGCCGAGGGCGACCAGTGGATGCAGCTCGGCTCGAAGCGACTGTTCGCGGCGCTGCTCGCAGGCCGCTACCGCAGCGACGCCGAGCTCGCGGCGCAGCTCGCGGCGGCGGGCCTGCCCGTCGAGGGCAGGGTCACGCTGCCGCTCACCCTGCGCGGCACGGGTGACTTCGGCGCCCACGGCACCCTCGAGCGGGCGACGCTCGAGACCGCGCTGCGTCGCGCCGTCGCACCCGAGGGTCGGGTGCTGCTCACGGCCGATGAGGCAGCCGACGAACCGAAGGCCGGGCCGCAGCCGGAATCCGGGCGCGAAGCGGCAGAACGCTCCCTGCTCGCGCTCGTGTCGCTGCCGATCGGCGATGCCAGGCTCTCCTCAGTGGATCGCGGTGCACCCCTGCTGGCGTCACGCCTCGGGCGCGAGTTGGAGATGCTCGTGCCGGCCACCACCCCGGCCGTCTGGCGCGCGCACCTCGCCCTCGGGCCCGGCTGCCTGCGGCTGCGCGAGCTCGTGGCCGCGCTCGAGCGGGTGCGCGGCGTGGGCCGGCTGCCGGCGACCGCCGAAGTGGGCCGAGTGACGGTGCAGCAGGCCGAGCTGCAGCCGCTCGCGCACCTCGTGCAGGGGCTCGCCGGCCTGCCCGAGTTGCAGGAGTTCGCCGGCGACGCGCTGGGCCCGCTGCTCGAGCACGACCGCGGCAGCGGGCCCGGCCACTCGGGCGACCTGCTGCGTGTGCTCGCCGCCTATCTCGCCCACCCCACCAACCGGTCGCTCGCGGCGAAGCAGGCGCGGCTCTCGCGTTCGGTGTTCTACCAGCGCATCGCGCTCATCGAGGAGCTGCTGGGCGTCGATCTCGCGAACGGCGAGGCCATCGCGACGCTCACGGTGGCGCTGCTGGCCCGGCCCGTCGGCGGAACCGACGCGCGTTCAGTACGCTCAATGGTGTGAGTGATGCATCCGGACGCCTCGCGCTGCTGCGCGCCACCGTGGTCACGGTCGCGAACGGCGGCCTGCGCGCGCTGACCTATCGCGCGGTCGCGGCCGAGGCGGGGGTTTCGCACGGGCTCGTACGGCACCACTTCGGCAGCAGAGACCGGCTGATCGCCGAGGCCATGGACTTCGCCATCGACGAGAGCCTGCGCGGCTCGAGCATGCTCGAGACGGGACTCACCATCGAGAAGTTCGCCGCCGGCATCGAATCGCTCGCCGAACGCCAGACCGAGATCCAGGCGTTCCAGTACGAGCTGCTGCTCGAAGCCAGGCGACGGCCCGAGCTGCAGCCCTACGCGGATCGCCACTACCAGGCCTACCGCGACGCCATCGTGCGGCAGCTCGAACACCTGGGGGCGAACCGGGCCGGCCTCGCCGACCTGATCTGGTTCGCGCTCGACGGCATCGTGTTCAAGCAGCTGATCCGGCCGGGCGAGGTGGCGCCTGCGCTCCAGCAGATCCGCGCGCTGATCGAACGCGCCGCGCAGGTCTAGGACTTCGGTACGGGAGGCCCGAGCCACAGCAGCGTCAGGAATACGACCGTGACGCCGACGGCGAGAATGAGGACCGAGAGCAGCGGGTGACGCAGCACCCAGGCTTGCAGGTGCTCGAGAAAACCGCGAGGCTGCTCGCCGCCGGCCGCCAAACGCCACGGCCCTGCGAGCCCCCCACGCCGATCCACGATGATCTCGAACGGCAGCGTCGCGAACGGAATCACCGCCGCGGCGAGGCCGACGAGGCCCACGGGCGGGCTCCAGCGCTGATTCACCCAGACGAACACCGTGACGACGCAGTAGGCGAGGAACACGAAGCCGTGCACTCCTCCCGCTACCGAGACCAGCGCGTCGGTCACCCCCGCCCAGCGCAGGATCAGTGCGGCGATGAGCCCCGCCCAGGTGATGACCTCGGCGATGGCGAACGTGCGGAAGAGCGTGCGGGGCGACATGCTGCAACCGTATCGTCGCGGCCTGATGGCCCGCCTCAGCGCGATCGGCTACGCGACCTGTCAGTTCAGCACGATGATGCCCACGTTGAGGGTCGCGGCGAAGGCAAGCCACAGGAGGTAGGGCACCATGAACCAGGCCGCCGCCTTCGACCATCGCGCGGCGGCGACCGCGAACCCCACGACGCAGCCGAGCAGCAGCAGAATGACGACCGCTGCGATCCACCAGCCGACAGGCCCGAGCAGCGGATAGCCCGCGAAGAACGCCGGCGACCACAACGCGTTGAGCACGAGCTGCACGACGTAGAGCGCCAGCGCGCCGCGTGCGGCATTCGAGGAGGCCCGGCGGTACCCGACCCGCCAGATGAGCCATCCTGCGGCGGCGATGAGCAGATAGAGCACCGACCAGACCGGGCCGAAGACCGCATTCGGCGGGCTCCACGGCACCTTCTCCGCGTCGGCGTACCACCCGTCGATGTGCGGCGCGTTCGCCACCGAGCCCGCGGCTGCGACCCCGACCACGATGCCGAGGAACAGGAGGGCGGCGACGAACTGCCTCGGCCCCGACGCCTCCGATGCCCGCATATGCGCTCCCCGCTTGGCGCACGCGCTTCGAGCACGTGCCGTATGCCGGCGATGCTAGCGAGGCGACAGCGGGCGCCGAAACGGGGTTACAGAGCGGGGCGGGATCATCTAGACACCGGCGCCAGTTGCCGCCAGAACCCTGGTCGCGACCCGGGCGCTCCCAGGTCGGCACCCAATGATCGAGTCAGATACATCGAGAAACGGCAAACGCGCAGGTGGCCGCATCTACGCTGGGCACATGAACTGCCCCACGGACGGAACCACTCTGCTGATGAGCGAGCGCCACGGTATCGAGATCGACTACTGCCCGCAGTGCAGGGGCGTCTGGCTCGATCGTGGCGAACTCGACAAGATCCTCGAGCGAGTACAGGGCGAGGCCGCTCCTGCTCCTGCTCCTGCGCCCGCGCAGCCGGGATACCAGCAGCCCGTCGCGCAACCCCAGTATCAGGAACCGCGGTACTCCGATTCCCGCTACTCCCAATCGCGGTACGACGACCGGCGCGACTCGCGTTCGGGCGACGGCAAGTACCGGAAGAAGAAGAGTCCCTTCGAATTCCTCGGCGACATCTTCGAGTAGGGTCGCGGCGGCGAATGCCGTGGGCCTTCACTCTGGGCACCTTCGCACCGATCAGTGCGTTGTCGCCCCTAAGCATGCCGGCCGCGCGCTCGCTTCTCGGGTCAAGGCCGATCGCCCCGCGCAAGCCGCAGGGCCCTCTCTGTGAAGTAGCTCACCTCGCCGTTCTCGCTCTCCACGCCGACCACGAACTTGCCCGAGGGAGTGGCTCGCACGTCGACGACCACGCCTACTCCGAGCGGCGTGACGACTTCGGCCCCGGGGGTCAATACGGTTTCGCTCATACCTCAGATTCTGGGTGGCCCACTGCCGTATCCGCAACCTCACGCTGTGAAGGTTGCTTCCCGTAGTCGGCCCCGCATCGGGTTTCCGTCCAGATCGTGTTCACAATTTCACGGGAGACTACAGCTGAGCGATGAGGCTAGAAATCCCAGTACTCGTCACGGGCCGCGTGATTCCGCGGATTCTCGGGTCTTGCAGCGGGGCCGTGCCCTCTACGTGGCACTGTGAAATGGGGCTCGTGTCCACCGCTAACCTGGGGCGAGTGGAACACTTTCAAGAATAGCTGTGGACCCTGAAAGCGACAACCGGATCCACTGTGGCGCTTCACTTCGCAGCTTCTAGCGCCTGACAGGGTCTTCTGCGACAAGGATTTATTCGAACTGTCCGGGTCACACCGATGCCACCCCAGCGGGAAGTGCCCGTCAGCTGTGAGCGGAGGAATGCTAGTTCTCCCACGTTACGCATGCACCTACGAAATTGACGGGAACCCCGAGTTCTGAGGGGAAGCGCAACACCTGGAGTGGGGGTTGTCAGGGCCACCGCTGAGAGCCATCGCACTTCTGCGTGCCGCAACCCATCAGCCGGGTGGTGCCAACTCATCGACACGGCGTCGTGTTGCGGTAGACCGTGAGATCTGATTTCGCACGTCGGGCTCTCCGGTTAGACCCGGTGTCAATCGACGAGTCGTTCTCGCGAACGATCTGCCTTAATACCGCACGCTCCGTCTCAGTGCAGGATCTCTGCGATGCATTCCAAGTGGATCTGGAACTCATCAAGATGCGCCACTCAGTCGGCACCTTGCCCATTCCCGATCATCCTTGCATTTGCTCCTTGGCTGCAACGCCGCTCAGCACCAGGTCAAAACTGGAGCTGATCGCCTCAGAGTCGAGCGCTCCCTCCTGGAAGAGCAGCCTGAAGTAAATTGAAGAGTAAATGCGATCCGCGATCTCGGTCGGAGCATAGTCATCACGGATCGAACCTTCCTCCATAGCACGGGCGACGAGCTTCTCGACTGCGCGCCGGCGCGGGTACCAGAAGTGCTGCTTGAACTCTTCCAAAGTACTCGGATCGTATTGGCATTCCGCGATCAACTGCGCCATTAGCCGACCCTCGTGTCCACTGTACACGGCCGCCACAGAGATGACGTGCTCACGGAGCGCGTCGATCGCGGGGAGATCCTCGCGTATCTGCGTCGCCAGGATGTGATTCTCGAGGAACGTGTCGATAATGACTGCAGCCTTGTTCGGCCACCAGCGATAGATCGTAGTCTTGCTGACGCCGGCCTCGCGGGCGATGCGTTCGATGGAGAGCTGCTGCACCGACATCGAACCCGGCTCTCGCTCATCGATAAGCCTCATTGTGGACTGCAGGATCGCCTGCCTGCTTTGCTCGCTTCTGACCGCCATGTTCCAACGCCTCTCACCAATCCCACCCGATACGATACGTCTTTGATGGTGCAGAAGGCTACCGACCTGCCGCCGAAGAGTGTTTTTGTCCCGCGAAAGCTGCGTACTCCATTAGAAGCTCGGGGTCGTCGACGGCACCGAGATCTGCCACTTCGCTCAGCGCGGCCCCCTGAATAAGTCGCTTCACCGGGACCTCGAGCTTCTTGCCCGTTCGAGTGTGGGGTATCCCTCGCATCACTATGAGCTCATCCGGCAGATACCGTGCCGAGAGTTGCCGCCTGATCGCGGCGACGATCGCGGATCGTGCGGCGTCTTCGCTCACCCCGTCGCTCAGGTGCACGAACAAAGGCATGTAATAGTCTTCATCACCGACCTCTGCGCCAACGACCATCGCTTCGAGAACCTCCGGCAGCGACTCCACGACTGCATAGATATCGGCGGAGCCGAGTCTGATGCCGTTGCGGTTCAACGTGGAATCGGAACGTCCGAGGATCCGGATCCCCCGCTCGGACATCTCGATGAAGTCGCCGTGGCGCCAAATTCCGGGGTAGGTGTCGAAATAGCTGCCGCGATATCGAGAGCCGCCCTCATCGCCCCAGAGGCTCAAGGGCATCGAGGGCATGGGCTCAGTGACGACCAGTTCACCCTTCCCTTCGGTTCGGGCGCCCGCAGAGTCCCACGACTCGACGCTCACGCCCAGTGCGGGGGCCTGGATGTAGCCCACCCGCACCGGCTCCGTCACCGCGCCGCCGACGAAGCAGCCGATAATATCGGTGCCGCCGCTCATCGAAGCCAGCCAGACATCGCCGACCTTGCGGTAGATCCAACGGAAGCCCTCGGTGGAAAGCGGCGAACCCGTTACCTGAATCGTGCGTAGGGCCGACAGGTCGTGCGTCTCAGACGGCATCAGATCCGTCTTCGCGCAGGCGTGTACAAAGCCGGCGCCGACGCCTAGCACCGTCGCGCGGGTGGCAGCGGCAAGCTCCCAGACGCGATCGACCGAGGGGAACGTCGGGTTGCCATCCACCAGTACCGCGACCGCGCCGACGCCCATCGAACTGACGAGAGTATTCCATACGACCCAGCTGGTGGAGGCCACGGAGAAGAAGCGGTCCCCCTCGTGCACATCGCCGCCGAAGAGCAACAGATTCGTCTCCTCGAGCAGAGCCCCGCCGTGTCCATGCACGATGCCCTTGGGCAGACCCGTGGTGCCTGAGGAGAAGAGCACCCAGAGCGGATGGCTGAACTCGACGCTCTCATAGGTCGGCGCAGCAGGGGTACTCACGACCTCTTCCCACATGCTCGACTCGACCCGCGTCTCGGGCGCAGCAACACTCGGTGCATGGCCGGTCACCCACACGACGTGTTCAAGACCCGGCAGCGCCGCGATCACTTCTCTCGTCTCTACGGTGCGGTCCCGGTCGGTGCCCGCGAGCCGGTAGCCGGGCGCAGCGATCAACACCTTGGGCTTGAGTTGACTGAAGCGCGACTTGATCGCACCGGGCCCGAACTCAGGCGCGCACACCGACCAGACCGCGCCGATCGATGCAGTAGCCAGCAGCGCGACAACCGCAGCCGGTATGTTCGGCAGCATCGCGACGACGCGGTCGCCTGGGCCAACCCCAAGCGACCGGAAGTGCGCCGCCAGCGCCCCTACCTGCCCACGGAGTTCTTGGAAGCCGATCTCTCGGGGCTCGCCTCCCTCTTCGACCGCGATAATCGCGAGGCCTTCGCGACCCTCGAGCATATGACGTGCGAAATTCAACGTGCGGCCCGGGAACCAGCGGGTGTCGGGCATCGATTCTCCGTTGCGGGCGGGGCCTTCGTCACCGTCGACCACGATCCCGGAGAAGTCGATGAGCGCCGCCCAGAACTCGTCCGGCTCAGCGACACTCCAATCCCAAAGCGCCGGGTAGCCGTCACCCACTTTGACACCGCGCGACCGGAGAAATTCGGTGAAGCGCACCGTGTGAGGGATGCGGGCCGGACTGTCATCAAGGCGCCAGATGATCTCGCCCTCGCCCGCGTCGCGGTTGACGATCATCTACTGGCTCCCACTTCGTTCTCTTCGCGTCGGGCCGCGATCTCCGCGGGTGCAATCGGGTCTGTACCCACGAGGACGAACATCATGCGCACATTGGAATCAGTCCTGTTCGACCAGGCATGCGCGGTTGCCCGTTGGATCGCCACGTCCCCAGCACGCATCGTGACCTCACCCTCATCTACGAGCAGCGTGATCTCACCCTCCAGTACCACGGCGTAGTCGATCGACTCGGTGCGATGGAACCAGAAGTGTTTGTCCCCGCTGTGCTCGCTTCCGGCTTCGCGTTCTTCGTGCGCTCCGATCTCGTCGAACACCGCATCCCCGGCGTTCTTCGGATAAACCGCGTCCGGGGGGAAATCGGCAATGCGGACCACGGTTTCGCCCGCAGTAGGGAAGTCGATCTGGGCCCCGGCGGGAGCAGGATCCTCGTCGGTGACATGATCCACCGCTCCAGCCGGGGTGAACCAGACGACGGAAGCGCCGAAGCCGGGGATCGTGTCCGAGCTGAAGCTGTTCGGAGCATCAGCGTCATCGAAAAGGATCACGGCCCGCCCCTGGTCGTCATGACCTGTGACGACTCGTCGCACGGGTTCGCGCGCGGTCATGCCGCAGCCTCCTCAAAAGGGAAGGGTTGCGGCGAGGGCCACCATGCCGGGGTTTCCTTCTCATCCGAGATCCTATTACGCAGCGTACCGACGCGCTCCAGTTCGAGTTCTAGCACATCGCCAGGCTGGAGGAATTTCCCGAGTTCGACCCCGGCACCGAAGGCCATAGTTCCTGAGCCGATGAGATCGCCGGGTTGAAGTCCGTTGAACTCTGAGGCATAGGAAATGGTCTCTTCGGGGGTCCAGATAAAATCCTCCACCTGGGTGTCAGACCAAATCTCTCCGTTCACGCGAACCTGGCCTTTGAGTCCAATGACGGAATTGAGCTCGTCGCGGGTGACGATCCAGGGGCCGATACCGTAAGCGAAGTCCTTCGAGTGCTGCGCACCCATCCCGATCGGGGATTCGAGCTTCTGCACGTCACGCAGGCTCCAGTCGTTGAAGATCGTGATGCCGAATACGTGATCCCAGGCGTTCTCAGGGGTGAGGTTGCGACCGGGCTTACCGATGATGTAGCCGATCTCGAGCTCGTAGTCGAGCATCTCTGTGATGCTCGGGTAGGGGATCACCTCGTCATGCCCATAAATGGTCGACGTCGTGCCTTTGAAGTACCCGGGGCGTTCGTACACCTCTCGGGTCGGTACGGTCTTCATGACGTTCCCGAAGAAGTTCTTGATGTGACCGTTAAAGGTCAGCGAATCGCGGATGACCGGCGGCTTGATCGCTGCGGTCCATGTGACCTCGTTGATCGAGATGGCGGCGTCGTCAGCAGCTGCAAGAGCCCTACCCGCGGCTTCAAGGAAGAAGTCCCCAGCCGAGATGCCCTGCGTAAGGTCGCGGAAAGTAGCGTGCGCTAGGTGCCGGGCACCGTCAACCGCCGCACCTCCCTTCTGCAGCGCCAGCGCATAGGCCTTTTTCAGATCGATTACACGCCCGTGATCCGGCTCTACCGCGACTACGCGGATCTCGCGCCCGTCCGGGCCGTCGATGACAATACGCCCCAACTTCATGGTGGTCCTCCTTTGGCTTACAAATTCACTCTAAGTATACGACACGTTTAGTATCGAATGGCAAGGTGCAAATCCTAGCCCGTCCACGCAATGTCCTCCATCGTTTGCGATCATGCAGGTTCTGCACGTCTTCTGTGCGCGGCCTGCACCGCTCACTCACTCGCCCCAGGAGCGCGATAGACATGCACCGTCGGCTCCCCAACGGACCGGCCGAATGCACTCAAAGGAGAGAAACACGATGAGCGAGGACTCGCAGAACCCCCGTCCGATTCCCCCCGGGGTGACCGAGGAAGGCCTGGACGCCGCGCTCGCAGCGTTCGCCGCCGCGATCGGAAAGGACAAAGTTTCAACCGATCCCGAACTGCTGCAGGAGTTTCAGGATCCCTACCAGGTGCCAGGCACCGCGACCAACCTGCCGTCGGGAGTGGTCTCCCCCACCAGCGTCGAAGACGTGCAGGCGATCGTACGCCTCGCAAACGAGCGCACCATACCTCTGTGGCCGATCAGCCGCGGCAAGAACAATGGCTACGGCGGAGCGGCGCCGTGGGTGCGCGGCGCCGTCATGCTCTCTTTCCGGGAGATGCAGAAGGTCGAGATCAACGAAGAACTCGGATACGCGATGGTCGAGCCCGGCGTGAGCTGGTTTGATCTTCACGATGCGATCGAGGAGGGCGGGCACGATCTCGTCGCTTCTATCGTCGACATCGGATGGGGCGGCGTGGTCTCGAACACTATCGAGCACGGCCTCACCTACATGCCGAACGCCCTCGATCAGGCAGCGCATTGCGGCTTCGAGGTCGTGCTACCCAGCGGCGATCTATACCGCACCGGCTCCGGCGGCATGGACAACAACCCGACCTGGCCGCTCTACAAGCGCGGCCTCGGCCCAACGACCACGGAGCTGTTCATGCAGTCGAACTACGGCATCGTTACCAAGATGGGTTACTGGCTCATGCCCAAGCCGGAAGTGTACATGCCGCTCTGGCTGCAGGTGTGGGACGACGCCCAGATGCCCGCCGTCGTGGACGCTCTTCGCGAGCTCATGCTCGCCAAGGTCATCGACATGCGGCCCCAGCTCTCGAACACGCTCATCATGGCATCGATGCTCACCAGCCGTGCTGAATGGTACGACGGGGTGGGCCCGATGCCCGACGAGATCATCAACAAGCTCGCGAAAGAGCTGAACCTCGGCCGGTGGCTGATGCGTTTCGCCCTCTACGGTGACGAGACCGTCGTCGACCATAACTATGCGAAGCTCCGCGCCCGCTTTCTGGAGATCCCGAGCGTGCAGCTCGTGGGCGAGAAGTACGGCGCTGACGAGTGGGAGACGCTGCCGAACCCGCACGAACGCGTACAGATCGGCGTGCCCAGCCTGGACCTCTACAAGATGGCCGGCTGGTCTGGCGGCGACGAGGGCGGTCATGTCGACTTCTCGCCGGTCATCCCGCTCACAGCCAAACACGCCAAGGAGGCGCAGGATCTATTCGAGAAGCTCTGTCATGAGGCGGGCCTCGACTACCTCGGCGGCATGCTGCCGATCAACGCTCGTTCGACGACATTCATCAATGTCATCCCGTTCGACACGAAGAACCCCGATCAGGTGCAGCGAGCATATGAGCACGCCAAGCACATGGTCGAAGTTGCCGGCAAGATGGGCTATGGCGAATATCGCCTGCACCCCTACTTCGCCGATACGGCGATGGATCAGTTCGGGTTCAACGATCACATCCAGCTCCGTTTCAACGAGCAGCTGAAGGATCTCATCGACCCGAACGGGATCATCGCTCCAGGCAAGTCGGGGATCTGGGGGTCTCGCCTGCGCCAGGCAGGATATCCGAAGCAGCAGTAGTAGCGCACACAACCTTGACGACGAATGGCCCGAAGTATTCTACGGGCCATTCGTCGGCTCGGAGCAAGTTCAGTGCAGCGGCCCGGTCGGCTGCCCCTTAATCCGCTTCCCAGCTCGCGCGAAGACATCCGCGACGCGCATCAAGAAGATGTTGCCCGCAGCCCAGATGAACAGCTTCTGCCCCTGGGTCGGCAAAACGGCGCTGGGGTGTTCATGCCCCAACTCGGGGTTCTGCTTGGACCAGATCGGAACGTTGGTCATAAGCGAACGGAAGATGGCGTTGTCCTTGGGATTTTTCCAGACGATCTCGGACTCGCGACCCTCAATGACCTTATTGGGGTAATCGGGGTCGATGAGCAACTGGCGCGCGATCATGTTGGCATCGACAAGACCGTCTTCGATGGCCCCCGCCGACTCCTGAACGTTCGGGGTGCTCGAGAGAAAGAGCCTCACATCCGGGCCGACGGCTTCGCGGAAGGCTTTGGCCTCACCATGCCGGAGCATGTTGCCGGAGACGCTCGGCGCGTTGATGCCCATCGACTCGTAGTTGGCGTCGGTCATGGCGATGAAGTCGGCGCCGCCCTTGACCACGTGGGCCGCCACCTCTGCGAAGCCCTGCTCATCCTGCCCGCCGGGAACGTGGTCGTTGACGCTCATGCGCACACCCACCGGATAGTCGGGGCCGACCTCGGCCCGCACTGCCGCAACGGCGTCGCGCAGCGCGCGAGCCCGGTTCTCCGCAGTGCCGCCGTACTCATCGGTGCGCTGGTTCGAGAGCGGCGAGAGGAAGGAGGCGTAAAAGTAGCACATGTGCGCCGCGATCTCAACGCCGTCCCACCCTGCCGCCTTCACGCGTCGGGCCGCGTCTACGACATCCCGCTCGAATTGCTTAATCTGTTCGACGGTCGCCTCCTTCGGCGGCGGGGTCACCCGCCCGCCGGGCACATACACGCCCTCTGGAAACCCGACCTTGCCCATCACGACGCCCCTGGGGCTTGCTGCGATCGGCCACTGACCGTTCCGCGGCATGCCCATGCGCCCGAAACTCGGGAAAAGCTGACCGAACACGGCTGTTCCCTCAGCATGCAGTTCATCCGCGAGCCGCTTGAGTTCGGGCACGAACTCGTCCTTGTCGAGGCGCACGTTCGGAAAGAACGGGGCTTCATTCCAGGCCCAATCGTTCGCCGAGGACCCGCCGACGATGGCCATGCTGGCGCCGCCCTTCGCACGGCGTCTCAGGAACGCTATGGACTGCTCGCTAAGGCGGCCGTCCTTAGTGGGCTGGAGCACCGCCATCGGGCCGAGGATAATCCGATTCTTCAGCACGAGCTTGTTGATAGTGAGAGGTTCGCCGAGTACTTCGGCGGGGGTCGAGCGCGGCATCATTCTCCTCATTGACATAAGAACAGCTGTAATGCACAAGTCTATCATCATACGATACGTATCGCACTGTATATTTCCACGCGAGACTCGATCATCGCCAGTACCGGAACGAGGCTCTCTCTCGAACCGACCCGGGTTACCCTGGTACTGCCTACGCGGTGCCGCGAACCTCCCGCGGCGAGCAGCCGTGGATCTGCCGGAACGCCCGACTGAAGCTCGCCGGACTCCGATACCCCCAGCGTTCCGCCGCCCCTGCCACCGGCATTCCGCCAACCCGACTGAGCTCTTCGAAAGCGCCGATCATCCGCTGCTCTCGAATCCACTCAGAGACTCCGCTGCCCGACTTGGCGAACAGCTTGTGCACGTATCTGGGTGAGACGAAGTGCACCCGCGCGATCTGCTCGGGCCCGAGCCTCGGGTCGTGTAGGTTCTCGAGCGCGTATTCTCGCATCCGCGCCAGCAGCATGTCCGACCGAGGGGCTTCCGCGGGTGTCGAGTCTTCCCCGTAGAGGGCCTGCAGCATCGCTGCGAGCATCTCGGAAAGCCCGCGCCCCTCGTCCCCCAGTGGCGCCTGAAGTTCCCCGATCCGCGAGAGCGAGCTCAGAAACGGCACCGCGAGAGGTTCGAGGGGATCGCGCTCCCGCAGTGCCGGTTCGGCAGCGTGGCGAACGATGGCGTCTGCCCGGGCTCCCAGGAGATTTCGCGGGATGGCAAACACCGCGACGTCGAAGCTCGACACCGCCTCAAACACCGATGGGCGGGACATGTCCTGGAACGCGATGCCCCCCGGTCCAATAAGAGACGATCGATCCTCCTGCGTAATCCTGCACGATCCGCTACGTACCAAATACAGCAGCAGACAGTCGGGATCCGTGGAGGACGCCAGGCTCATATCGCGCACGACGCGGTGAGGCAGCCCGCGAATGGACCGGGTGGTAACAGGCCCGAACCGCCCACCCGAAAGCCGCGCCTCGAACGGCAGCTTTTCGGTCGGCTCGAGCCGCACGGGAAAGAAATGCTGAGCGATGCCGGCCGACCAGTATTCAGCGCGTTCAGACGGGGCCACCGCCCGAGTGTCAAGTAGGGCGTTCAAGTCACACACTCCAACATCCGGTCGCGCTCTGCGGAGGAAGGCAGCACGCCCCAGCTTCGTCGATGGGTTGGTCTCGACCGATTGTACCCCCAACAATTCGATACGAACCGAATTTATTGATCAGCATCCATCACAGAGCGACCCGCATCCCTCTACTACATGTAGGCGTGGGCACCGCCGTCAACGACGATATTGCTGCCCGTCACCCACTTCGCCTCGTCGGACGCGAAATACAGCCCAGCGTAGGCGACGGCGCTGGGCTCCCCAGGGCAGCCGTCGATCGTGCGCTCGAGGATAGGCGCGACCGGCGAGTTCTCACCGAGCTCCTCAAGCATGCCCAGGACGGGCGGCGTAGCCATAACGCCTGGGCACACCGAGTTCACGCGAATGCCCACGGCAACCCCCTCGGCGGCGAGCTGACGAGTCAGGGCGAGCACCGCCCCTTTGGCTGCAGCGTGCGCGGCCTGGGGCAAGGCACGGGCGCCGAGCATTCCCGCGACGGAGCCTATATTCACGATGGCGCCACGGCTCTTGGCGAGATGCGGCCACGCGAGCTGACATGCGTACCAGACCAGGTTCAGCTCATTGTCGATCGTGTAGAGGTAATCCTCTTCGCTCTGCTCTCCGAAGGGCGCGAACCGCGGCTGGCTCGCATTGTTGTAGAGCACGTCAATCTTGCCGTGCTTGCGCACAGTAGTGGACACCCAGGCCTCCACACTCGCGCGATCGCTCAGGTTCACCGGAGCGTGACCCTCTATCGTTCCTCCCTCGGCTTCGACGAGCTTCACTGTGTCAGCCACACCCTGCGGGTTGCGACCGCAACCGACCACGATTGCCCCTTCTCGGGCGAGGATCTGCGCGGTGGTGCGCCCCAGACCGCTGCCGATACCCGTCAGCAACACGACCTTCCCCGCCATTCTTCCCCGTGCCATCGCACCTCACCATTCCTCAGATTTCAATACATGAACATCGGTATCGAATCATCTTGTGCACTCATCGCTCGAAGGCGTGCACTGAAGGTACCGAACCGTGCAGCTTCTGCACAGTTCCTCTCCGCTCGCCTACCAAGTAACGGGGAGGGCGGTGATGCCTCTGAACACCCAGCCATGCCAGGCGGTCGACCGACTCAAATCGATGTCGAGCCCTGGAACGCGATCGTAGAGGCGCGGCAATGCAAGATCCGCGATCGCGGCCTTCGCGGCCCACCGCCCGGCGCACATGTGCACTCCGGCGCCGAACCCCAGATGCCTGCGAGCCGTGCGTCGCACATCGTAGCGTTTCGCGTCCGCGAACACCTTGTCGTCGCGGTTCGCACTTGCGAGGAGCAGCCCAACGTCGGTGCCCGCGGCAAGCCGCACGCCGAAGAACTCCGTTTCCACCGCAATCTCACGCGGGAGCATCCCGATAGGCGACTGCCAGCGCACGGTTTCTTCAAAAACGTCTCCCCAGGCCACCTCGCCCGAGAGCACGGCGGCGCGCTGATCCGGATGTGTCGACAACGCCCACACCATGTTCGTGATCATGTGCTGCGGTTCGTTCATGCCGCCAGAGATGGCGAGGGCGACATTTGCCCGGACTACGTTCTCGGGCAAACCGACCTGCAACAGATGCGAGGTGATTGATCCGTCAGGCTCTCGGCTCAAGCGAGGCAGCAGCTCGTCGAGAACCGCGGCGACCTCGGCCTGGCTCCGGTCGCAGCGTGCCCAGACCTCCGGGTCATCGAGCAGGTTGCCGATGCCGGCGATGAAGTCAGTGGACCACCTGTGCAGGTCTGCCACGTCAACGTCGGAGGGGAAGCCGAGCAGGTCGATGAGATTCTGGCTCGCTACGGGGGCGGCGAAATCGCGGTTGAGATCGACCTCCCCAGGCCCGATCTCAAGCATGCGCTCGAGCCAGAACTCCACGTTCTCCGCGAACTTCGGTGACCAGACCTCGCTGATCGCCTTCGGGCGCAGGGTGGGGTTGATGGCCTTGCGCTCGATCGCATGCTCCGGATCGTCTTTGCGGAGCATCGGCCGACCGCCGATCGCCCGTACCATCGTCAGATTCTTTTCGGAGTGCGAGCTAAACGCTTCGGGGTTCTGCTCCGCATCGCTGACGGCAGCATGGGTCGTGAGGAAGACACGCCCAACGGCGGGCGCATAGACCACGGGGCCGAGTTCACGCAAACGGGCATATTGAGGATAAGGATCGTACGTCGCCTCAAGAGGATCAAACCAGTCGGCCACCGGCAGGTCGACCTCTGCCACTGTCATCTCCATCGCTGCTCCCTTGTCGAAAACGAACGGAGGATCTCTCCCCGCTATTCGCAATGATCGCACGCGCACTTCTTCGACTCAACAGGTCTTTTCCGTTGAATTACTCCGGATAATCCGTGGTAGGGGAGCCCCCCATGCTCTCCGCCACGGCGTCCCGCATACCCATCGCGCAGTCGAGCACCGCACCCACCCGAGGGGGAATCGGTGCGGCGGGCCAGGCGATCAGCACCTCGACCGAGCGGGGCGGCGGATCGATCGGCAGGTACACCACCCGTTCGCCGTCCCATGTCTCCGTCGACACGCTCCGCCGCATGAGCAGGGTGTAACCGAGCCTTCGGCCAACCAATGCGCGGCAAAACTCGTAGTCCGCCGTGCGATGGCGGATGCGGGGGGTGATCCCCCTTGCAGACATGAGCTCCAGTGTGTGCGTGCGACTCGACACGATATCGAGCAGCACCATCGGTTCCTCCGCCACCTCGGTCAGCGAGACACGCTCTCGTCCGGCCAGGCGATGCTCCGCCGACACCACGAGCATCGCCTCGGTCTCTGTGAGCGCGACCCTCTCGTACTCGGGCGGCACCCCGATGTCGAAGGTCACGACGAGATCCAGCTCACCGCTCTCGGCCGCCGAGAGCAGAGTCGTCAGGTCTCCGATCCGGTATTCGAGCTGAATGCCCGGGTGCTGCTCGGCCACGGCAATGAGCAGGCGCGGCAAGAGCATGCCCGCGAGCGTGCCCACGCAGCCGATGCGGACCGGCCCGACGATCGACTGGGAGCCCCGCCCGACGGAGGCGGCAAGCTCGGCCCCTTCGGTGAGGATCCGACGCACCGAGGGCAGGATGGCCGCGCCGTCCGAGGTGAGCGTAGCCCCGCGTGAGCGACGACGGCGGAAGAGCGCGGCGCCGAGGGCCCGCTCCATGACCGAGACGGCATCGGAGACCGCGGAGTCGGAGGCGTTCAAGCGGGCGGCGGCCCGTGAGATCGACCCGGACTCGGCCACCGCGAGAAAGCACTCGACCTGCCGGAGGGTGAACGGCAGGGAAGGGCCACTCGGAGAGATCGGCGGAGCTGGCTCGGTCACGGCATCACTATATCGGAATTATCGGGGAACTTCAGCGACAATTACCGCTTTCCTAGAGGAAAGGGATGAACGATGATCAAGTGCGTGAGTCGTATCCGGACGACCGCAGAGGTTCAAGCACTCAGGAGGCAAAGATGCCGAGGATCACTTTCATCAGCCCCGACACATCCAGTCGGGAGGTCGAGGCCGACCCCGGCCAGAGCGTGATGCGCGCCTCGATAGTCAACAGCATCGGCGGAATCATCGGCGAGTGTGGCGGCCAGGCGATGTGCGCCACCTGCCACGTATACGTCGAAGGCGTCGAGGGCGCCCTACCGCCGCTCGGAGACGACGAGGACGAGATGCTCTACTGCGTCGCCTCCGGGCGTGAGGAGAACAGTAGGCTCGGGTGCCAACTCACGGCCGGCGACGACTTCGAGGAGATCATCGTCCGGCTCCCTGAAAGCCAGGTGTGAGATGACCCGCAGCGCCGTGATCATCGGGGCGGGGCAGGCTGGGCTCACCGCTGCGACCGCCCTGAGGGAGCAGGGGTGGGAAGGAGAGATCCACCTCGTCGGAGAGGAGAATCACCTGCCCTACCAGCGCCCGCCGCTCTCGAAGGGGTACCTCGCCGGGTACGAGAACCGCGAGGCGCTGCTCCTGCGCAGCGCCGGGGCAATAGAGCAGGACGACGTCGTGCTGCACCTCGGAACGAGCGCCGCCGCGATACACCGCGCAGAGCGATTCGTCGAGCTGGAAGGCTCCGGAGCACTGCAGTATGACGTGCTCATCATCGCGACCGGCTCGGCGCCCCGCCTGCTCGGCATCCCCGGCAGCGACCTCGACGGGGTGCACGCGGTCCGCACGATCGAAGACGCCGATCGGCTTCGCGACGATCTCGCGCGCGGTGGCCGCACAGTGTTCATCGGAGCCGGCTTTCTCAACCTCGAGGTCGCTGTCGAAGCCCTGAAGTATGGGGAGGTCGGCGTGCTCGAGGTGGCCCCGCAGATCCTCGGCCGTGTACTCAGCCGCGAGACGGCGAACGCTCTGCAACAGTATCACTCCGACCTCGGCATCGAGATCCGCTGCGATGCGGACATCACCACTCTGCGCGGAGCCGGTGGCCGGGTCAGCGGGATCGAGCTGGCGAGCGGCGAGGTCGTGCCGGCCGAGCGTGTCGTCCTCTCCATCGGAGCGATGGCACGCGACGAGCTAGCCATTGCCGCGGGACTCGAGACCGGCGGAGGCATCGTTGTCGACTCCGCGCTGCGCACGAGCGACGATCGGATCTTCGCCATCGGAGACTGCGCGAAGTACCCGAGCCCCTGGGCGGGCATGCAGATGCGGGTGGAGTCAGTGCAAAATGCCACCGATCAGGCGCGTCACCTCGCCGAGGCGCTGGTCTCTGGACGGGGCGACGCATACCGCGCCGTGCCCTGGTTCTGGAGCGTCCAAGGAGAGCGCCGGCTGCAGATCGCTGGTATCGCCATGCCCGACGACGAGGCTCGGCTGGTCGAGCAGGGCGATGGCGGCAGGCTCGTCGTCGAGCGGATCCGCGCGGGGGAGGTCGTGGCCGTCGAGTCCATCAACGCTCCCGCGGCTCACATGAAAGCCCGCCGTGCCCTCGGCGCCCTGCACCTGTGACGAGTGCTGCACCACACGAGAAGGGGCGGGGGGGGGCCGGGGGGGGGCCCCCCCCCGCCGCCCCCCCCCCCCCGGGGGCCCCCCCCCCGGGGGGGGGAGGGGGGGGGGGGGGGGAAAAGAGTG
>JBEBWI010000038.1:0-19258 GCA_040392345.1 Leucobacter soli | reverse complement strand
TCGTACGTCATCGGCAAGGCCGTCGCCACCGAGGACGAGGATTGGGACTTCTGAAGACCTGATCCTGCCCGAAGCCCGGAGCGGCTGATGAGAGGCTCGGGACTGCAGTTTTTCTGCAGTCCCGGGCCTCTTGGCGTTCCCTCCGCACAGGCAGAGGAAGCCACGGATGAACAGCAGTCCCCATCAAATGGGGCACGTTGCACGCCCGCCTTCATGGTGGGCGCGCGGTTGTCCGCCGATCAGAACTCTGAACCGACCTGGGGCGTCGTGGGTGTTCGTTCCACCCCGCTATCGAGTAGATGAGCACTCTGCTCCAGGAATGCTCCGATGGCTCGTGGTCAGCGGGCGGGAGACAGCAGGCGGCTCGAGCCGGATTCTCCTGGGCGGTGACCCGTCATCTCCTGCAGTCGCGCGTAACCTGCCGTCCATTTTGAGGGCATAGCATCTGCGCGATGTATCCGTCCGGTACGAGAGCGGTATGCGATGGGCGATCGGCTTGCAGTTGACCAGCGTGCGGTCGACCCCGATCGCTCGGACGCGCTCACGGCGAAGCATCCCGCGTTGGCGCCCGGGGAACGATTCGGTCGTTTCGAGGTGATGGCTTTGCTCGGCTCGGGCGGCACTGCGGTCATCTACGAGGTGCAAGACCTGGAATCCGGAGACCGGCTCGCGTTGAAAGTGCCTCGTGGAGACCTCGCCTTCTCGCCAGAGGTGCGTGACGCTCTCCTGTCGGAAGCGCGTTTCACGGCGTCGGTCTCCCATCCCGGCGTCGTGCAGGTGCACGGCTATGGCCAGTCGCCGACCGACGAGTGCCAACAGGGCATCAGTGAACCGCATGGGCCGCCTGAAACCCCGCCCCACCAGTTCTCTCCGGGCGCATGGATCGCGATGGAGCTGCTGCCGGGCACCACTCTTTCGCGGTATGTGCGCGAGCATGGCCCGCTTTCGGTGGACGACGCACTCGTATTCGCTGAGGGGCTGCTCGATGCCGTCGACGCAGTGCACCGGGCGGGCGTGGTGCATCGCGATATCACCCCGGCAAACATCATGATCGATGTTCGGCCGGGTGAGCGGTTCAGCAGTGCGGACGTGCATCTGTTCGACTTCGGCCTTGCCGCGGAACCGGGGCACCCGGCGCTCAGCGCACAGGGGCTGATCTGGGGCAGCGCGCAGTATCTGTCGCCGGAGCACGCGGTGGGGTATCCGGTGCACCCCTCGGGAGACGTCTATCAGGCCGGTGCGGTGCTGTACTACGGCTTGACGGGTCGGCCGCCGTTCGTTCGGGAGACGGTCGAGGATGTGATGTCGGCGCATGTGAGCGACCCGCTGCAGGCCCCGATGGTGCATCGGTCCGACCTTCCGGTCGAGGTGGACCGTGTGGTGCGTCGGGCGCTGCGCAAGGACCCGGGCGAGCGGTTCGGATCGGCGCAGGAGATGCTCGCAGCGGTGCGCGAGGCCCGGCTGCTGCTGCGGGAGAACGACGTGACCACCGCTCAACTGGTGCCTGCTGCCCGCGGCAGCGCGGCTTCCGTGGCAGGCGGTGCCGTCAGGCCGAAGCGCGGAGCCGCACTGTTGTGGCTGTTGGCGGCGTGCGTGGCAGTGCTGATGATCGGCACGGGCATGGCCGTTGCGTATCTGGGGAAGGACGAGGCGCCTCGGGTGGAAGTGTCGGGCACGGAGCGCCCGACGTCGAGGCCCGAGCCGACCGAGGCGCCCCCGACGGCTGAGGTGCCTCGCTTCGCGGTGATGCCGGAGTTGGTCGGGTTGTCACTGGGTGAGGCTCGGATAGCGCTCGCGGGCGTGGGACTCCTCGTCGGGCAGATCACTACGAGCAACGGCGTCGCCGTAGCCGAGACGATCCTCGCCGTCGAGCATCCGGCAGGCGCTCGGATGCCGGAGGGGACGCAGATCGCGCTCACGGTGGCCTCGGGATCGAACATCGTCCCGGTCGTCGGCGGCCTGACTCCCGCAGAGGCGGAGGCGACGCTCGCCGCGGCGGGATTCGTAGGTTCACTGGGGCTGGATCCGACACCCGGTGCTGATCCGGATCTCGTGCGCCGGGTGCAGGCATCGCAACCAGGGGCAGGATCACTGGCAGCAGTCGGAAGCACGATCGCCTACCATCTCGTGCCGATCGGGGCGCAGCCCGAGCACCCCGTCGACCCCGGCGAGCTGGTGAACCCGGTGGATCCGGGAGGAGAGCCCGGGAGCCCCGGCGGCGGTGGCGCCGGGACACCGTAGCGACCCCGCCCGGCGATCCGGGTATCGTCGCGTCGGCCATTCTTCGCCATTCGTCTACTCCGGTCTTGCACTATTCGCCCAGCCGATCCTTGCTGTTCAGATAGGACGTCCAGGTCGTTCACAGCTTTCTTTTAGCCTCGGTGTCGGTGGGCGGTGATATCGCCCAGCATCAGGCCTGTCGGCGACATTCTGCCGGCACGGTCCAGCACTTTGCAGCCAGGACAAAGCGAGCGGGCACGGGCCCGTGATCGGCGGAACGACATTGGAAAAGCGGGATATGGGCACGCCAGAGCAGTCGCAGCTCGACCTGCTCCTTGCCGAGCTCGATGAAGACATCAGAGTGCGGCATGCAGAGGCCCAGGATCTCGACGCAGGTGATGCGGACGACGTCGCGGCCCGTACGCTCAAGCCGCGCCCGTCGGTGTCGGACATCGTCTTCAGGTCGACCGCCTTCGTCGCCGGCATCATCACGGTCACCATCATGCTCGCGGTGGGCCTCTTCCTCTCTCTGCGTGCGGGGGATGCGATCGGTGCGGTCGGCTTCTCGTTCCTCACGGAGCAGCAATGGTCCCCGGAGACGCAGAAGTTCGGCATCGCCGCAGTGCTTTTCGGCACCATCACCATCGCGGTGATCGCCATGGCTGTCTCCTTCCCCCTGGCCTTCGGCACCTCCCTGCTGATCTCCGAGATCACCCGTGGCAAGGTGCAGCGCTGGTTGATCACCCTCGTCGACCTGATGGCGGCGGTGCCGAGCGTGGTGTTCGGCCTGTGGGGCGTGTTCTTCCTGCAGGCGAACGTCATCCCGATCGCGCAGTGGATCTCGACGTACTTCGGATGGATCCCGGTGTTCGCGGTCACCGGCGACAACGGCGAGGTACTGACCGAGGCGAGCGCCTTCACCTCGTCCGCATTCATCGCGGGCATCGTCGTCGGTCTCATGGTGGTGCCGACGCAGACCTCGGTGATGCGCGAGGCATTCTCGCAGGCCCCTCCGGGCGAGAGGGAGGCGGCCTTCGCACTGGGTTCGACTCGCTGGGTGATGATCAAGAACGTGGTGCTCCCGTTCGGCCGCGGCGGGATGATCGGCGGCGCGATGCTGAGCCTGGGCCGCGCGCTGGGCGAGACGATCGCCGTCTACATGATCATCTCGCCGATCTTCGTCATCAACTGGCAGGTGCTGAAGACAGGCTCCAACTCGGTGTCGGCTCTCATCGCCCTCCGCTACGGTGAGGCGAGCGAACTCGGCCTGTCGGCGCTCATGGCCGCCGGCCTGGTGCTCTTCCTCATCACCCTCATCATCAACTTCACCGCGTCGTCGATCGTCGCGCGCTCGCGCTCGGGCGCGGAGAGCGAGGCATGATGTCGGAGACGACGATGGACTCGACCACCGAGCTGCTCGAGCCTCTGCCGGCAGCAGACGCGCGGACAGGATCGCGCGCCGCCACGGAGCAGGGCGGGCTGCGGGCGCGGCCGGAACCGCGTGTCGTGCGTCGCACCCAGATCCCCGACAGCTCGGGGATCGAGGATGCTCCACGGCGCACACTGCGAGGCGTGCGAGTGGAAGACGTCTTCTACGTACTCGGATCCCTGGCTGCGGCGATGGCGACGGCGACGCTGCTCTTCGGGTGGATCGCGCCGCTCACCGGCGTGGCCGGCTGGTTCGTGGTCACGTTCCTCTTCTTCATCGGCATCTACGTCTATCTGATGCGCCTCAGCGCCGGCGGGCAGGAGGTGCGGGACAAGCTGGCGACGCTGCTCATGGTGAGCGCCGGGCTGATCCTCGTGTTCGCCCTGATCTTCGTCGTGGTGTACACACTGGGTCGCGGCGCAGAGGCTCTGCCGCATCTCAACTTCTTCACGCAGACGATGGAGTTCGCCGGGCCGCTCGACCCGCTCACCGAGGGCGGCATCCTGCACGCCATCGTCGGCACGCTGATCCAGATCGGCATCGCGCTCGCCATCACCATCCCGCTCGGCATCGTGACCGCATTGTTTCTCAACGAGGTGGGCGGCAAGTTCGCGCGCTTCGTGCGCACGATCGCCGACGCGATGACGGCGCTGCCCTCGATCGTGGCCGGCCTCTTCGTCTACTCCGCGGTGATCCTGCTGATCACCGGCCAGCGATCGGGCTTCGCCGCCGCGCTCGCGATCACGGTGATGATGCTGCCGATCGTGATCCGCACAGCGGATGTGGTGCTGCGCCTGGTGGCAGGCAATCTCCGCGAGGCGGCCTACGCGCTGGGCGCCACGCGCTGGCGCACAGTGTGGCACGTCGTGCTGCCGACCGCGCGCTCGGGCCTCGTCACCGCGATCATCCTGGGGACCGCGCGCGGCATAGGCGAGACCTCCCCGGTGCTACTCACCTCGGGTATCACCGCAGTGGCGAATTTCAACCCCTTCGACGGGCCGATGATCTCCCTCCCGCTGCAGGTGTTCGACTTCGTCCGTTCGCCCGAGCCCACCATGGTGGCGCGCGGGTTCGGCACGGCGGCGGTGCTGCTGCTGCTCGTGCTGCTGCTCTTCGTGATCGCCCGCGTGATCGGCGGTCAGGGTGCTGGCGTGCTGACGGCACGCCAGCAGCGCGCCGCGGTCGAGCGATCGAAGCGCGACGTGATCCGCATGTCCCCGCGGGGCCCGGTGCGAGGCGGTCAGCGCTGGGCGAGCCGGGGGAAGACGACCGATCCGACTTCATCTCAGAGGAGCAGCTAAGTGCCTACCCGTCCGAAACGCTCGATGCGGCATCTGCTCGCGGTATCCGGTGTCGCTCTGCTCGTTCTGGGGTTCGTGACTCCGGTGACGGAGTCGGCGACCCCGCAGGCTCATGCGAACTCGTACGAGCCGATCACCGGTACAGGGTCGACGTGGTCGCAGAATGCGCTCGATCAGTGGCGTCGCAACGTGGCGAGCAACTACGGCATGACGGTCAACTACTCGGGCGTGGGCTCGTCGGCGGGTCGTCGGGACTTCATCAACGGATCGGTCGACTTCGCGGTGAGCGAGATTCCCTTCCAGTCGCGGCCCGAGGACGGTTCGGCTCCCGAGATACCGCCGCGAGGCTATGCCTACATGCCTATCGTGGCGGGCGGCACCGCGTTCATGTACAACCTGAAGATCAGCGGCAAGCGGGTGACCAACCTGCGCCTGTCGGGTGAGACGATCACCAAGATCTTCACGGGCGGCATCACCAACTGGAACGATCCGCAGATCCAGGCCGACAACCCGGGCCTTGCGATGCCCGACAAGGCGATCGTGCCGATCTACCGCTCCGACGGGTCGGGATCGACCGCGCAGTTCACGCTGTGGATGTCGAAGCAGTACCCGTCGCTGTGGAGCAGTTTCTGCTCGTCGGTGGGACGTCCGAGCCCCTGCGGGCTCACCTCGCAATACCCGCAATTCGGCAACGCGAAGGGCCAGAACGGCTCGGCCGGCGTCGCGGGCTACGTGGCACAGGATTACGGCGAGGGAGCGATCACCTACGTCGAGTACTCGTATGCGATCGAGGCGGGGTTCCCCATCGCGAAGGTGCTGAACGCGGCAGGCTACTACATCGAGCCGACTGCTGAGGCGGTGGCGGTGGCGCTGCTGCAGGCGCAGATCAATCAGGATCCGAACTCGGCCGATTACCTCACCCAGATCCTCGACGGCGTGTACAACAACGCCGACGCCCGCACCTACCCGTTGTCGAGCTATTCGTACATGATCGTTCCGACGCAGGTGGGTGGCGTGTTCACCCAGGCGAAGGGCAACTCGCTGGGAGTGTTCGGCAACTACATGCTGTGCGAGGGGCAGCAGCAGGCGAAGTCGCTCGGCTACTCGCCGCTGCCGATGAACCTGGTGCTCGCGGGCTTCGAGCAGATCAAGCGGATCCCGGGCGCCGGGTCGGTGAGCGTCGATCCGAACAACTGCAACAACCCGACATTCAAGCCGGGCGATTCGCCCTCGAACAACCAGCTCGCGCTGACTGCGCCGATGCCGGCCGACTGCGACCGGGTGGGCCAGAACCAGTGCACGACCGGTACGGGCGGTGCTGCCGGGATCGAGACCCCGATCTCGGGCAGCGGCGCGGGCGGTTCGGCGACCGGCGGCAACGGAGATCTGGCGGCCGGTGCCGGCGGCGCCGGGGCTGCGGTCTACGACGAGTACGGCAATCTCATCTCGGGTGCGGGCGGAGCGGTGGGTGGTGCGACTTCGTCGCCGTTCACCCTGGCGACAGGCGGATGGGGCGGCGCGCAGACGCTGATGCTCGCTGCGGCGATCCTGCTGATCGCGGCAATGGTGGTGCCGCCGGTGCTGTGGACGAGGATCAAACGGCGAGGCGCGCCCTCAGAGGCGGCGTCATGATGCGCGGCAGGCATGCGAGAGCGCCGTGGTGGTCGACGGCGGTGCGCGCCGGGGCGACCGGCATCGCGATGGCGTTGATCGTGGGCACCGCGGTCGGCGGTGCGAGCGTGCTGCTCGGCGCATCGGAGGCGCACGCGGAGGACGATGCCGCGACCTCGAGCGCGGTCGTGCTCAACTACGAGACGAACACGCCGCTGAACCCCGACGCATCGGCGGCGCCCTTCCCCGGCCTCGAGGTGACGGTCTCGCAGACCCGTGACCTGGTCTCGCAGGGCATCCGGGTCACCTGGACCGGCGGTGAGCGTTCGGACGCGCCCTCGAGCGGTAATGGCGGCGCGAACTTCCTGCAGATCGCGCAGTGCTGGGGCGAGGATCCCGAGAACCCGGGCCACCCCGACCGGCGCACCTGCCAGTACGGCGCCACGCTCGGCGGAGGTGCGACGCGCGATGGCACGGCCCTGCCCGACGACGTCGCCGAGCAGGATCTGGACTTCACGGCACCCGCGCTCAGCGAGTTCCAGCCGACCTTCACGGGCATTCCCTTCGTGGCGGTCAACGCCGAGAAGCAGGTCGATGAGAAGCTCGCGTCGCCTGATCGCGTGGTCAACGCGGTCGCCTGGAATGAGCAGCAGGGCCGAAACGTGCGGGTGCGCGACGAGCAGGGTCTCTACATCGACCTGAACACCAACCCGTTCTTCACCCAGCACACCACCAACGAGGTGAGCTGGGCGCCTGCAGGCGCCGACGGCTCGGGCTCGGTGCCCTTCGAGGTGCAGACGGCCATGCAGTCGCCCGGCCTCGGCTGCGGCACGCCAGAGACGGACGCCACGAGCGGGGCGGTGACGGGGCAGTCCTGCTGGCTCGTGATCATCCCCCGCGGCACGGGCGATTCGGGCACCACCAACATTCAGCGCTCGGGGCTGTGGTGGGATGCGTGGGAGCACCACCTCGCGGTGAAGCTCGAGTTCAAGCCCCTCGGCGTGCGCTGCACCATCGGCTCGGCCGAGCGCCAGCTCTCGGGCAGCGAGCTGATCTCGACCGCCATGTCGTCATGGCAGCCCCAGCTGTGCGCGGGGGAGAACGGCGCGGCCTTCGTACTGAGCATGGGCAACGAGGGGGACGCGATGGTCGCTGCCAGTCGTACGGACCCGAGTCCCCTCGCGCTGAGTTCGCAGCCGCTCGACACCGAGATCGCGGGAGTCGACCAGGATCCGCTCGCGTATGCCCCCATCGCGGTCGCGGGCGTCGCGGTGTCGTTCTCCATCGACCGGCAGCCGCACCCGCAGAACGCGACGGCGGAGGAGCGGCAGCGCGCGCGCCTGCCGCTCACCGAGATGAATCTCACGCCGAGGCTGCTCGCGAAGCTGCTCACGGCCTCCTATCGCGAGTCGCTGCCCTATGGCACGGACATCTCGCACATCGGCTACGTCGATGGTCAGAACCCGGGGAGCAACCCGCGCACCATCATTCAGGATCCCGATTTCCACCAGCACAACGGCGGAGCCGACGGCGAGTGGGCGCACCAGATCATCGTGGGCTCCTCGGTAGCCGACGCGCTCATGCCATCGGGCCGCTCCGACCTGGCGGTGCAGCTGTGGAGCTATATCCTGAGCGATTCGGAGGCCGCCGCGTGGCTCGCGGGAGAGCCCGACGAGTGGGGCATGATCGTGAACCCCTACTACTCGACCGGCGCTGCGGTGAACCCCAACGGCACGCCCTTCAGCCTGCCTCGCGACAACTTCCCCAAGGCCGACCCCGTCGAGAAGCCCGACACCACGGCGAGCGATCCGGCGAACGGCACGGGCCCCATCAACCTGGTGACCTTCCGCCCTTACACCCACGATTTTGAGAACGGCGCCTACGACACGCTGCGCGGCGACGGCCTGGTTCTCGGCGCCTGGGACAAGTTCAGCACGCCGCCGAAGTACGGCAAGCAGGCGCGCGAGCTCTTCGGCAGCCAGAAAGTGATCGCGCTCACCACGACCCCGGCGGCGCAGCAGTACCAGACCGTCACGGCGAAGCTGCGCAACTCCGCAGGCGAGTTCGTGGGCCCCTCGCTCGAGGGCCTGGCCGCGGGGACGGCGGCGATGACTCCGAACGCGGAGCAGCCCAAGGTGATGGGGATCGACTTCGCGAGCGCGCAGGCGAAACGCGCCTCGACCGCCTACCCGCTCACCATGCCCGTCTACGCGGCGCTCAACCCGCTGCAGGGAGACGCGGCGCAGCGGGCCGCGTACGCGAATCTCATCCGCTACGCGGTGCAGGGCGGGCAGGTGCCCGGCACAGATCTGGGCGAGTTGCCCCCGGGCTACGCGGCGCTGCCGGGCTCGTGGATCGCGCAGGCGTTGAAGGCCGCCGACGATATCGAGCAGGGCGTGTCGCAGCTTGCCGCACCCGCCACCGGAGGCACGGGTGCACCGGTGGTGCGCGCCCCCATGCCGAGCTCGTCGGCCGCGCCTCCGGCACCGGCGACGAGCACCCCTGCCGACTCCTCGGGGGAGCCCACGGGGGAGCCGGCCGTGCTCGCGGGCAAACCCACGCCCGACGACCCCGAGCTCGGTGCGCTCTCAGCCGCGGTACCCGCGGGGCTCACCGCCGGGCTCGCCGCCGCCGCTGCGGTGCCGCTCGTCGGGCGGATACGGAGGCGCACATGATGCGGCCCTCCCCACAGACTTGTGCGACCCGCCACCGGCGAGCCGCACAAGACGCCGACCCAGCCGGGCCGACGTTGTTCTCCAACACACCCCTATGAGAAAAGGATCATTGTGAAGAACACCAAGAAGTATATCGCGGCTGCCGCCGCCTTCGGTGTGGTCGCGACCATCGTCGCGACCGTGCCGACTGCCGCCAACGCGGAGCCCGTCGCCGACGGCTACGTCGTCGTCGGTTCGGACACGCTGCAGGACGTGATGAACGGCCTGGCCAACGGCACGAACGTCACCGGCGCGAACGTCCGCGTTCACGGCGGCGGCGTCAGCCTCGCGAGCTTCGACGCGGTCGGCGGTGCACCCAACATCAAGACGAAGGCCTACGGTCTGGCTTTCGGCCGCCCGAACGGATCGGGTGACGGCCGCAAGGCCCTCAGCCGCTCCATCGACGGCGCGCCGTTCGACTCGGCGACCCCGGGCGACATCGGCCCCGTGGTCATCACCGACCAGGTCGACATCGCGCGCTCCTCGTCGGCCGGCACCTCGAACCCCAACGGCACGCTGATGCAGATCCCCTTCGGGCGTGATGGGCTCAGCTACGCCTACAACGGCGACCCCGCCGTGTTCGCTCACCTCGACGCGGCGACGCTGAAGGGCATCTTCGAGGGCACCATCTCCACTGTCGGCGGCCAGACCGTCGTCGGGGTCATCCCGCAGTCCGGCTCGGGCACCCGCTCCGACTTCATCTCGAAGATCGGCTCGACCGAGGCGACCGTCGCCGCGCAGGTGACCGCCGGCAAGGTGCTGACCGGTCAGGAGCACGACACGAGCCGGCTGCAGAACGGCGACCCCATGCCCGCGAATTCGGTCACCCCGATGTCGGCGGCGCAGTGGGTCGCGCAGAACACCGGTGCGGGCACCGACCGCCGCGGTGCGGGCTTCGCGATCGGCTCGCCGCTCGCGGGCATCGAGGCCGTGACCGGTTCGGGTAGCAGCATGGCGCCGAACCCGGCCTTCTACAGCAATGGCACCTGGGGACGCGACACCTACATCGTGGTCGAGGCCGCCCGCGTGACCGCTGGCGACGGCAAGTACGACGCCAAGCTCGCCGCCCTCGTGGGCAGCGGTCAGCTCGCCAGCCGCGCCGCGCTGCCCTCCACGGCCGGTGCGGTCAAGGTGAAGTACGGCTTCCTCCCCGCCACCGCCACCACCCCGAACACCATCACCGCCTCCTAAGCGGCGGCAAGAGTTAAGGACTACGGAAAGAGCATGAATATCTCGAAGCAGTGGAAGGCGGCCGCGGCCGGCCTTCTCGCCCTCGCCCTCGTGGGCGGCTCGTCGGTCGCGGCCAACGCGGCCCCCGGAGACCCGCTGAACCCGCAGCCGAACGGCTCTGACGGCGTTCTGCACATCTTCGATGGTGAGACGGGAGATCCGATCATCGATCCGGCCTATGTGTTCGACCGGAACAAGGAGATCATCACCGCCGGCAGCGCGACGGACTACAACGTTCGCCAGCTGCCCTTCGACGCGTCGAAGGTCGCTACCGCTACCGCCACCTACTCGTTCATCTCCTCGCAGGCGAACCTGCGCGGAGCGGGTCGCAACTCCTGGGAGGCGTACGGTACCGCTAATCCCTACAACCCGGCCAGCAACGGCGTGTTCATGGGCAATGTGACCCCCGGAGGCAACGGCAACGCCAACGGTATCGGCCAGGACGGCGTGTTCAACGACGTCGGTGGCACCTACCTCATGGGCATGGCCTTCACGAAGAACAGCGGCGTGACGATCGACGCGATCATCTACCGTGAGATGACCATTCTCCCCGGCGGAAAGTACACGCTGGCTCCGATCGAGGTCGAGGGTGCCGCCACCATCGAGGATCCGACCGAGGCCGACCTCCTCCCCGGTCTCGAGATCCCGAACCTCGCGTCGACCACCGTTGACAGCACCATCGTCAACATCGACGCAGGCGTCGCGTTCGCGAACCAGACCGTGCAGGTCGGCGCGTTCTCCGTTTACGTCGATCTCGGCCAGGTCACCCTGGACGCGAACGGCCAGGGCTCGGTCAACACCGCCGGTTCCGGCCTCACCCCCGGTGCTCCGCACAACCTGGTGATCTGGGATCCCTCCAACGGCGACGTGCTCGGCTGGGGCGGCTTCACGCTGCAGACCACCACACCGGTCTTCGCGACCGACTCGGTCGACCTGACCGCGACCGTCTCGGCCTCGGATCGCTTCGAGCTGATCGCCCCCGCCGCCTCGGTGGATCTGGGGTCTGCCAGCCGTAACGTCGAGACCACCCCGGTCTCGATGGGCGGCTTCAAGGTGATCGACGACCGCTACAACCTTCTCGGTTGGGACGTGAACGCTTCAGCGCTCGCGTTCACCAGCGGTGCGAACACCATCGGCGCCGACGCGCTCGGCTACGCGATCTCGCGCGTCGGCACCAACGGTGGCGCTGCCACCCTCGGCACCGACAAGGTGGCCGGCGTCGCCGGCTTCGGCATCGTGGCTTCGGGCGCCGCCCTGACCTCGACCACCGAGACCGGCGCCGACTTCGATCTCGACCTGTCCTTCAAGTCGCCGATCGATGCAGCAACCGGAACCTACGGCTCGACCCTGACGCTCGACCTCGTCTCCCGCTAGACAGCAGGCCCTGCATCAGTTGCATGACTAGGTGACACCCATATGGGAGAGGCTCACGAGCCTTTCCCATATGGCGTGTCCACCGCTGCGCCGAGCACGTGAAGCAGGTGCGCAGCGTTCCCCGTCCGACCACCACCAGGAGGCCAACCAGCATGAGGATCGCATCTATACGAGGAGTCGTCGCGGCGACCCTGCTCGCACTGCTGCTCATGGGGTTCCCTCCGTCATCCCTTCTCCCGGCCGCCGCAGCGGCTCCCGCCATCCCGGTCGTGCCGCAGCCCAACGGCTCCGAGGGCGCCCTGTTCGTCTACAGCAACACCGGGAACCTGATCGACGACGCCGGCTACGTCTTCGCCCGCAGCGAGCCGATCTTCGGTTCTGCGAGCGGGGCGCAGCTGATGGCCCCCGTCGCCGGCACCGCCGAAGCGACCGCGGGATCCACCGAGAGCTTCACGTTCATCTCCTCCGCGGCGAACCTCCGCGCCGGCGGGACGACCGCGTGGGAAGCCTGGGCTCCCGGCGCCATGCCCGCGGTCGGCGGCATCGTAGCCCCCACGCTCACCGCGAGCCGGCAGACCGGCGGCGACCGACTGAGCAGCGTGTTCGCTGATGTCGGCGGCACCTACCACCTCGGCGTGGCCTTCACCCGGAACAACGGCGTCACCGTCGATTTCGCCGCGTACCGCACGATGCGCATCCTCCCGAACAACCGCTTCACCCTCGACCCGATCGCGACCGAGTCGTCGGAGCCCGACCCCTCGATCCCCGGCCTCCTCGAGTCGAGCTGGACCGGGTCCCCGGACGCCATTCCGCGCCAGGAGACCCTCGACGCCGAAGCCCCGTCGGAGGTCGTGGAACTCGTGATGCCCGCGGCGCAGACCATCAGTCTCGGCGAAGTCGGCAGGGGCGACTCCACCGACGCGGCGCCGTCCGTGATGAGCGGACTCACCGTCATCTACGACCGCTCCGACGGGCCCGGCTGGCAGCTCACCATGACGGCGACCGATTTCGTGAGCGGCACCGGGGAGACCTCGCGCTCCATCCCCGCGGCCGCACTCGGATATGCTCCCGCCGCCGCCAGCGGACTACCGCCCGGAATCTCGCTCGGGGCCCCGAAGGCGGCAGGCGCGAGCGGCACCGGGCAGATCGCCGCTGGCGGCGCCGGATCCACGACCACCGCCGACGGAGTGCGCCTCGAACTCGGGCTCACCTTCAGAGCGCCGCCCGACGCCGCACCCGGTAACTACACCTCGACGGTCTCGTTCACCCTGATCCCCGCATGAGACCTCACCCTTCATCCCGACCGACCCGCGCCCCACTCGCGCCCGAACAAAGCGATGCACCGTGACATTTGAACTCCCGAACCAGACTCGCGAGACCGGAACCCGTCGGCCTGCGGGCCGGATCGCCCGCAGTACCGCGACCGGCATGCGACGCATGCTCACGGCGACCCTCCTCGGCGCCCTCGCCGGCGCCGTCGTCGTTTCCGGGATCCTCCTCGCCCCGGCACCCCCCTCTGCGGCTCAGGAGGAGATCGGCATCTCCGGTGTCCCCGGCAACTCGGAAGGCGCCGCCGACGGCCGCTCGCGCTTTACCTACTCCGCCGACCCGGGCGAGCAGATCGTCGACTACTATCTCGTGCGCAACGCCGGCACCCAGCCCCAGACCTTCACCGTGCTGGGCGCCGACGCCTTCAACGACGACGCCGGAGCCTACGCGCTCAAGCCCACCGACGAGGATCCCGTCGACCTCGGCACCTGGGTGCAGTTCGAGAACGGCAGCAACCGCATCCAATTCGATCTGCAGCCCGGTGAGTCGCGCCTCGTGCCCTTCACCATCGTCGTGCCCCAGAACGCGACCCCCGGCGACCACGCGGGCGGAATCGTCGCGTCGGTAGTCACCCCCGACGGGCAGGTGCGGGTCGACCGCCGCGTCGGCACGCGCACCTATGTGCGGGTCTCCGGCGACATCCAGGTGGGGCTCTCGGTGAGCAAGCTCGAGGGCCGGTACACGGGCGATTGGTGGAACCCGCTCTCGGGCACGCTCAAGACGCAGTACACGGTCGAGAACACCGGCAACATCGCGCTCGCGGCGAACGTGAAGCTCGGCGTCAACACCTGGTTCGGCCTCCCTCTCGACAACCGCGCGGGCGACAGCATCCCCGAGCTGCTGCCGGGCGGAACCCGCGTCTACGAGACGGAGGTCTCCGGCGTCGCCGCATGGGGCTACCTCAACCCATGGGTCACGCTCAGCCCCTTCGTCGAGGGCAACGACCCCGAGAAGCGCCTGGTCACCGAGCCCACCACTCGCGACGCCTTCGTGCTGGCCATGCCGTGGCTGCTCGTCATCATGATCCTCCTCGCCGGGCTCGTGTTCCTCCTCGTCAAGTGGCGCCGTGCGCAGGATCGCAAGCGCGCCGCGGCCTGGATCGAATACACGGAGGGCGAGGCCCGCCGCAAGGCGGAGGCCGAGGCCGCGCAGAGCGCTGAGGCGCTCGAGAGGGTCGGCGTCGGCGCGCACCCGGGGCAGGCCGGACAGTCATGATCCTGCGGCGCTCCACGCGCACCAAGCGATTCGCCGCGGGAATCCTCAGCGCCGCGCTGCTCGGCAGCGCCGTGCTCGCCGCGACAGCACTCGGGCTGCTCGCGGGCGGCGCCGGTGCGACACCCGCCTGGGCGGACGACTCCGACGACAGCAACATGACGGTGGAGGTCATCGATCCGAATGCGCCTCCGACCACCCCGCCTCCCACGACCACCCCACCGCCCGCGTCGGGGGGCAACCAGGGGCCCGGGGCGGCGAGCGGTCCGTCGCCGACCGCGCCCCCGACCGTCACCCAGGCGCCGATCACCGATCCGGATAATGCCGACGGGGCGCTCGGCGAGGAGTCCGCTACCTTGGCGGGTCTCATCTATGTGAGCAATGTGAGGTCGACAGGCTCCTGGTCGCTGCACCCCGACGGCGGCGAAGTGCGCATCGTGCTGGTGATCCGCAACGTCTCAGGCGAGACCGTCGACGGCGTCGCCAGGTTCTGGATCACCACTGCCTGGGGCTGGATGATGGTGGAACCGGTGGAGACCGAGGTGAACGAGCTCGTGCCGGGCGAGACCCGCGAGCTCACCGCGACGCTGCCCGGCCCCGGTCAGTGGATCTTCTACCAGACGCATGCGGAGTTCATCCCGCCCGAGTCGGTGGACGGGGTCGAACTGAACCCGATCACCCGAGCCGAGAACATCATCGTCGTTCCCTGGTTCTCGATCGCCGTCGCGAGCGCAGTGCTGCTGCTCGGCATCGGCACCTACGTCTGGTGGCGCCGCGCCTCGGCCCGCCAGGCGATGGACGTCGACGAGGAGACGGTCGCTGCATGACAATCGAGAAGACCGACCGCGGCGAGCCGGAGATCCTCCCCCCGAAGGCCCCGAAGGCCCCGAAGGCCCCGAAGGCCCCGAGGCCCCCGAGGGGCCAGCGCCCGCCGAAGCCCCCGAAGGGCGAGCGGCCGCCCAAGCCGCCGTACGGGCCGAAGCCCCCCAAGCCGCCGCGTCGGCCGCCGGAACCGGAGAAGCCGCCTCTCGTGCTGAGCCGGCGGGAGACGCTGATCCGCAGCATCATCGCGATCCTCGCGATCATGCTGCTCTCCTTCGTGATCAACCTGATGCTGATCAGCCATATCCAGTACGTGGCGCACCAGCAGCAGCTCACCGACCACCTCAAGGCGCAGCTCGCCGCGGGCGTCGCGCCCGTCAGCGAGGGCGACGTCGACGACGTGCTGCTGCCCGACGGCGCGCCTGTTGCGAAGATCTCCGCGCCGAGCGTCGGGCTCGAGACCATCGTGGTCGAGGGCACCTCGAGCGGCGACACCATGAAGGGCCCGGGTCACCGGCGGGACACCGCGCTGCCGGGCCAGTCCGGCGTGACCGTGATCATGGGCCGCGCCTCGGCCTACGGCGGGCCGTTCGGCAAGATCCAGAATCTGCAGTCCGGCGACCTCATCACCGTGACCACGGGTCAGGGCGAGCACACCTACGAGGTCATGGGTCTTCGCTACGCGGGCGATCCGTCACCGCCGCCCATCACCGCAGGCACCAGCCGCATGGTGCTCGAGACCGCCCGAGGTCTTCCCTACGCTCCCTCGGGCGCGATGTACGTCGATGCCCGCTTGACCAGCGAGATCCAGCCGAACGGGCCGCGGCAGACCAGCTACTTCACCCTGCCCCCCGAGGACAAGTCGCTAGCCACCGACACCACCACCGTATGGGCGCTGGTCTTCGCGGTGCAGGTGCTGATCGTGGCCGAGATCGGGTTGCTGTGGGCCGTGCGCCGCATCGGCCCGCGGCAGGCATGGACCGTGTTCCTGCCCGTGGTCGTCCTCACCGGGCTCGTCATCACCGACCAGGTGATCCGGCTGCTCCCCAACTTGCTGTAAGAACGAAGAAATGAGTGCGCGATGACTCTCGAGAACGAACAGACGCGGTTGATGCCGCCTGCCATGGAGAAGACCTCGATCCTCGAGCCGGTGCATTCCCGAGCCGAGACAGAAGCGCTGGGCGAACCCGCGGTGCTGGAGGGCGGCTCGGGCGAACGGCCCGGAGAATCCGACCTCGCCCAGTTGGAGGCGCGCACCATCTCCGCCTGGTTCGGCGAGCGCAAGGTGCTGGATCGCGTCTCGCTCACCATGCAGGCCGGCAAGATCACCTCCCTGATCGGCCCCTCCGGCTGCGGAAAATCGACGTTCCTGCGCATCCTGAACCGCATGCACGAGCTCGTGCCCTCGGCGTCGCTCGCGGGTGAGGTGGTGCTCGACGGGCACGACATCTACGATCCGCAGCGCAAGCTCGTCGATGCGCGCAAGCACATCGGCATGGTGTTCCAGAAGCCGAATCCCTTCCCGGCGATGTCGATCTACGACAACGTGATCGCCGGCCTGAAGCTCACCGGCCGGAAGGCGCCGCGCGATGAGAAAGACTATCTCGTCGAATCCTCGCTCACGAAGGCGGGCCTGTGGAACGAGGTGAAGGATCGCCTGCGCTCGCCGGGAGCCGGCCTCTCGGGGGGTCAGCAGCAGCGCCTCTGCATCGCCCGCTCTCTTGCGGTCATGCCGCGAGTGCTGCTGATGGACGAACCCTGCTCGGCCCTCGACCCCACCTCGACGCGCGTGATCGAGGAGACGATGCTCGAGCTGCAGCACGAGGTCACGATCGTGATCGTGACGCACAATATGCAGCAGGCGCAGCGCGTTTCGCAGCAGTGCGCGTTCTTCCTCGCCGCCCAGGGCACTCCCGGCAGCATCGTCGAGCACGGAGACACCGACCAGATGTTCAGCGACCCGATCGACAGCCGCACCTTCGACTACGTGAACGGCCGGTTCGGCTGATGCCGAAGCACTCGGGCGGAGTGTACGCCGGTGTCGCGCTCGGCGTCGCCGCGGTGCTCGCCGGGGGGTGGTTCGCCCTGGGGAGCGCCTTCGCCGATTCCGGGCGAGCCGGAGCGGCGGCGCAGACCGTCACCCCGCTCGAATTCGAGCCCGCGGTGCCGGTGCCCGCCGAAGAGCTTCCGCTGTCGGAGACGCAGCCATCGCGGGCCGCCGATTCCCGTGCGGTGCAGATCGTGGACCGGAGCTGGGCGAGTCTCACCGCGGCCCGCTCCGGTATTCCCGAGCGGGCGCTCATCGCCTACGCCGCAGCCGAACTCGTGCTCGCCTCCGAGCAGCCCGAGTGCGGGATCGGCTGGAACACCCTCGCGGGCATCGGCCGGCTCGAGTCCGGTCACGGCAGCTTCGGCGGAGCCGTGCTGCAATCGAACGGCGATGCCTCACCGCAGATCCTCGGGCCCGCGCTCGACGGCAACGGGTTCGCGGCGATTCCGGACACCGACGGCGGGGCGTGGGACTCCGACACGGTCTGGGACCGGGCGGTGGGGCCCATGCAGTTCATCCCCGACACCTGGGCCCGCTGGGGCGCCGACGGCAACGGGGACGGCTCGTCGGATCCGAACAACATCGATGACGCGGCGTTGGCCGCCGGCCGCTATCTGTGCGCCGGGGGCGGCATGCGCGACGCCGCATCATGGCGTGCGGCGGTCTTCAGCTACAACCACCTCGACAGCTACGTCGATTCCGTCGCCCGAGCGGCGAACGAGTACGCCTCCCGGGCAGGGGGCGGGGGATGAACCGGGTCCCGTCATTCTGCAGTCGCAGGGCGGACCGCCGGCCCCGCCCTCTTCGCATCGTCAACCTCGAAGAACCAGTGAAAGTGAAAAGGACCCGCTCATGAAGCGCACTCGAACCCGTGCCCTCGCCACCGCTCCCGTCGCGCTGCTCGCTCTGACGCTGCTGATGGGCTGCTCTCCCGCGGACCAGGGCGGGGGAGTCGATGCCGACGGCTGCGCGCTGCCCGGCAACAAGAGCGACGCAGTGCGCGTCACCGGCGATTTCGGCACCGAGCTGAAGCTCGATTCGCGGGTGAGCGCGCAAAGCTTCCAGCGCACGGTGATGCAGTCGGGCGACGGCGCACCGGTGGAGGCCGGCTCGTGGTTCGTCGGCAAGCTCAACATCTTCGTCGGCGAGAGCGGGAACGTCTACACGCAGGAGGAGAGCCGCTTCGTGATGAGCAGCGAGCGGCTCGCACCCTGGTACTACAGCATGGTGAACTGCGCGTCGGAGGGCGACCGCATCGCGAGCGTCATGCCCGCGGTAGATATGCTCGGCCCCGGCGGTGGGGGCGGTGAGATCGCAGATGACGACACGCTCGTGGCCGTGCTCGACCTGGGCGCTGTGCTCTCGCCCGGTGCGGGACGCGCCGTCGGCGCCGAGCAGGCGCTGCCCGCGGGCTTCCCCGGGGTGGCCGTGGATGCGAACGGGGTGCCGAGCATCGCAGATGCGGCGGGCGCCGCGCCGGGGGCCTCGGTGCAGTTCGCCGCGCGGATCGTGGGGGAGGGGCCGGTGGTCGAGCCGGGCCAGACCGTTCTCGCGCACTACCGCAGCGTGGTCGCCCGCACGGGCACGGTGCTCGACGACACCTGGACGGCGACGGCGCTCGCGTTTCCGGTCGATCAGGCGCTCCCAGGTCTGGCCGAGAGTCTCACCGGCCAGACCGTCGGCTCGCAGGTGGTCGTCATGGTGCCGTCAGCCGGGGGCTACCAACCCGACGAGTTCGAGTCGAGGGGCATGCGGGCCGACGACATCGTCGTCTACGTGGTCGATATCCTCGACGCGGGATAGTCCTGATCCGGTGATCCCCTGCGCGCATTCCGACACGGTCGCATCGAATCGCTCCGAAAGGATCCCGGTGCTCGGATCACGGCCGTTCCGGTGGCCGATGGCGGGGGTGAATCACGGCATGATCGCGGGCGCGATAGCCTGAAGGGGTGAGCGCCTCACCCGA